>DASSOT010000027.1:0-31295 GCA_035700225.1 Saccharimonadales bacterium (SeqCode)
TTTCCATGCGCCCTGTCATACTCCCCGGTGAAAAGAAAAAGGTCAAGATAGTCCAGAAGGGAAGCGGACGCAACCAGGGCGTCGGATATTTAGAAGACGGCACCATGGTAGTGGTCGAGAATGCCCAGAGACTTATAGGCAAGACAGTTACAGTAGAAATAGCCCGTTATCACCAGACGGAATCCGGCCGGATGATATTCGGCAATCTTGTTAAAAGTGTTTGAGTGAGGCTAGTTTACGCTTGCAGTATCCGAGTCTTTGCCATCCGTGGCATAGACGCTTCCGGGCGGTGGCGGACTGACTGAACCGGAACAGCTTCGGGCCGCCGCAGACGCACTACATATTACCGTCGTATGGTCATCCCGATACACCGTTACAGTCCCACTGCCGCCTGTCCAGGTAGCGTAGATATCATTTCCTGTCTTATTAACATTTGTCAGCCTGAATTCCGATTCTTTCTTAGTACTGCTGAATGAAACGGTCCGGCTGTCGCTGGAATCATAAAGAACGCTGTCAATCACTTGCGCTGTCACCGTCTTCTTGCCGGAAACCTTGACATTGTAGTTGTATGAAACCCTCTGTCCGTTACTGCTGACCCGGGCAGATTGTACTGTCTGGCCGTTGACTATGAAGTTGACCGTACCCGGGAAATCCGCGCTGGAAAGCGGGTGCGTTCCTTGCCTTACGGTTGCGCTGAACACACAGGAATCCTTACATGAGCTGGGCGCTGATAAGCTGACCAGCGGTTTTGCGTCTTCGCAATGGTGCACATCATCCTTCTCGCTGGTATCAGCACTGCTTGTATATGAGCTTCCGCCGTGGAACTTGTCCGCCGAGAACTGGTTTGCCTGTGCATTGTAGGCAGTTACTTTGGCCAGTTCGGGAGTACAATCAGTAGCCAATTTGTTGGAAACTTTGTCTATGACCGCGTTGCTACTCTTGTTACCTTTTTTATACCAGGAGGGGAACAGGTCCGTTGACGGGCTTGGCTCTCTGGAACTTGCTCCGACATGGTTTCTCACAACATATGCCGGCAAGGTCTGTATGCCTTTGGGCCGCGGTCTTTCTTCCGGTTTGAGGTTGTCGTGCACGGCGTCCATATACTCGACCCATATAGGCTGGGTCATGCTTTCCATGAAGCCGCTCATAGCTCTGTTGCGGTTGTGATATCCGACCCACACGCCCGTGGCATAGCGGGTGGAAAAGCCCATCATCCATCCGTCTTTGGAGTCGTTGGTCGTACCGGTTTTCATAGAGAATTTCCAGCCTTTGTATTCGTGTGTTTTTCTTGCCAGGTAGCTTGCCCGCGGATCACTAAGGATGTCGGCTACTATGTATGCGGCCTGGGCTTTTACTACTTGTTTACCCGGCGATGGCTTCCATTCATCGATTATCTTTCCGCGCGCATCCTCTATCTTCAGTATGTAAGTCTGGGGTATGAGTTTGCCGTTGCGTGAAATAGTGCTAAATCCATGCACATGTTCGTCTAGTTTCAGGTATGCACCGTCGCCGATAGCGGAAGAGGCATAACACTGGGTTTTTTTGGTAAGCTTATCGTCGCTATAACAGTTGTAACCGCTTCCTTCTATCTTGTCATTGCCGGTATCTTTCAGTCCCATGCTGTTGGCTGTTTCTATGGTCTTGTTGATTCCTGCTATGAGCATAGCCTTTACCGCTGGAATGTTACGCGAACCGGCCAGCGCATATCGTAATGTGAGCGGTCCTGGCGTGCGGAAGTCATAGTCATGCAGACAGTTTCCCTCCCGCCCATGGTTGGTACACGGATAGCCGGGTATCGGGTCATAAGAATCGTACAGTACGGAACCGGCTCCGAACTGGTCGGTATTATTTATAAGAGATATGTAATCATACGGTTTGAAGCTTGAACCGGGCGGTAGTTTCAGCCTGGCGTAATTGTTCTGCCCGAAGGTCGGGTCCTGGAAGTCCGGACCCCCCACAAGGGCTACGACCTGTCCGGTTTTGACATCCTCGGATACCATGGCCGCTACGTCTCCGCCCTGGTAGCGCACTTCCTGTATGCCGTCCTGTATGGCTTTTTCGGCTAGGCGCTGTTTGTCCAAATCAAGCGTAGTAATGACCTTGAGCCCGCCGACCTTGACCGTTTCCGCGCCACGTTCTTCTATGAGTTTTTCCTTAGCCGTAAGAACGAACCACGGTGCGGTTATACCTGAATATTTCGGCTTTCTGGGTTTAATCTTTTTCAGCGTGCTTATCTTTTTGGCCTTGTCGCGCTGTTTTGCCGTTATATAGCCCTGCTGTTGCATAAGGTCCAGGATGTAATGCTGTCTGCTTATCAGGGCATGTTTGTCATATCTGGCGCCATATGGCGAATACAGCGAGGGTGACTTCGGAATGGCGGCCAAGAAAGCCGCTTCGTCCAACGTCATGTCCTTGGCGCTTTTTTGGAAATAATCACGCATGGCCGCTTCCACACCGTACTGGATGTCCCCGTATGGTGCCGTGTTCAGATAGCCGGTTAATATCTCCTGTTTGCTGTAGCTTCTTTCAAGCTCAACGGACAGTATCAGCTCTTTTATCTTGCGCGCATAGGTGCGGTCTTTGGTCCAGTCCTGGGTAAGCTTGACCAACTGCTGGGTTATGGTGGAGCCCCCCTGCTGGCTTCCGTGGTTTACATAGTTGTTGACGCCGGCGCGCACTATGCCTTTCACATCGAAGCCTCCGTGCTTGAAGAAGTCCTTGTCCTCGACCGCTACCGTGGCGTCTTTTACTTTCTGTGATATCTCTTTATCCTGTACCGGGTTGCGTTTAACGGCGTCGTAATCTTCCCATAGAAGAGTCTTTCCTGTGCGGTCATAATATCTTACGGAACCGCCGATGTTGTTGCCGGATATATCCCTTAGGTTGGGCAGGTCTTTTCTGAAATATGCGAACACACCGACCAGCAGAAGGAAAACGGCCAAAATACCGACCCCTGTTATCTTCAAAGCCATCAGGCCGCCTTCACGGCTGAACCAATACCTGGCTACCCTTTTGGGGTGTAGCCTGAACATCAATCTCTTGAACGGGTCTTTCGGCATGGTAGCCAGATATGCCGCTCGCTTGCGCGCCTTGGCATCGCGCTTAGCCTGCCACCTGCTCTGAATGTTGCTGTGGAGCTTTATACGGTTGCCTTTTTTGGTTACGTAATGACTGCGCGTCTTGCTGGATGATTTGTTTATCCTGAAACGGATTTTTTTAGGGTCTGGCATGTTTGCTTATGAATAACTCCTTGAATATGTTGGAACCATTATCGATTTCGCACTTCATTATAGCACTTTTGGTTCAGCACAACACTCGTTTCGTTTATACTATCCAGCATGAATACAGCTCTTTCTCAGGAACTTGCCTGGCGCGGTTTTTCCTATCAGACTACATTGGACGATTCCGCCGGGCTGGATAAGAAAAAATTTACTTTTTACTGGGGGGTCGACCCTAGCTCTGACTCAATGACCATAGGTAACCTGGCTATAGCCATGATGGTGCGGCACTTCATAGACCACGGCCACAAGGCAGTACTTCTGGTCGGCGGGGCAACCGGCCTTATAGGCGACCCGGACGGCAAAAGCAAAGAACGCCGGCTTTTGAGCGAAGAACAGCTTGAGCACAACAAACAACAGATAATAAAGCAATACAAGACCATCTTCGCGGGGCAGGATTTTCAGATAGTCGACAATCAGGATTGGTTCAAGGATATAAATTACATTGATTTTTTGCGTGATGTCGGCAAGCACGTACCCATGCGCCAGATGCTGGGGCGGGATTTCGTAAGCGCCCGCCTGGGCGAGGAAGGAAGCGGTATCAGCTACGCCGAATTCAGCTATTCATTGATACAAGGCTATGATTTTTTGCATCTTTTCCGGACGAAGGGTGTAACCCTGCAGGTCTGCGGTTCCGACCAATGGGGTAATTCCATAGCTGGTGTAGAACTCATCCGCCGTATTGAGAACCAGGAAGCTCATATATGGTCGGCGCCTTTGGTAATCAATAAGACGACCGGTGAAAAGTTCGGCAAGACCGAAGGGGGCGCGGTCTGGCTGTCCGCCGAAAAGACCAGCCCGTATGATTTTTACCAGTTCTGGCTGAACGTGGACGACGAAAGCGTAGAAGATTTCCTGAAGATATATACGCTTCTTAGTAAAGATGAGGTAGAAAACATCTTGTCCGAGTTCAGGGTCGACCCTGGCGCAAGAAAAGCGCAGAAGACTCTAGCCCGCGAAGTGACGAAACTGGTTCACGGCGAAGAAGAAGCGGAATCGGTAGAACGCATCACCGCCTGCCTGTTCGGCCAGGGTGATTATGCTGAGCTGACCACGAAAGACTTGGGAGCCATGAAGAAAATGCTTCCGGCGTACGAAGCCAAGAAAGATGAAGATATCATAGGCGTGCTTGCTTCCAGCGGTCTGGTAAGCTCGAACAGCGAGGCCCGGCGCATGCTTGCACAGAATGCCATATCAGTAAATGGAAAAACCGTTGACGAAAACTACCGTATCCAGCCAAGCGACAGTGTAGCCGCAGGACACGTCATACTTAAAAAAGGCAAGAACAAATACGCCGTCATCGAGCTTAAATAGCAAGTCCTATGAAGCCTACCCCCATAAGTGAAATAAAAGGCGTGGGGGAAGCCGTAGCAAAGAAACTTCACCTGCTTGGTATAAGGACCAAAGAGGATTTGATTTGGAATTTTCCCAGAAAATACGATGATTATTCCCAGATTACCGACATAGACAAGCTCAAACCAGGGCATGTGACCATAAAGGCGAAGATAGTTCAGGCCAAAGGCCGCTATGTGCGAAGGGGCATGCATATCACCGAGGCCGTAGCCAGCGATAACACCGGCAGTGTGCATTTGTTCTGGTTCAATCAGCCTTACCGCGCAAAAGGACTGAAACAAGGCTGGGAATACTACATATCCGGCAATTACGAATTGAGCCGGGGCAGATTCTCCATCATGAACCCGGGCGCCGAACTTGCAAGCAATTTCCAGGTCAATACGGCCCGAATAATCCCTATCTACCGCGAAACCAGGGGGCTTAAATCGTCTGCCATCAGGAAGATAATGGCCGGTCTGATGGATGATATGAAGCTTATAGACGAAGGTTTGCCGGACTTCATAATAAAGGAGCAGAACCTCATCAGCCGGGCGGACGCGTTGCTGGGGATACATTTCCCTACGTCCATAGATGACATTTCCCGGGCGAAGAGACGCCTGGCCTTCGAAGAAGTATTCACACCGGTGCTGGCCGCTCTTATCAATAAGCAGGACAACATGCGCGCTAAATCCGTCAAAATACCTTTTAACGAAGAGCTGGCGAAAACTTTCGTGAGCAGGCTTCCGTACAAACTTACCGATGCGCAAAGAAAAGTAATCTGGCAGATTTATCAGGACATCCAAAAGGATGTACCGGCCAACAGGCTGGTTCAGGGCGATGTGGGCGCGGGAAAGACCGTGGTCGCCGCTATGTGCGCTGTCATGGCCATGAGCGCCAAGCCCACGGATTTGGATGCAGGGCAAGGAAGCAAGGAGGAGCGAGCGAAGCGTACAGAGAGTACGGTAAGTGAGCGACAGACGCTAGCTGACAAAGTCATGCGCCAAGAGTCTGCCGGCATGACCGGCTCTGCAGGTCAGCAGGGTCAGACGGTCCGTGAGTTTGGAGGGTATCAGGTGGCCTTTATGGCTCCTACCGAGCTTTTAGCCCGACAGCATGCCAAGAGTTTAGAGGACATGCTAAGGCCCCTGGGTATGGCAGATAAGATAGTGCTTCTGCTGGGTTCGATGAAACCGGCGCAGAAAAAGAAAGCGCATGAGGCGATAAAGTCCGGACAAGCGGAACTTATAATCGGCACTCACGCGCTCATAAGTGAGAAAGTAGATATGAAAAAGCTCGGGCTGGCCATAATAGACGAGCAACACCGATTTGGGGTTGAGCAGAGGAAGGAACTCCTGAAAAAAGCCGGGCATGTACCGCACCTCATATCTATGACGGCTACGCCGATACCGCGCTCTCTTGCCCTGACAGTTTACGGGGAGCTGGACGTATCCGTGATAGACGAACTGCCGCCCGGCAGGAAACCGCCCCTGACCAAGATAGTTTCGCCCAATTCAAAGAAACAGGTTTATGCAAGTATCGATAAAGAGCTGGAAAAAGGTCGCCAGATGTTTGTCGTATGCCCGCTCATATCCGAGTCCGACAAACTGGACTTTCTTTCAGCGGAGGAAGTATACAAAGACCTCTCCAAAAAAGTTTTTCCCAACCGCAGGGTAGCCCTGCTTCACGGCAAACTCAAAGCCGATGAGAAAGAAAGGATAATGGAAAAATTCGTCGAAGGAAAAACAGACATCTTAGTTTCCACCACGGTCATAGAAGTCGGCGTTGATGTTCCTAATGCCACGGTAATGCTGATAGAAGGCGTGGAAAGGTTCGGTCTGGCCCAGATACACCAACTGCGAGGGCGCATAGGGCGCGGAGAACATCAGGGGCATTGTTATCTGATGATGAGCGATAGCAAGGCTCCAAGCAGGCGTCTGCGTGCTCTGGAGCAGACCAATGATGGCTTCAAGCTGGCGGAGCTGGATCTGGAACTGCGCGGTCCGGGGGCCGTATACGGCGTAGCCCAGCATGGCGAGCTTGACCTGAGGCTGGCCGACATTACCGATACCAGGCTCATCGCTTCTGCCCGTACTTCAGCGCAGGGGTTCCTGGACAAGGGTGAAAAACTTTCAGATTATCCCTGGCTGGCTGGCGAAGTCGAGAAAAACCGCCTGATAACCACGCTTAATTAGATACGGGCGCTTCCAGTGGAACATCGTCCAATATATCGGAAATCGCATCAAGCCCGGCGTCCTTGGCCGTATCACCTATGTTTATTGCTGGGCACACGGTCCAACTGAGAGGGCTGGAGGCCTTGGCATCACATGGCTCATTGTCCGAGATCAGCTCGGAACATCCTTTGAGGGCGGCCAGCCCTACAGCCGCCACCGCCAGAACAGCCAGTTTTTCCCTGGTACTTCCCAGTCTTTCCCCTGTAAATATCATTTGTAAATTATACAATCTTTCTTTTTGGCCTTAAACTACATAGTTGATGAGAGTTATATCAGGCTATTTGGGCGGGAGGCAATTTGACGCGCCGAAAAGCTTTCGGACGCACCCTATGAGCGAGAAGGCCCGCGGCGGGTTATTTTCTGCCCTGGGCGACATCGAAGGATTGACAGTGCTGGATGCCTTCGCCGGTAGCGGCGCGCTTAGTTTTGAAGCGATAAGCCGCGGCGCAGAACACGCCATAGCAATAGATATTGACAAAAGTGCTATTAACACTGTTGTCAATAGCACTAAGAAGCTCGGAATTAACACTAAAATCAAAGCCATAAGGGCTAATTCTTCCGGCTGGAGCGACAATAATCCCAGCCTAAAGTTCGACCTTATTTTCTGCGATCCGCCTTTTGACGAGATTAAGATCAACCTTATCCAGAAGCTTGCGGGGCATTTGAAGGATAAGGGGGTGTTCGTTTTGAATCTCCCCGGTTCTTTTCAGCCGTTCGAGCTGATGGGCCTGTCTATAGTCAAGACAAAGGACTACGGCGACAACCAGCTGGTTTTCTATAAAAAAATAAGCTAGAATGGTCTGGTCAAAGTCCTCTTGTATACTTTGTTTGTGGGCGAGTGGTGGAATTGGTAGACACGCTAGTCTTAGGAACTAGTGCCGCAAGGCGTGAAGGTTCAAGTCCTTTCTCGCCCACCATGATGTATTTATGTCATTAGACATATAATTCATCGTGAAATGCCTTGAAGCTTCATTGAGAGAGCGAAGCGAACAGGAAGGTTAGCTCCGCGTGAAAAACCGGAGCGCTGTCCTTTCTCGCCCACCAAAAAAGTCTGGAATAACCAGGCTTTTATATTTTTTTAAGTTGCTGGTAGCGGAGCGCTAAGACCAATGAATAAGCTATCGTTATGCCGACTCCGACAATCGGGCCTATAAGCGGTACTATGCCTATGAAGCCGGAAACGATGGCTATCAATATGGTCACACCTATAGCAGAGTAAACAGGGCCCATATTGCCTTTTGCCTTTTCATTGCTCATTTTCAGCGCCTCCATGATGCTCACGTTCTTATCGATAAGATAAAACGGAGCCAGAGCCACCCTGCCGATGGCGATAACACCTGGGACGATGAACAGAACCAGCCCGCCGGCGATCAAAAGACCCATCAATATGACCAGGCCTAAAAGTCTGAAAAAGTACTTTTTACCGTCTTCGAACAGGTCTGAAACGCTCGGTTTTTTGCCGGCGGTGCTTTTTACGTGCAGGCTGACCATCATAGTGGCAAAAAAGAACTCTATGGCCACGAAAACCAATACGGCCAAAAAGCTCAGGCCTAGTATGCTGGCAAGCTGTATGCCGCTTAGCCCGCTCCATGTACTCTTGTCCCAGCCGGACACATCCCTTCTGTTGAATGCCTGGTCCAGGGCGCTTAGGATGGCAAAAACATTCACCACTGCGAAAGCCTGCCAGTTCTTCTTTACTATATCCAGGCTCTTTTCTAAAAGATCGAACGCACTGCCGATATTCTGCCTGCCAGCTTTGGTTTTGGTTTTACTCATTTTCAATCCCCTTATTATTAACAACATTTTACTCCCGTAGACCGCTTATGGCAAACTGCGTTGCCAAGACTGTACAAAGGTGTTATACTTGCAAAATGTTTTATATAACTGACCAGCATCATGCACATACATCGCCGGAGCGTGTCGGTTAGTTAACTTTTATCCTAGAAAAACTAACGCCGGACTCGCTCCGGCGTTTTTAGTACGTTATTTATCAGATAGAATATACTGTTAGAAAAGAAGGAAACCATGAAGAAAAGAATAGAACCTACGATATTAAAAGGTACAAGGGATTATTTCCCAGCCGATATGTCCAAACGAGACATGGCGATGAATGTCATAAAGAACACGTTTCGAAGCTTCGGTTATGAGCAGATAGAAACGCCGATATTAAGCCGCGCCGAGACCATACTGGGCAAAGAAGTAGAAGAAGATGACCAAAAGATGGCCTATACGTTCAAAGATTACGGCGGGCGCGATATAGCCCTGCCGTTTGATCTGACCATGCCTTTTGCGCGCTTCGTAGCGGCAAACTACCAGGAACTGCCACTGCCATTCAAACGCTTCCAGGTGCAGAGAGTGTGGCGCGCGGAACGACCTCAGCGGGGACGCCTGCGTGAATTCTACCAATGCGACGTCGATATAATAGGCTCCGACCAGCTGATATGCGAAGCCGAGATAGCCAAGCTGATATTTGCGGTCTTCGACAACCTTAAGATAAAAGACATAACGGTAAGGGTGAATTCCAGGAAGTTGCTTAACGAAGTCCTGACAGGCTATGGCGTAGACAAGTCCGAGCTGGTAAAAGCCATAAGGCTGATAGACAAACTGGACAAGATAGGCGAGAAAGCGGTTATCGAACAGCTTGAAAAAGCAGGGGTGGCAAAGGCCGCTGACATAGTGTCCGTGCTCAAGCCTGCTTCAAGCAACGCCGAAACACTTGAAAGACTGAAAGATTACGATACCTTGGATTTGCGTGAATTCCTCGACTTATCCGAAAAATTTGCCGTGGAAACAGACAGGATAATGCTGGATCCCAGCCTGGCACGAGGACTGGATTATTACACGGGCATCACCTTTGAGGTAGTTTCCAACGACCCGAGTCTGGGTACTATCTGCGCTGGCGGCAGATACGACGACCTGCTAGGCATGTTCGCGAACCAGGATATGTCGGGAATCGGCATATCTTTCGGGTTTGAAAGGATAATGATACTGCTGGAAGAATCAGGCCTGCTTGCCAATAACAAGACTAACTCCCAAGTGCTTGTCACCCTGTTTGACGACGCCTCTTTGAACGATTCAATCAATATATATAATTCGCTTATCAGTTCAGGCATACCGGCGGAACTGTATATGGACAAAGCCAAGCTGTCTAAACAGCTGAAGTTCGCAGACAAGAAGAATATTCCATTCGTAGTGATACAGGGCCCTGATGAGAAACAGGCGGGAGAGGTCATTATCCGCCGGATGAGTAATGGCAATCAAAAGAATATACCGGCCACCCAGCTTGCGCCCTATATCGAGAACTATTATGAGGCGCAGTAACGTAAGGATAGCGATACAGAAGTCCGGCAGGCTTAGGGAAAAGAGCGAAAAACTGCTGAGAACCTGGGGCGTAGACTGCGAAATAAAAGATAAGAACGTGCTGGTCCTGCCATGCAACGGCGGCAAGTACGAAGTGCTTTTCGTGCGTTACGGCGATATACCCCAGTATGTGCAGAGCGGGGCGGTAGACTACGGAATAGTCGGCCAGAACATCCTTTATGAGAACAAGTTCAACGTCAGAGTAATCAAAGAGCTGGGCTTCGGGAAATGCAAGCTGATAGTCGCCGCGCCCAAACACTCGTCAATAAAGATTCCCCGGAATTTGGAAGGCGAAAGGATAGCGACATCATATCCGAACAGCCTTAGGAAGTACTTGAAGCAAGAAGGTTGTGGCGCGACCATCGTCAAGATCCGCGGCGGAGTAGAAGCGGCCCCGGCCATCGGCCTGGCGGATGCCATATGTGACATTACCCAGACCGGCACTACCCTGAAAGCCAACGGACTTAAGATAATATCCACCATCCTGGAGTCCGAAGCCGTGCTTATAGAATCCAAATTCATTACTCCCAAAATGGAGCGTTTCAAGCGCGAATGCCTGGAGCTGGCATGATAGCCATCGTTGATTACGAGGCGGGCAATATAGGCTCAGTCGCCAATGCCCTGGCCAGACTCGGCGTAGAATTTACGGTTACGTCAGACACTAAAGTCATAAAAGATGCTGACGGGGTGATATTTCCAGGTCAGGGCAGGGCTGGCACCGCAATGGCTTCTCTCAGAAAAAACGGTTTAGTCGGCGTACTGCCGGAACTGACCCAGCCGTTTTTAGGGATTTGTTTGGGAATGCAGCTTATGGTTGGCGAGCTGGAGGAGGACAACGTACGCGGGCTCGGAATAATCCCCGGGAGTTGTATACGTTTTAGAGAAATCAAACCGGTACCTCACATGGGCTGGAACAATCTGCATATTAAGAAAAAATCGCAATTGCTTGAAAATATCCAAGACGATTCATATATGTACTTCGTGCACAGTTATTTTGTGGAGGCTCCGGAGGAGTTCACCTTGTCCACTACCGATTATGGCGGCGAATTCGCAAGTGTAATTGCAAAGGATAATTTTTTCGGTGTGCAGGCTCATCCGGAGAAGTCCGCCAAAACAGGCGAAACCATACTAAAAAACTTTCTAAAATTGTGCGGAGAAAAACCATGATTATTTATCCGGCTATAGATTTGATAGACGGCAAGGCGGTACGTCTGGAAAAAGGTGATTACGCAAAGAAAACGGAGTATTCGAGCGAACCGGCGGAGGTAGCCAAAGCTTTTGCAGATGCCGGAGCCAGATACATCCATATAGTCGACCTGGACGGCGCCAAGGCCAAGAGGCCCGTTAACCTGGAGGCAATAAAGGCAATTGCAAAAGCGGTACGTGTGCCCCTTCAGGTGGGAGGCGGCATCAGAAATCTAGAGTCCGCCGAAAGTCTGCTTGAATATGCCGAGAGAATCATCATCGGCACCGTCGCCATAACCGAACCGGAAACGCTACAAGAAATGCTCGAAAAGTTCGGCCCGGATAGGATTGTCGTTTCCATAGATTATAAAGATGGCAAACCGGCTATAAACGGCTGGCTGGAAGAAGTCGAACTGACTACAGAGGCCTTGCAGACCCGCCTCAAGGGCTTAGGTATCAGAGTAGGCATCGTGACCGACACGGCCCTGGACGGGCTTATGGGCGGTCCTAACACATCTATGATGAAACAATGGAAAAAGGCCGGGTTTGAAGTAATCTGCGCCGGCGGAGTAAGCAGTAAAGAGAATATAAAAGAGCTAAACGCCGCCGGAATCGACGGAGCAATAATAGGCAAGGCGCTGTATGAGGGCAATATAAGCCTCAGGGAGGCCCTGGATGCTTGCTAAAAGAATAATCCCCTGCATGGATATCAAAGATGATCGGGTGGTTAAGGGCACTCACTTCAAAAATTTGATTGACAGCGGTGATCCGCTGGAACTGGCGGAGCAGTATGCAGGACAAGGCGCGGACGAGCTGGTGCTTTTGGATGTAGCGGCCACTGTTGAGGAGCGTAAGCACAGAGTGGAGCTGGTAAAAGCTGTAGCGGAAAAAATCAGCATCCCTTTCTCTGTCGGCGGCGGAGTAAGCAAACCAGAGCATGTCAGAGAGCTTTTGAATGCTGGCGCCGACAAAGTTTCCATAGGGTCGGCCGCGGTGAACGATATGGATTTCGTGAGGCGCGCTTGTGATGAGTTCGGCTCCCAGGCCATAATCGTTTCCATAGACCCGATGAAAAACGGCGATAAATGGGAAGTTTATATAAAAGGCGGTAGAGAAAACACTCATATAGATGCCATTGAATTTGCCCACGCAATGCAGGAGGCAGGCGTAGGCGAACTGCTGGTAAACAGTCTGGACCGCGACGGTACGAAAAAGGGCTTTGATATCGAACTTCTAAAGAACATATCGGAAGAGGTAGACATACCTGTCATAGCCTCAAGCGGCGCCGGTAGCCTCGAGGATTTCGTAGAAGTATTCAAAAATACAGAAGTCACAGCGGCCTTGGGCGCATCCGTATTCCACAAGGGTGAATTTACAGTAGGCCAAGTAAAAACTAAACTAAGAGAGAACGGCTTGGAGGTCAGACTATGAAGGATAAGATAGATTTTGATAAAAACGGCGGACTCGTACCGGCTATTATTCAAGATGCTGATTCACGCCAGGTACTGATGCTTGGCTATATGAACGAAGAAGCTCTGGACAAAACAAGGAAAAGTGGCAAGGTTACTTTTTATTCCCGAAGTAAAAATAGACTATGGGTTAAAGGCGAAGAATCCGGAAATTTTTTAAACCTCATTAATATAAAGGAAGATTGTGACAAAGACACCCTGCTTATCTCGGCCAAGCCGGAAGGTTCGGTATGCCACACGGGCAGTCACAGCTGTTTTGGCGATGAAGAATTTAACTTAAAAACCCTAGAAAAAGATATTGAAAAAAGAGCGGATGCAGACCCAAAGGAGAGCTATACGGCCCTTTTGATAAGCGGGGGCGTGGACAAAATCAGCGACAAGATCATAGAGGAGGCTGGCGAAGTTGTGCAAGCCGCCGAGAAAGAAACAAAACAGCGCCTGCGCGAAGAATCGGCTGACCTGCTGTATCACCTGATAGTTTTACTTAAAGCGAAGAAGGTATCTCTTAACGATGTTGAAAACGAGCTAAAGTCCCGGCGCGGCAAAAGATCCAAGTCGCTAAACTGACACTAGATACAACACTTATTATTTAAGCAGGCTTGTAGATAGCTTTAAGTCTGTTTGAAGTGTTGAAAAATATCATAAAATAGTATATAAAAATACTATGCCGCCACAAGGTTTTGAGAACAGGAATTTATTAGACGAGGCTCTTGCAGGCCAGGGGGCCAGAGATGCCTCTGCCGCTATTCAGCGGGCAGGAGAGGGGCGGCCTTGTCCTCCGGACCCGGAGCTTGACGGATTGTTCGCAGATTTTGCCGGCCGGATGCCCAAGAGGTCAGCTATTCCTTTCGTGGAACAGACGACGGGCGAAGCAAGAAGCAGGCGGGCAACAGGAAAAGTCAGCGAAAGAACGATAACAAAAGGCTGGATGGTTTTCGCCGGGAAACGCCCGCCCGTCCAAATCACTGGCTCGGAAAAAATTGCTGATATACCGGTTTGGTCCGGCTTGGCCGTAGATGTAAGCGGCCAGCCTTGGCTTGCGCAACAAGCTTATAAGGCTGGAAAGTTCTCGGGCCGTCCCTCCATAGAGGAAAGGGCTTTAAGGATTAATGGTTCCAGAGGGCTTGATTGGGCGCATAAACGAGGGGCCACTCTGCCTATTGACCGTTTAGGCCGCCCACAGGGAGCCGATTTAAGGCAATCTATAGCCGGGTTTTTAGGGCTTGGCCTGCTAGACCAGACCGGGAACGTAAGAAGGCAAGATTTGCCTCAGCTCATAGCCGGCCACATGGCCAAGCTAATCAGATAAAAGTAGCAAAAACACCCTTAATCTGTTAGACTACTCTGCTATGCAAGCAAAAGTTAACAATATCTCCGAAACTAAAGTAAAGCTGGACATCAGCGCGTCTGCGGATGAACTGGCTCCGTATAAACAAAACGTACTGCGAAAACTGGGCAAAGAAGTAAAATTAGCCGGTTTCAGAGCAGGCAAAGCCCCATTGAACTTGGTTGAAAAAAACGTTGACCAGACCGTACTGCAAAGAGAGTTTCTGGATGAAGCCATGAGCGGCCTTTATGCGAAGGTAGCGACTGAAAAAAACATCCGTCCTGTTGCCCGGCCTGAAGTTTCGGTCAAGAAATTCGTGCCTTTTTCACAGCTTGAGTTTGAAATCACGACCGACGTGGTCGGCAAGATAAAGCTCGCTGACTATAAAAGGATAAAAATGCCGAAGCCTAAGCCCGAAGTAACTGCAAAGGACGTGAGCGAAGTGTTGGAATCCCTCAGGAAAAGAGTCGCAGGCAGGAATGAGATAAACCGTCCCGCTAAAAAAACCGACGAAGTGCTGATTGATTTCAAGGGAGTGGACGAAAAGGGTGCGCCTATAAACGGGGCCGACGGCAAAGATTATCCGCTGGTCCTGGGGAGCAATGCGTTTATCCCCGGTTTTGAAGACAATGTCATTGGTATGAAACCCGGCGAGAAAAAGACGTTCCAGCTGACTTTCCCTAAAGACTACGGCGTAAAGGCTTTGGCTTCCAAAAAAGTCACATTCACCGTGACCGCAAAGAAAGTCCAGGAGCTGGAAGAGCCCAAGCTGGACGATAGTTTCGCTCCGAAAGTAGGTCCTTTTAAAACTTTGAAGGAACTCAAGGAAGATATTAAAAAACAGCTCAGTCTGGAGAAACAAAAGCAACTAAATAACGAGTATGCCAACAGCCTGGTAGAAAAAATAATAGAAAAAAGCACGGTCACAGTACCGGACTCCATGCTGGAGCATCAGATAGAACATAATCTGGAAGACTTCAAGCGTAACCTGACTTATCGCGGCCAGACATTCCAGGAATTTATTGGATCTGAAAAAACTACTGAAGAAAAATACCGCAAAGACGTTCTGGTACCGCAGGCTGAAAAGCAGGTAAAGGGCAGTCTGCTGATTTCAGAGATAGCCCAGGCTGAAAACCTGACAGTTACCCCCGAAGAGCTTGAAATCAGGATGCAAGTACTAAAGGGCCAATACCAGGACCCGCAGATGCAGGCCGAATTAGACAAGCCGGAAGCCCGCCAAGATGTGGCATCGCGCTTGCTTACTGAAAAAGTCCTTAACACTCTGGAAGAATACGCCAGCAAATAGCTTCAAAATTGTAAAAAATAAATATTTCTTGTATAATATACTATTGGTTAACAGGGCTTATCGTGGATTTTACCAAAGAAGGGCTTATAAGGATTGAAGACAAACCTGGCGAAGGAGAGGTGCTGGGACAAGCCGTTGCGCTAGGGCAATCATTTTTTGATGTGCTTAGAGAGTCCGGAGTAAGGATGACTATGGATCATATGGGCGCCGTGCTTGTAAGCACCGTGCTTAATCCTGCGGCTTCACCCGAGTTCAGCAGACAGGTAATGGGAAAGTTCAAGCGCGCGGAAATAGATTCGTCTCCTCGGGTTTTGCAACCCAAGGAGGGCAGTGCGTTATACCAAGGGCTGGCATTAATGGGTATATCTAATGCTGATGCCCGTACTAAACGTATTTTTATCGGCGCAGGCGGCCATAATGCTCGTAACGCTTTTCTGAACAGAAACAACGTTAAAAGGGCGAAGGAATACAAAAGGCAATTAAAGCGAGCTATGGAAGAAAGCATTGTAAAAGATTTCCCCGGCGATGATTTCTAGCACTCTGGGTTGACGAGTGCTAATCTTAGGTGATAGAATGTGACACATGAGCAATCCAAAAAACCAAGTATTAATCCCTACGGTCATAGAACAGGAAGGCCGCATAGAGCGGGCTTATGACATATATTCCAGGCTGTTAAAAGACAATATTATATTTCTGGGAACCGATGTTAACGAGCACACTGCAAATCTAGTTGTCGCACAGCTCCTGTTTTTGGCTAACGAGAACCCGAACAAAGATATCAAACTTTACATCAACAGTCCCGGCGGTAGCGTATATGACGCTTTGGCCATCTACGACACCATGCAGTATGTGAAGAACGATATACAAACCGTCGGTATCGGCGTACAGGCCAGTGCCGCGGCATTTTTGCTAAGTAGCGGCACCAAAGGCAAGCGCTCACTTCTTCAGCATGCGACCGTGATGATTCACCAGCCTTCCAGCGGAACGCGCGGAAAGGTTACGGATCAGGAAATCGACCTGCGTGAAGCTTTGCGCGTAAAGAAACTTTTGGAAGAAATCATGGCCAAGAATACCGGCCAAAAACATGAAAAAATACACCACGACATGGAGCGTGACTTCTGGATGACGGCAGACGAGGCCAAGAAATACGGCCTGGTGGATGAGATTATAAAGACCATTCCAAAAGCACCCAAAGACGTAAAGAAATAAAATTGTAAAATTTTTGCAAATCATGCTATAATATTTTATAGTATGAGTAGTTTTGAAACGCTACTGGAAGCGAAACGACACCCTGCGAACCCTGTTTTTTCTTTTTCCCGTAGTAATGGCAAATACACTCCCGACCATGTAGTAGAAGCTAGAAGAGAGCGCAGGCGCCAGGCCAGACAACAGAAACGCCTGGAAAATCTGCGTAGGTCGCGCGGTACACACCCCCGGCAGATTCTGGGCAATGAGAACGGTGAATTCACTGTAGACTTTATAAGATTTATGGCCGACAAAGGTATGCCTGGTTCGGAGGATGTCCCGTTGCCGATAACCGAGCAGGATTTGACCTTCAATCTATTCGGCAGTAAAAGACGGCCTGCACGACCCCGGACTATCCGCGGTTATCGTATAGGGTGCGTAGCTCCCGAAAGCCTGGCGAACAGGAGAGCTACCAGCTTTGACTCGTTTGTCTGCGTAGACCATGAAAAGATGGATTACCCCAGAGTATACATTTGCGAGGATGAAAAGCTTCGGATGTACAGCCAGGAGGCCTTAGGCGCTACTGATGTAGTAATACCTGCGGGTAAAAAGTTCCATATGGGCCATGTCGCAGGAGTGAACCAACCTATAAGTTTCAGGCCTCAGGATGTGCAGGAGTTGCTACTAAGAGTTGCCGAACACAACGTACCCGGCGCCTGAAGCTTGACATGATTTATCCGTGCCAGTATACTGGTTTTTAAGAAGTAGTGGTCGGCACTATTGTGTATTGTCTCAAAATTTAAGATAGTAACGATAGCGATGTCGCAGTAATCTTCGGCGCCAACAGATTAAATGAAAATGCAAAAACTGCGTAATGCAGGTTAAAAACAATCAAAGACGTATCTGACAGGCTGAGATACGCCTATGATTGTTAACTTAAAACTTCAATAAGGGAAGAGGAGTCACCACTAACGATTTATGGCAAAGACGGCAACAGCTAGCAAGAACACCAAAACCACAAAAAATAACAGAGTATATTTGAGCGAGCAGGGCTTTTCGGTCCAGCTTCCGAACCTGGTAGACCACCAGAACCGTTCCTGGCAATGGTTCGTTGAGGAAGGTCTGGGCGAACTTTTGGCCGAGATAAGCCCTATCGACGACTACACGGGTACCAAGCTCAGCCTGGACTTCAAGCAGTATCACTTTGAAGAACCTAAGATGAGCGAAGACGAGGCCCGCGAAAATAACGTGAGCTACGAAGCGCCTCTGAAGGCGCAGGTCGTGCTTACAAACAAAGTTACGGGCGAGGTCAAGGAACACGAGATTTATCTCGGCGACTTCCCATGGATGACCAACCGCGGTACTTTCGTAATCAATGGCGCAGAACGCGTAGTAGTAAGCCAGCTGATAAGATCAGCTGGCGTTTTCTTCACGGCGGAACAATCTTCGGCCGGCCGCAATCTGTACGGGGCCAAGATTATCCCTGGCAGGGGTGCTTGGCTGGAGTTCGAAACTGCCGCAAACGGTGCGATTTTCGTAAAGATTGACCGCAAGCGCAAGATACCTGTAACCACATTGCTCCGTGCTCTTGGTATGAGCGAAGCGGACATGAAGGAAGCCTTCAAGCACGTTGACCAGGGAGAGCTAAATTATCTTGACACCACTATAGAAAAAGATCCTTCCAAGACTTCTTCCGAAGCCCTTATCGAGGTTTACAGGCGGCTGAGGCCGGGTGACCTCGCTACTGTCGATAATGCCCGCAGTCTGCTTGAAAATATGTTCTATAACTTCAAGCGGTTCGACTTCAGCCGAGTCGGACGCTACAAGATAAACAAGAGGCTTGATCTGAATGTTCCGAACAACATGGAAAACCGCGTAATGCGGCTTGAAGACCTCAAGGCTATAATCAGCGAAGTAATCAGGCTGAACAACACCCAGGAGCCGGCTGACGACATCGACAGCCTGGCCAACCGGCGCGTAAAACTTGTCGGCGAACTTGTACAAAGGCAGTTCCGCATCGGTCTGCTCCGCATGGAACGCAACACAAAAGACCGCATGAGCATGAGCGAAATCGAAACGGTAACGCCCGGACAGCTGATAAATGCCCGTCCGGTAGTAGCCGCAGTAAGGGAATTCTTTGCGAGCTCCCAGCTGAGCCAGTTCATGGACCAGATAAACCCCGTGAGCGAGCTTGCTCACAAGCGCCGCCTGAGCTCAATGGGCCCCGGTGGCCTGTCCCGCGAGCGAGCCGGTTTTGAAGTCCGCGACGCGCACTCTACGCATTACGGCAGGATATGCGCCGTAGAGACCCCTGAGGGTGCTAACATCGGCCTGGTGCTGAACCTTGCCAACTACGCGCGCATAAATGATTACGGATTTATCGAAACACCTTACCGAAAAGTCATCAACGCAGTCACTGCTAAGGATGCGCCTGGCTACACCGCCAGCGTTAACCTGGAAGACGAAAAAGGCAAGGTCATAGTAAAAGCCGGCGCTAAGATAACTGCCGCTGACGCAAAGAAACTTGCCGCTGTCAAAAATCAGAAGACATGGCCGGTCAAATCTGTTGTAACTGACAAGATTGAATACCTTGATGCCGCTGAAGAAGACAAGGCTGTGATAGCCGGCGCCGGAAACATCATCGATAAAGACGGGCACTTTGCCGACGAAAGGGTTGCCGCAAGGGTACGTCTGAAGGTCGGAGAAACCGACGCTAACGATGTTACACACATGGATGCCAGCAACAACCAGATAATCGGTTCTATCGCCGGTTTGATTCCTTTCGTAGAGAGAGACCGCGTGGACCGAGCCTTGGTTGGTTCCAACCAGCAGAAGCAGGCGGTACCCCTGGTAAAGCCGGAAGCTCCGACTATCGGAACCGGCCTTGAAAACTCTGTTGCCAAAAACAGCGGACAGGTAATCTATGCCGAGGATGCCGGAGAAGTCTTGAAGGCTTCTGCCGATGAAGTCGTGGTCAATTACAAGACTAAGAAAAAAGTTACTTACAAACCGCTTCATTTCCTCAGAAGCAATGAAGGCACATGTATCAACCACAGGGTTGTAGTATCAAGCGGACAAAAAGTCAAAGCCGGCGATGTACTCGTCGAGGGTATGTCCATAGAAAACGGCGAGCTTGCACTCGGACGCGACCTTAGGGTTGCATTCATGCCTTGGGGCGGATACAACTTTGAAGATGCCATAGTGATTTCCAGAAAGCTGGTAGAGGATGACTCGCTGACCAGCATCCACATCGTCGATTACATGACCGAAGTCCGCGAAACCAAACTAGGACCGGAGATAGTCACCGGCGACATTCCGAACGTATCCGAGGACGCATTGCGGCATCTGGACGAAGAAGGAATTGTGCGAATCGGGGCGGAAGTACACCCTGGAGACATCCTGGTGGGTAAGATTACGCCAAAGGGCGAACAGGAACTTTCCAGCGAGGAAAGGCTTCTGCGAGCTATCTTCGGTGAAAAGGCTAAGGAAGTACGCGATACTTCCCAGCGGATGAGCAACGGCAAGCACGGCAAGGTCGTGGGCGTAAAGGTGTTCTCACGAGAGAACGGCCATGAGCTTAAAGCCGGCGTCATCAAGCAGATTCAGGTTTTCGTAGCGCAGATGCGAAAAGTCCAGGTCGGCGATAAGCTGGCCGGGCGCCACGGTAACAAGGGTGTAATTGCCCGCATACTCCCCGTCGAGGATATGCCGTTTTCTGAAGACGGCCAGCCTGTTGACATCATACTGAACCCTCTCGGCGTACCAAGCCGAATGAACCTGGGGCAGTTGTTTGAAACTCACCTGGGTATGGCGGCCAAAGCTCTGGGAATGAAGATTGCAACACCTTCATTCAACGGAGTTCCCGTAGGCAAGATAAAAGAACTGCTGAAGGAAGCTAAGCTACCAGAAGACGGCAAATTACAGCTTTATGACGGTCGTACGGGCGAAGCTCTTAAGGAAAAGACCGTAGTAGGCACCATGTACATGCTGAAACTTACTCATATGGTTACTGATAAGATACACGCCCGCTCGACAGGACCTTACACGATGGTCACTCAACAGCCGCTAGGCGGAAAAGCCCAGAACGGCGGCCAGAGGTTCGGCGAAATGGAAGTGTGGGCGCTGGAAGCTTACGGTGCATCCAACACCTTGCAGGAAATGCTTACCATCAAGTCTGACGACGTTTACGGACGAAGCAAGGCCTATGAATCCATCATCAAACAAACCGATATAGTTGGGCCGAAGGTTCCGGAAAGCTTCAATGTGCTGGTCAAGGAACTACAAGGCCTTGGGCTGAAAGTCGACCTGATAGAAGAAGACAAGGTCGTGGATGCCGAGGATGTGTTGGCCGAAAACATAAAGGGCGAAGCCGAGGATCAGTCCGAAGTGGATGTACCTGAACCGCAAGCCAGCAATGTCGATGTCAGCGAAGACGCGAGCGTTGATGAATACATGGTAATGGAGCTTGAGGACGACGTGCCAGCGACGACGGCTGTTTCCGACGAGGGCGACGATAAAGAAGAAGGAGAGGCTTAAGTCATGAGAAGATACACTAACGGAACCAACATTGCTGATTTTGATGCCGTTCGCCTGGCTGTAGCCAGCTCGGAAGACATAATGGATTGGAGCTACGGCGAAGTTACCAAGCCGGAAACCATCAACTACCGTACCCAGAAGCCTGAACGCGACGGGCTGTTCTGTGAAAGGATTTTCGGTCCGGCAAAAGACATCAATCCGCACGATGCCAAATACAAAGGAGTACGTTCCCGAGAAGCCGCTGTCGATAAGAATGGCGAGCTGGTAACCAAATCCATCGTAAGGCGCGAAAGGATGGGCCATATCAAACTGGCAAGCCCGGTAGCCCATATATGGTTTCTTCGAGGCACCCCGAGCGCAGTCGGCTTGTTGCTAGGAATGACCGTCAAGAGCCTGGAGAGAATCGCTTATTTCGCAAGCTACATCATCAAATCCGTAGACAAGGAAAAACGCGACAAGATACTGGCCGACAAAGAAGCTGAAACAGTCGCCGCACAGGAAGCTATCAAAGCCCGATACGAGAAAGAAGCCGAAGACGAAAAAGAAGACGTCAAGGCATTGGCAGAAGCCCAGACCAAAGAGCTGGAAGAAGTACAGCAGAACTTTGAAGAGTTCAAAGACATGGTCGTCAGGCTTGAGAAGTACAATCTGCTCAGCGAAAACGATTACCGCTCCTTGCCTGATGAGCTTAGCGGTCTGATTACCGTCGGCATGGGCGGCGGCGCATTGCAGGAACTGCTTGCAGAAATCGACCTGCCCAAGCTGATAAATGACCTTACCGTTGAAGCCGAAGAGGCCAAGGGTCAGCGCAAGAAAAAGATCATGAAGCGCCTCCGTCTACTGGAAAGCATGGAGAAAGCCGGAATCAAACCTACCAGCATGTGCGTAAGCGTATTGCCGGTTATTCCTCCGGATTTGCGCCCGATGGTCCAGCTTACAGGTGGCAGGTTCGCTACAAGCGACCTTAACGACCTTTACCGTAGAGTTATAAACCGCAACAACAGGCTGAAAAAGCTTATCGACTTGAATGCTCCGGAAGTTATCCGCAGGAACGAACAGCGTATGCTTCAGGAAGCAGTCGATGCATTGATAGACAACAGCAGTACCCGAAGCGGGCGCGCCGTAGCCGCTACCGGCCAAAGGCGCAGGCTGAAATCGCTCAGCGATATGCTGAAGGGCAAGCAGGGGCGTTTCCGCCAGAACCTGCTTGGTAAAAGGGTTGATTATTCCGGACGTTCGGTAATCGTTTCCGGTCCGGAGCTAAAGATGTTCCAGTGCGGTCTGCCGAAGATGATGGCGCTTGAGCTTTTCAAGCCGTTCGTCATAGGCCAGCTCATACACAAAGAACTGGCGCATAACATCCGCAGTGCTACACGAATGATAGAAACCAATGAAACTGCCGTGTGGGACGCTCTTGACGAAGTCATCAAAGACAAATATGTCCTTTTGAACCGCGCTCCCAGCTTGCACAGGCTTAGTATCCAGGCTTTCCAGCCGGTACTGATAGAAGGTAAGGCTATACAGCTACATCCTTTGGTATGTAAAGGTTTCAACGCTGACTTCGACGGCGACCAGATGGCGGTTCATTTGCCGCTTAGCGACAAAGCTCAAAAGGAAGCCCGCGAGATAATGGCGGCAAACAAGAACCTTCTGAAGCCTGCCGACGGTTCGCCGATACTGCATATTGAACAGGATATAGTCCTGGGTTGTTTCTATCTGACCTATGAGAAGCCCGACAGCGACAAGAAAGCGAAAGCCTACAATAACATCGCTGAAGCGCTGATGGCTTTCGACAAAGGCGTGATAAGACTTCAGGACAGGATTAAGATTACCTTCAGGGGTGAAGAAAAAGAAAGCACTTTCGGACGCTTCCTCTTTAACGAGATATTCCCAGATGATTTCCATTTCCAGGACGAGGCTATGACCAAGAAGAAGCTCGCCGCAGTAATGGCGCAGGTTTATCTGAAATACGGTCAGGCTAAAAGTGCCGAGATAGCAGACGAGCTGAAGAGTCTTGGTTTTGAATATGCCACGTACTCCGGCCTGTCAATGGGCATGAGCGACTTCGTGGACGTAAAGAAGCTAGACGAAATCCTCGACAAAGCTGAAGAGCGTGCAACCGCAGTAAGCGAACAATACGACGAAGGCTTCATTACAGATGACGAGCGCTATAGGCTGACTATTGAAACATGGACCGATGCCGATTCAGAGGTTCAAAGAGCTTTGAGTGAACAGTTCATCGGCGAGGACAATGCCATGTCGCTGGCGGTAACATCCGGCGCCAGGGGTTCCATCGTCCAGGTTAAGCAGGTCATAGGTTCTGTCGGAATCTTGTCCGACGCCACAGGGCGAGCTATGGAGCTACCGGTAAAGAGCAACTATCGCGATGGTCTTGATCCGCTGGAATACTTCACCTCTACCAGAGGTGCCAGAAAAGGCTTGATTGACACCGCGCTTAAGACAGCCGACTCAGGTTATCTGACCAGAAGGCTTGTTGACGTTGCCCAGGATGTGTTCACTACCACTGAAGATGATGCGGATGACCCGGGCTTTGCCATGTATCGTTCCGATGCAAAGGAAATAGGTGTGAGCTACGCTTCGCGCTTGCAAGGCCGTTTTGCCGCCGAAAACATAGGTAAATATGTAAAGAAAGGCCAGATAATCACCGACGAGACAGCCGGCGAAATCGAAAAAGACGAAAGCCTGGACGGCGTAAAGATAATGAGCGTGTTGAGTTATGGCGGAGTCCGCGGAGTAAATCCGAAGAGTTACGGCCTGGATCCGGCTACGGGTGAAATCGTCGCCGACCATAGTCCGATAGGCGTCATTGCCGCACAGAGTATCGGCGAGCCCGGTACCCAGCTTACCCTTCGTACATTCCACAGCGGTGGTGTTGCCGCGGCTGATGACATAACGCAGGGTCTTCCACGCGTGGAAGAGCTTTTCGAAGTACGCGTACCGAAAGGTAAGGCTTTCCTTTCCGACATTCCTGGAAAGGTTGAAATTTCCGAAGACGAAGACCAGTACATAGTCCAGATAACGGACGATAAGGCCAAGGCCGCCAAGCTGACGATAGGCGAGCGCAATGTAAACGTGGGCCAGGGCAGTGAAGTGGCTGTAGGCGATGTAGTCGCTTCGGCTGAAGATGGAAGCGAACCTCTGGTAGCTCCAGTTGCGGGCAAAGTTTCGCTGACCAAGAAACACATAACCATAACTCCTGCCGGACAAAGCGTAGTAAGGTACGAGATACCGACCTTCAAGCAGTTACTAGTCAAGGACGGAGCCGTCGTTGAAGCAGGCGATCGCTTGACCAGCGGTTCAATCAATCTGCACGACCTCATGCGCCTGAAAGGCGTAGAAGCTACACAGCGCTACATCATGAATGAAATCTTGCGCATATTCGCCAGCCAGGGCCAGAACATAGCGGACAAGCACCTGGAAATCATAGTCCGTCAGATGTTCTCTCGCGTACAGATAGAAGACGCCGGCGATAGCGAATTCGTTACAGGAGATATCGTAAGCAAGCTGGCAGTAGTTGAAGCCAACGTGGCGCTGACCGCAGGCGGCAAGAAGCCTGCCGTATATAACCAGCTTCTGCTTGGTATAACCAAGGCATCTTTGAGCACCGACTCATTCCTGTCTGCCGCTTCCTTCCAGGACACTACCCGCGTTCTTATCAGCGCGGCAACCAGCGGTAAGGTAGACCGTCTGTTCGGACTTAAGGAAAACGTAATCCTAGGCCGACGTATACCTGTAGGTACGGGTACTATTGAGGAGGAAGAAGAGCCTGCGGATATCGAGTTCGCGGCCAAAGAAGTTGCCCCAGAGAAGTAAAGGTGTTAAAATTACATGAAATCCCAACTAATAACCACTAAAGAAGGAGCCTAAGCAGTTGCCTACTATTAATCAGTTAGTCAGAAAACCGCGAGCCAAAGCGACCACTAAAAGCAAGTCGCCTGCTCTTTTGCGGGTTACCAACAATCTGAAGACCCGACATTACGAGAAACCTTCGCCCTTCAAGCGCGGAGTATGCGTAAAGGTAACTACCAAGACACCGAAAAAGCCTAACTCGGCTCTTAGGAAGGTCGCCCGAGTGCGCCTTACCAACGGCCATGAGGTCTGGGCTTATATCGGCGGCGAAGGCCATAACCTGCAGGAACATGCAGTGGTCTTGATACGCGGCGGGCGCGTGCCTGATCTTCCCGGTGTGCGATACCACGTAGTACGAGGCAACCTGGACCTTCAAGGGGTTGAAAACCGCAAACAGCGCCGAAGTAAATACGGTGCCAAGAAGGAAGGTAAATAAAAGTGCCCCGGCATAAGACCAAGTCACTCGTACGCGACATCCAGCCTGACCGCGTATACAACAGCGTTATGGTACAAAGGCTCATAAACCGAGTGATGCAGGACGGCAAGAAGCAAATGGCTGAACGCCTGGTGTATAACGGCATGCAAAAGGCCGCTGATAAACTCAAGGTGCAGAACCCTTTGGATGTGTTCGAGCAGGCCATGTCCAATGTCCGCCCGCACATGGAAACCCGTTCCCGGCGCGTCGGCGGAGCCAACTATCAGATTCCTTTTGAAGTAAAAGGGCAGAGGCAGAATCACCTGACCATGATGTGGTTCGTTGAAGCGGCACGGGCTCGCAAAGGCATGAGCATGGAAGACCGCTTAGCACAGGAGCTGATGGACGCCTACAACGAAACCGGCCCCGCGGTTAAGAAAAAAGAAGACACGCATAAGATGGCTGAGGCTAACAGAGCCTTCGCCCACTTCGCTCGATATTAATTTAGACTTAGGAAATAAATATGGCAGAGAAGCAGTATTCAATAAATGACATTAGAAACATTGGTATTATCGCGCATATAGACGCGGGCAAGACCACCACAACCGAAGGTATTTTGTATCGCACCGGCCTGAAACACAAGATTGGCGCAGTGCATGAAGGCGAAACCACCACCGACTGGATGGCGCAGGAGCGCGAGCGTGGTATAACCATCGTTTCCGCCGCGGTCACCTGCTACTGGAAAGGCAAGCAGATAAACATCATCGATACTCCGGGCCACATCGACTTCACGGTTGAGGTTCAGCGTTCGCTTCGCGTGCTTGACGGTGCTATCACCGTGTTCGACGGCAAGATGGGCGTTGAGTCCCAGTCAGAAACCGTCTGGCGCCAAGCCGACGGTTACAATGTGCCACGTATCTGTTTTATCAACAAAATAAACCAGACCGGCGGCGACTTTTACAAATCGCTTGATTCTATACATGCACGTTTGAGCAAACATGCTTTTCCTATCCACCTGCCTATAGGTTTTGAGCAGAAAGTAAGCGGGGTTGTAGACCTAGTAAGCATGAAGGCTTACACCTACAAGGAATTTACCGATAAAGAGCTTATTGAGGGCGAAATACCCGAAGACATGGCCGATAAGGTCAAAAAATACCGAAGCCTGCTGATAGAAAATGCCGTAGCCGAAGACGAAACAATGCTGGAGAAATATCTGGAAGTCGGCGAAGAGGGCATGAGCGAAGATGACATCCGACACGCTATCCGCACGGCCGTATTGACAGGGAAGTTCTTTATCGTCAGCGGCGGTGACGGACGTGGTGTCATAGTGGAGAAACTGCTGGATATAGCGACAGAATACCTGCCAAGTCCTCTGGATAGAGGCGGTGCTGTCGGCAAACACCCGAAGACGGACGAGGCTATTCAGCGAGAGCCGGATGCCTCCAAGCCTTTGGCCGGACTTGCGTTCAAGATTGCTACAGACCCGTTTGTCGGAAAGCTGGCTTATTTCCGCGTATATTCAGGCAAACTTGCCGCCGGTAGTTATGTTTATAACAGCTCCACCGGCAACAAAGAAAGAGTGGGCCGTATAGTACGCATGCAGGCTGATAAACGGGAAGAAGTCAAAGAAGTTTCAGCAGGCGATATCGCGGCTATAGTAGGTCTGAAAGACACCACTACGGGTAATACGCTTTGCGATCAGAACAATCCCGTAATCTTGGAAAGCATCAATTTCCCCGAACCGCCTGTAAGTATCGCTATCGAACCGAAGACCAAAGCCGACCAGGAAAAGATGAGCCTGGCTTTGCAAAGACTTGCTGAAGAAGACCCGACCTTCAGGGTCAAAGTAGATGATGAAACAGGCCAGACTATCATCAGTGGTATGGGCGAATTGCACCTGGAGATTATCGTTGACAGGATGAAGCGCGAGTTTAAGGTGGAGGCCAACATCGGCCAACCACAGGTTGCCTACCGTGAAACTATCCGTAAAGACAATGTCGAGGTTCAGGGCAAGTTCATCCGCCAGTCCGGCGGACGCGGCCAATACGGCGACGTATGGTTGCGTTTGAGCCAGAACGAAACCGGAAAAGGCTTTGAGTTCATCAACTCCATCAAGGGCGGTGTTGTTCCTCAGGAATACATCAAACCCGTCGAAGAGGGCGTAAAAGAAGCCATGAGCAACGGAGTTTTGGCCGGATATCCTGTGGTGGACGTAAAGGCCGAGCTCTACGATGGAAGTTACCACGATGTTGACTCATCCGAAATGGCGTTCAAAATAGCCGGCTCTATGGCGCTCCAAGAGGGCGTAAAGAAAGCCGCGCCAGTGCTTCTTGAGCCTATTATGAAAGTCGTAGTCGTAACTCCAGAAGAATTCATGGGCGACGTTATCGGCGACCTCAACTCCAAGCGCGGACGCATCGAATCCATGGAAGATCTGCCAAATGGCATCAAGCAGATTACAGGTTTTGTCCCTCTTGGCGAAATGTTCGGTTATACCACGAATCTTCGTTCAATGACTCAAGGTCGGGCGGCTTCAAGCATGGAGCTTGACCACTACGCCGACGTACCGCCAAATGTAGCCGAAGCCATCATCGCCAAAAGCTCAAAATAATTGTAAAATATAACTCCTATTAGGGTGTTATATGACCATAAACTCGGAAATTTTAAGACTTCAAGAATCTGTCCCTTGTGCAGATTGTCCGCTTGTTTCGGTATGTGAGGATGCAAGGAAAGAATTTCCAGACCCCATGGAAATGGCTAAACTAGATAGGGCTACCGACTGGGATTACGATGAGGATGCAGTAACCCCGGAAGGCCTCTCAAGTTTTCCTGACCCCTCCAGCGCATGGAAATCTCCAAGTATAACCGAAACTTATTCGGTACCACTCTGGAATTATCTAAAAAAGAGGCTTGTAACCAGGGATGTTTATAACGCATATGCTCTTTTGACAGACTCTGGCGCGCAAGTATATACCTTCGGTTGCAGAAAACCATATAAAAGATTCAAATTTTTTGGAAGATTAGGGTGTAACGGTTTGGTTTTGGATGAACCATCGGCAGTGAGGAGATACGAGTTAAGAACTCAAAAGCTAGAAGAATTAAGACAAAGTCGACAGAAAGGCTAGCTGTTTTGGGCTTTATTTCGGAGGTGGTGGTCCATGACCACAAGGGCGCTCATGGCGTCTACTATAGGTATAGCGCGGGGCAGTACGCAAGGGTCATGTCTGCCGGTAGCTTCTACCTCGACTTCGTTTTTTTCTAAATCAAGCGTTTTTTGCTTTTTACTGATGGTTGAAACCGGCTTTATAGCCACCCGGAAGTAAATGTCTTCGCCGTTTGATATGCCGCCGAGTGTTCCGCCGGCGTTGTTGGTGCGGGTGCGTATCCGGCCGTTGCTTTCGGTGTAAAATTCGTCGTTATGCTCGCTTCCGCGCATACCGACGCCGCCAAAACCGGAACCGATATCAAAACCTTTTACAGCGTTTATGCTCAGCATAGCTTTGCCCAGGTCGGCATTCAGCTTGTCAAAAACAGGTTCGCCAAGTCCGATAGGGCAATTTTTTATCAGACCGACTATTATACCGCCAACGGAATCGCCGTTGTCGCGCACTTCTTCAACCAGCTTTATCATCTCATTCGCCGCGATGTTATCAGGGCATCGTATAATGTTTGATTCCACCTGCTCCTGTGTGACCAGGGCGTTGTCCACATTCGCTTCTATATCACCGACTTGCTGGACATAGCTTATTATCTCTACATTGAGCTTTTCCTTCAGATATTTCTTGGCAATTGCGCCGGCGGCAACTCGCGCCAGGGTTTCTCTGGCCGAAGCCCGTCCGCTACCGCGCCAGTCCCTGGTACCGTATTTTGCCTGAAAGGTATAGTCGGCATGTCCTGGTCTATACAGCTTCTTTAGTTGGTCGTAGTCTTCGGGTCGGATATCTTCGTTATGTGCCAGCATCATTATCGGTGTACCGGTAGTCACTCCCTCGTATACGCCTGAAAGTATATTCACCTTATCTTTTTCCGCCCGAGGTGTGGTTATCTCGCTCTGTCCAGGTTTCCTTCTATCCAGTTCCTTTTGAATGTCTTCCGGGGTTATGGCTATATTGGGTGGACAGCCGTCAATAACACAGCCGACAGCTCCTCCATGAGATTCGCCGAAGGTGGTTATTCTGAATAATTGTCCGAATGTATTTCCCGCCATCTCAGACTCCTCCGCCGTTCTGGCCTGTTTTCGAGCAGTGCCCGAAACTCTGCCAGAACTCTTGGCGCATTACTTCGTCATCAGCTCCAGTACTCCTTCGCAGTACTTGTTTGTACAGCTCAGCCCGTGCTTCGCTGATTCCTTGTACTGCATCCAAGCGGAAGGCGTCTGAAATTTTTATTTCTTTCATTATTGTTTGATTCTTTCCATTATCTTATCGAACTCTTGCCGGGTAATCTGGCCCGGGGCCGATGCTTCGTTCGTTGTTTCAGGTATAAATATTAGCGCGTTTCCCCACAAAGCTCCAAAAATACGGGTTATCCGGCCTTTTTCTCCCATGCCCAGTACTATATGTTCACGGTTTTTTTCCATGAAGCCGACCTTGAGTTTGATCAGCCTGATGACATCCTCGTCATCGTTGCACATGGTTGACAGTTTTATGATGCCTGGTGAATATTCTTCCATTCGTGCGACCATCTTTTCCAGTTCATCATAAGGAGGTGTTGATTCATAGTTGTGGTATGAACAAAGAAGGTTCTTGTCCTTGCCCGAGCTTTTCAGATATTCCAGTTCTTCGGTTTGAACGGTTATGTCCAGATCTACCAAACAGTTTTTGCCGGTCGCTGAATCCAATATTTCTCTGCGCAGATGCGAGAGCATTTTGGCCGGTTCCAAATTTTGGCGCCTGAATACAAGTATTATCCTGTCTGGATACCTGCCGATTAAATCCGAAACAAATTCCATATCTAAATCTTCAATATAATCCAGCCAGACTTCAAAATAGCCGTAATCCGTCCCGTGCTTTTCGAGCGTCTCAAAAACCTCGGTTTTTTGTGATTTTATGACCGGGAGGCAATATCTATTTTGCACTCTTGAGCTCCATGACGATTTTTCTCATAGCTTCTTCCGGTGCGTCATGGCCGGTGTACAGCCTGACCTGTTCGAAGCCCTGGTGTAGATACATCTCAATACCCGAAATAGTTTTAGCACCTGCTTTTTCAGCGGCTTTGAGCAAGGCTGTTTCAAGCGGCGAATACACAGCGTCAAAAACTATATGCTCCGGAGTTATGTTCTCCGGCCGTATAGGTGTTTGGTCTTCTTTGCCCACGAAGCCCACCGATGTGGCATTACAGATTATCTGGGCGTTCTTTATGTCCGATTGCTCTGAAAGCGGTGCATAGGCACAGTCGAAACGTTCAGCCAGGGTTTTGGCTTTTTCCACGGTCCGGTTGTAAATAGTCACCTCGCAACCGGCATTGGTTAATCCATAGACGAAGGCCATGGCCGCGCCGCCTGCTCCAATGACTGCTACTTTTTTACCCTTAAGCTCCGTGGCTTTCTCCAAAGGTTTCACTGCGCCTATCCAATCGGTGTTGTATCCGGTCAGTACGCCGTCGTCATTCACTACCGTATTGACCGCGCCGATGGCTTTTGCGTGTCCGTCAATCTTATCAAGGTGTAGCATTACCGTTTCCTTATGCGGCATCGTACAGGTTACGCCGCGTATGCCCATGGCCCGTACACCTTCTATGCAACCACCGATATCTTCCGCTTTTACCAGACAGGACAAGTAGATGAATTGATCGTCTATCCC
>DASSOT010000028.1:0-29936 GCA_035700225.1 Saccharimonadales bacterium (SeqCode)
TTTCTAGATGGCATTATTATATATTATAGCATAAAAATTACTTATTGTCTATGATGCTATATGCTGTAATCATGTATGCTTGGCGCAAACAGGACAGTGATAAGCCGTTATTCCCGGACCTGTTATGGAGCCGTCCGGAAAACAAAAGACATGCCGGCAAACTGCTGATAATAGGCGGCCAGGCCGGTGAATTTTCAGACGTTGCAAAGGCTTTTGAATCTGCAAACAAAGCAGGGGCGGGAAGCACACGTATAATTTTGCCGGAAAGCCTTAGAAAGATTGCCCAGACCATCCCGGAAGTAGAATTTGCCTCGGCAAACAAAAGCGGCAGTTTTGCCAGGACGGCTCTGGCGCAATGGTTCGATACAAGCGAATGGGCCGATCATGTACTGCTGGGCGGCGATTTCGGAAAAAACAGCGAAACCACCACGATAATTGACGGTTATTTACTGAGGGGAAGCCGTCCGGTGACATTGAATCTAAGCTCGCTGGCTAGCACAGGCATAAATCTGGACCAGCTTATCAATCTATCCGTAACACTGGTCATAAACCGGACTGTCTTGCAGAAATTAGGCATGGCGCTGGGCCTTAGCGTACCGGTAAAATCAACCACGCCGAATGAACGCTTGGCGGAAATAATCCATCAGATATCCCAGGGTAATCGCGCCAATCTGGTCATAGGGGATAACGGCTTGGTTTGGACAGCGTCACGCGGGGAGGTGGTCAGCACCCAAGTAAAGGAAATTGACAACACAAACTTGTCGGCTATCTGTTCGGTCTGGCTTATGCAGAACCCGAGCAAACCTCTGGAAGCTCTGGCTACCGCCTGCTGGGAAGCAAACAGCAAAGCATAAAAATACATTAGAACAAAATATTGAAATAAAATGTAATATATGCTATAATAGATTAATGCAAATGAAATTCCCGGAAAAGCTTGAGGCACTAAGGAAACCGGCTGTCGCCGCTCTGGCGAGCGCTGTGGGCATTGTATCGCTTGCAGGCTGTCCAGGTGACAGGAGCTGGGAAGAGCTGGCTAAAAGCAACGGGTTCGGTGACCCGGTTACGCTTGAAGAGAATCTGAACGGCAGTAACCATCTTCTTTTAGACGTTATGTACGGGCGCTGCGAGATAACCGTACGCACAGCGGACCCGTGGTATGACGACTACGATGTCACCTATGTTCCAAATGATCAGGAACTGTCCGAAGTCCCGCACGCCACTGCGGACAAGCTGGACACACTACCCCCAACATATGGTTTGGATGACTGCAGACTGGTCAAATAGCGCCTATCAGTTTTTTTGAAATTGTTTAAGTAAGCTTATAATCGCGACCCCCCCCCCAGACGATTTCCAGGGCGAGTGTCGGCCATGCCTGATGGGCGAAGACATTGATACCGATAAAAACCGCGCCGAAGAGGTTCATAAGAGTATATGATATGGCTTTGGGCTTCAAGCGCTCCGTGCTGACCAGAAAATAAGCTACAACGATAAGAACCGTGCCGACCCAACCTACTATTTCTACAATCATTTACCAAAATGATACCACAGGCTCATGCGCTCACTTTTCCGAGTTTGAGTCTTCAGCATAAATTGAAATGAGTAAGACTAACGCCTTAATTGATATTAATAGTCAGGAGGAGGAGAACAGCGCCGTCACTGCGTTCCGGCTTCTCCGCTCGCACGAAAAGAAAATGCCGTTTCCGGCGCTTTCTTTTCTTTGCTCATATACGCCGAACTCTCCGTTCGCTCACGCTCACTTTTCCGAGTTCGAGTCTTCAGCATAAATTGAAACGGAGGGGTCCCCGCAAAATGAGGAATATTTTGCGGGGTAGAGGAGGAGCCATGCAAGACCAAATAAAAAAAGCGCCACTAGTTTGCGCTTTTTTGATGTTTGGTCGGAAGGAATTCCGACGTGGTGCCGGAGGAGAGACTCGAACTCTCACGGGTCGCCCCACACGATTTTGAGTCGTGCGCGTCTACCAGTTCCGCCACTCCGGCGATATGTCTGAATATCCGGTTAATTGTACCATAGCTTAAAGGAGAAAATTAGACGTCTTAAGGTGTATACTTAGGGGGTAGTTTTATGAATGCTGAAGACAAGAGGAAATCAGAACTAGATAAGATAAAACAGCAAAAGGATGCTGCGGCCAATGTCGTGCGCGCCAAACTTGACGCGCTTTATAGTAAGGAGCCGGATGCAGGCGAAGAACTGGCCAAGATCAAAGACCTGAAGATACAGGCAACCAAAAGCTCAGCCAAATCGAATGTAGTGAAACCGGACCCTAAACCTCCGAAACTCTCCAAGCATCAGAAGTACATGGAAGAACTGAGCCGCTCAGGCAGAAGCCTGGCCGAAATTCAGAAGGCATGGCACGAATACTACCAGAAGCTCCCCGACAAGGAGAAGCATGAGGTATGGCAGGAGTTTTATACAGCCCACGCCCGTCGGCGCCAGAATCACCACAAAAAAGAGGTCACTCATATACAGCAAAAGGTCGAGCAGGAAAGGAAAGACCGCGAGGAAGAAAACAAAGCTTACAAGCCTCACGGTTCGCCGAAAACCCAGCGTCCTTCAAAGAAACAGAAGGTTCTGGAAAACGTTGCCGAAAGAGCGCGCAGAAGCCAGAAAAACCCCCACAAGCACGCCTTGCTGTTCGGGCTGGGTATGGGTACATTGTTCGTATTTATCATATTGTTCAGCTTTTTCAACGAACGGTTCATCACGCCCTTCATCCGGCCTAACCAGAATGTCAGCGCGACATCGATAATAATAGACCCGTCCCAAACAGGCAACATCGGGCCGGAACCTAAGATAATCATACCTAAGATAAACGTAGAAGCGCCGGTAGTCTATGACATCAAATCCGTTGACGAAGATTCTATCCAGGAGGGACTGAAAAGAGGCGTGGTGCATTATTCGATAACCCCGAATCCGGGGGAGAAGGGCAATGCCGTCATAGTCGGACACTCCAGCAGTAATATCCTAAACAGTGGCAAATATAAGTTCGCTTTTATCTTCCTGCGGAGTTTGGAGAAGGGCGATAAATTCTACCTGCAAAAAGACGGCAAGAGATACGTTTACAAAGTGTTTAACAAATATGTGACCAGCCCTAAGGACCTGTCAGTTTTCGACCCGACAGACCGGCCGGCCACGGCTACGCTGATTACCTGTGACCCTCCAGGACTGTCGGTAAACCGTCTGATAATCCAAGGGGAACAGATTTACCCCGACCCGGCCAAGAATAAACAGAGCAGTGTGGATATTTCCAACCAGCAGAAGCCGGAAGAACTCGGCGGCAACTCCATAAGCCTCTGGCAACGTATCAAAAACTGGTTCTAGCGGCTTCGCCTTATGAGAGGAGGTGACTCCTCCTCTCGTCGTTCGCCCTGCTCACTGCTCACCTCCCAAAGATGAATCAAGAAACCCGAAGTAAATTCGTATTTCTTTCTACCTTATCATTTATTTGTTATCCATGCCGCAAAAAGAATAGCTTGTTTCTTTTCTAAAGAATTCCTTATCTGTCGGCGGGTATTCTCAGCTGGGTCAGCGACAACCCGTATTTGCCTTTTGCCAGCCCTGACAGACTATATAACTCGATATAATCCCTGTCGAACATCACCGGCAACGCAGGGTCAACTTTGAGCAACGCCCGCCTGTTTATACCGTCATAGTCAAACACCAGCAACTTGCCCCCGCTATTGACCATTATCCTGTGGCCATCCATCCAGGCTGGCGGTTCGTCCGTGTCAATCTTCTGTTGTAGCGTGTAGCTGTAATGCCTCTCTGTTTCCGCATCATAGATACTGAAATTCCGCCCGCTGTTGCTCATGATAAACCGGGCATTCTGAGAGAATGAAACCTCGTCTATCAGTCCGTCGTTTCTTAGTACCGTAGCATTGACTACGTCCGGGTCTATATCCTTGTTGGTTACAAAATCTACGGGGTTGCGGTATACATAAGACCTGCGCTCTTTCTGGACGCCGATGACGATATACCAGTCTCCGCTATAGCGGGCAATGTCCAGGGGTATGCTGTCGGACAGCGGTATGAGTTTTATCAGATAATCACGGGCTTTCTGGCGCATTATTATCTCGGCACGGTCTTTGTGCTCGGCGCTGGCTTTGGACATCAACACCGTGTCGCTTCCGTGCGGTTTGTAACTTATTACATCTGTTGCAAAAGTAGAAACCACTTTTGACTTTACGTCCGCGACGGACAGAATCTTCGTCTTGGCAGAATACACATAGAGTTTGTCGAATTTTTTGTCGAACAAATTCACCTTGTCCGGTTTTTGCTTCAAAACGGCGCCGACATTATAAGATTGCGCAGGCTGGTCTATATCCAGCATGATGAACTCGCGGCCACCCGCGTAAGAATGCCTGACCAGCAGGTGCCGGTTGTCAGTCGACCATTCCACTAGCTTCAATCTGTGGGCGCCCTTAGCGGTGGTAAAGAGACTCGCGGGGAAGTTAAGGACGGTAGATAAGGGCTGATCATTATTGTCCCTGTTTCTTAAATCAAACAGCGTCATAGCCGTAACATTCTGTCCGCTGAGAACAATCCATCTTCTATCGGGGCTTTGCGTAGCAAATTGAATGGGGGCATCAAAGTTTTTAATCTGCGCCGTTTCCAGCTTGGTAGGAAAAAGCAACGGGTAGGTATAGCGAAGCACTTCGCCGCCCTCCAGCATGAATGACCGCTCCCAAGCCTGGTATCCGTCCTTGCTTATTTCCAGTGTATATTTACCTTCCGGCAAGGAGATGCGGGTATTGGTCTTCGAATCTTGAAGTTTGCCGTTGATGGTTATCCTGGCTCCGTCGGGAGCGCTGTCTATATATATAAGCCCGTCCTGAATGACCTCGCCGGTCTTGGTGTCTATGTTGTACCCGTACGCACTGAAAACCAGTATATATGTTGCCACAAAGACCAGAAGGACCATCAGCGTGTGACCTATAGCAAGCCTTACTTGTCTTGAGCGTTTTTTCTTTGGGTCTAGGAAATCCATATGTTTGGTGCAGGTATAAATTATAGCGTTTTCTTATGAGCCGATAAAGGAGCCTTGTTGACCGGAAGCCCGCCATCGTTCTACACTAGTTGCAGTAGAATCATAAGCATGAAAGCAAAAACTTAAAAAGGGCGAACCGATTTGAGCTCAGCAAAAAGCATTATAGAGATAAACGGCCTGAAATACGATGCCTCCACCGGGGAGGTTATTTCAGGTGGCAGACACAAGCCCAAAGTCATCAGCGATATGATAAGCAATGCAAAAAGCCACAAAACCCATAGCCCGGCGCACCATATTACGTCTGCCAAACCCAAGAAACTACGGCATCATACGCCGGCGGGTTCCTTAGCCAGGAAACCCCAGAAATCGCACACCTTGATGCGTCCGGCAGTAAAAAGGCCGAATATCAAGTCCGAAGCGGAAAGGCTCAGCGGTGACACGCAGAAAAGACAGATTCTGCTACATCCGAACAAGGAAAGGGCAAAAAGGGCAAAGAACGTCCCCAAAAGCCCCCAGATAAAGAAATTCAGCTTTGCACAAAGAGTAAAGCGGTCAATAGAGCCGACGCTCCAGCATTTGGAAGTAAAAAAGCCCAAGCAGAACATACCGCCCCCAAGGCCGAAAGAAAGCAAACGGCATGACGATTGGCCGGTGATAGACCGTTTTGAACAAGCCATGCAGGAAGCTTCCTCGCACCTGGAAACTTTCGTCGAGGAAAAGACCCGTTCCAAAAAGAGCAGGAAGCTGGCTTTCGCGTTCGCTACCTTGTCCGTTCTCGCGATAGTAAGTTTTGGAGCTTACCAGGCTTTGCCGATGGTAAAGGTCAAACTTGCCAGCAACAAAGCAGGATTTTCTGCAGACCTGCCTGCCTACAGCCCGGCCGGCTTCACTCTTGCCGACCCCGTACATGCGGATTACGGGCAGGTAACCCTGTCTTACAAATCCCGAACTGATGATAAAGGCTTCGACATCACCCAGTCCCCGAGCCAATGGAACAGCGAAGCTCTGGTCAGCAACTTCTTGCAAAGGTCCGACAAACAATACCAGACGGTCAAAGGCAACGGACAGACTATATACACATACGACAAGTCAGACGCCACCTGGGTGGACGGCGGCGTGTGGTACAGGCTGGAAGGCAATGCCGACCTCAGCCAGGACCAACTCCTCAAAATAGCCAACGGCCTGTAGTCTTCTCTGTTAGAATAAAATCATGATTTCAGAAACACTTGTCGTTTATCATAGATGCGGAGGCAAAACACTAGGCTATCCACCAAACACCTTATTGACAGCTCAGTGGGCTAAAAATCATGGTGCTAAGGCTATCGAATATGATGTCGCCATCGCAAAAGATGGTAATGATTTCAAAGTCTTTGTTATAGAGCCTAAGCTACTAAACGATGCAGGGCTAGATATTAATGACTTAAATTGGGAAGATGTACTGAAAATTGATACGGGTAATGATAAATTTGGCAGGCAACCAGTTACAACTCTTGAAGAAATGCTCAAAACAATAGACTCTGGCCATGTTGCTCATCAAATACAAATCAAAGGACAGCATCCGGCTACAGTTGAAGAGGTGCTGAAAAGAACAGAAAAGGCTAAGGACTACATTATTACCGCTTTTGATAGGAATGTAATAAAAGAAATTAAAAACCTTAATAATAGTGTTCGGGTGGGCTGGTTAGTAAAACCTGCTCAAGAAGCAGGGGATGAAGCAGGTGTAGACCTAACTGCAAAGCTAGTAGCAGAGTCAGGTGCATTAAAACCGTATTCTGATATGGAAATAGACGAAATATTAAAAACAGCTAGTGAAGACCAAGTTGATATTGTTCTCCTCTGCGGACCAAGAATAAAAGAAAAATCGTTAATAGATAGGGTAAAAAAATCAGGCTTTCAAATAGGGGCTTGGGGCGTTGCCACTAATATAGATTTAGCAATACGACTTATTGATTTAGGGCTTGATAGATTCACGCTAGATAATCCGGAACAACTCAATTAACCAAATGTTGGTAGAATAAAAGTCATGAGTTCAAAAGTGAGAACGCGTTTTGCGCCGAGTCCGACAGGTTTTTTGCATGTCGGCGGCATGCGCACGGCTCTTTTCGCCTGGCTGGTGGCCAAGCAGGGCGGGGGACAGTTCATCCTGCGCATAGAGGACACCGACCAAAAGCGCAAAGTAGAAGGCGCAGAAGAACATATCGTAGAATGCCTAGCGTGGTTGGGGTTGATACCCGATGAGGGTAATAAAGAAAGAATCCGTCAAAGCGAGCGGGTAAAAAACGGCATCTATCAAAACTGGGCTGAGAAACTGATTGAATCCGGCAGGGCATATGCCGATCCGTACAGCCCCGAGCAAGTGCAGGAATTTCGCGCTCAAGCCCAGGCCGATAAAAAACCTTTCCTCTACCGCAACCACCGCCCGGATAATCCGCCGCAGTGGGAGCCCGGATTGCCTCTGCGCTTCAAATCCGAGCCAAAAGAGTATGTCACTCATGACGCTGTCATGGGCGATATTAAGACCGGTCCGGAAGTAGTTGATGATTTCATACTGATAAAAGCCGATGGCTTTCCTACATACAACTTCGCGCATATAGTGGATGACACCGACATGGAAATCAGCCACGTCATACGCGGGCAGGAGTTCATAGCATCCTTGCCGAACTATCGCAACCTGTACGAAGCTCTGGGTATAGAACCGCCGATATTCGCAACCGTGCCGCACATAATGAACGAGCAGGGCAACAAGAAACTTTCCAAACGGGACGGCGCCAAAGACATACTGGATTATCGCAGTGAAGGCTATCTGCCTGAGACCATGACAAGCTTTCTGGCTACGCTCGGTTGGAATGACGGCACAGAGCAGGAAATCTTTACCGTAGACGAACTGGTTAAAAAATTCAGCCTGGACAGAGTACAAAAAAGCGGCGCGCGTTTTGATGAACGCCGCCTGCTTTGGACCAACGGCCACTTCATCCGCGAAATGGAATTAAGCGAACTTTATAAGAAAGTAGCCGGTTTCTGGCCGAAAACGGCGGATAAATATGATGATGACTATAAGAAAAAGGTGCTTTCGCTGGTCCAAGAAAGGTTGAAATACTTCGCTGAGCTTCCGGAGCTTTCCAGCTTTTTCTTTGAGGAACCCCCTGTAGACAAAAACCTGATTGAAAACCACAAGAAGCTCAAGCAATATGACAAATCACAACTGAAGGAAATGTTGGAAACGACCAAGACGAAGCTGGAAGGCATCCGAAACTTCAAGGCGGATGCAATACAGAAGGCGCTGAACGAACTTCTAGAACAAACGGGCGAAAAGCCGATAGTGCTCTTCAGCTTGATAAGAATAGCTGTGACGCAGGCTCCGGCCAGCCCCGGCCTGGCCGAAACTTTGGAAGTGCTTTCAAAGGATGTTTGTATGCATAGAATCCACCGCCAAATCGCCGACTTTCAGGTGTAAAACTAGTAAAAATATGGTATATTTTCCTTATGGTTGACGACGGCAGTCCTCCGTCTGAGGACGAATATAAAAACGACCCAAAACAACCGGAAGAACCCCAGCCTGCGAAACAAAGCCAGGTTGATTCTTTAGTGATAAACAAAATTGGCGGGATAACCGCAGGCCAGGCCAAGAATTCGCCAGGCATAAAGAAGACGGCGCATAAATTCCTCAGCCGGGGGTTGGACCTCTGGCCCAGTACCAAGAACCAGAAGATTGCCGGGGGGTTCATAATAGCCGTGCTTTTGATAGGCGGTGTTACCGGCGTATACGCTCTTATGAAATCGCTGTCAAAAAGTCCCGAGCAACCGGCGCCCATAGTACAAAGGATAGAAAAAAGTACGGAGCCGTCCCGTCTTACCGGTGTAGAAATACCCAAGAAACTGAACAAACGGCCCGTCACGGCAGTGATGATTGAAAACAGCCTTGATGCCCGCCCGCAGTCTGGGCTGAGCAAAGCTGGCATAGTCTTTGAGGCGATAGCCGAGGGCGGCATAACCCGGTTCAACGCACTATATCTGGAAGGCCAGCCGAATAGTCTGGGTCCGGTAAGGTCGGTCAGGCCGTACTATATAGATTTATTCCTGCCGTTTGACGCGGCTATAGCCCATGCCGGCGGCAGTGGGGAAGGACTGGCGAAGATAGTCCGATTGCATGTCAAAGACCTGGATTATCTGAGGGGCACTAACGCATACCACCGTATAAGCCAGCGCTACGCGCCGCACAATCTTTACACCTCTATGAAAGCCTTGGACAAAGCCAGCAAAGCCAAGGGATTCTTCAAGACAGGTAAATTCACCAGCTGGCTCCGCAAGGAAGAAGACCCTGCTAAAAAGCCTAAGGTCACGAGTATTGATTTCACCCTTTCCGGCCTTTTATATAATGTGCACTATACCTACGACGCCAAAGACAATCGCTACAAACGAAGGGAAGGCGGAGCGAAACATATAGACGCGTCTACGAACAAACAGCTTGCCCCGAAAGTAGTGGTAGCTCTGGTCATGCATTATTCGCACAACGGCGAATATTCAGTCTACAGAACCAAAGGTAAAGGAACGATGTTCGTGTTCCAGGACGGCAGAGTGCAGAAGGGCGTTTGGAAGAAAAAGGGCAGTAGGTCGCAATTCAAATTCCTGGACCAAAACGGCAATGAGCTCGCGCTCAACCCGGGCCAGACCTGGGTGACACTTCTCGATAGTATAAATTCGCTAAAGTACGGACATTAAGCAGGGAGATATGGGTGGACCCGGTTTTCTAGAAAAGGCTCAAAAATCAATAAACACATATGTTGTCAGCTGGTTTTTTGCCAGCGGTCTTTTACTTATAGGCGTATGGTGGTCTGCTGATAAATGGTTGCCGGATAAACCGCTTATGACTCTCGGCTTGCTCGTGGGCACATGGTTCATACTCTCACTGCTTATCGGGTCGTTTGTGGCCAGACAGGTCAATAAACCGCTCACGGCTCTCTCGCACGCAATAATGCACGTTTCACCATCGCCTTTGCCTATACCGGCTCCGGACCTGGAGAAGCTAAGTCTGGCCAAAGAACTGATAACCAATCTGACCAGGCAGGTTTATGATTATGCCTCCAGAGCCGACATACCGCCCTCTGCGAACAGCCCCGTGGCCATGACCATCCAGCAACTTCCGATATGTGTCATGGGTATAGACGAAGAAGCGAATATAGTCTTTGCAAACCCGAAAACACAGGAATATGCGAACACACAGGAAAATCTCGTAGGGAAAAATCTATACAACCAGTTCGACATTCTTTTCAAAAATGACATTACTTTGGAGGAGTGGATAGAACAATGCCGCACAAAAAGCGTGACTGCGCAGAAAATATGGCACGGCGTAAGGATGACGACCTACGGCGAAGAAAACCGATACTGCGATTTGGGCGCCAGCTACGTCAAGCAGGCGGATGGTAACAAGACGGAAGTAGTCCTGACCGCATTTGATGAAACGGAAAACTATGGCGGAGAGAACAAAGAGCTCAGCTTCATAGCGCTAGCCGTGCACGAACTACGCACACCCCTGACCATACTCAAGGGCTACATAGAGGTCTTTGAGGACGAACTGGGAAAGAATCTAAATCCGGAGATGCAGGATTTCATGCAGAAGATGCAAGCCGCGGCGGAAAACCTGACTGCCTTCGTGGGCAACATACTCAATGTCGCACGGATAGAAGAAAATCAACTCAGCCTGCGGCTTACCGAAGAAGACTGGAAAAACACGCTCAACGGCATAGTCAACAATATGCAGATGCGCGCCAAGGTCCACGGAAAAGTCATAGAGCTGACCGTCCCGGACGGCTTGCCGCCGGTCGGTATAGACAGGGTCAGCATAGCCGAAGTGGTCATAAATCTGCTGGATAATGCCATAAAATACAGCCCGCACGACAAAAAGCTCATAAAAGTCAACGTAGCCATGACCAAGGACGGCCTGGTAGAAACCACCGTCGAGGATTTCGGCGTAGGCATACCCGAAACCGTGATGCCACACTTGTTCGAAAAGTATTCGCGCAACCACCGCAACAGGTCATACATAGCCGGTACCGGTCTGGGGCTATACCTTAGTAAGGCTCTGGTCAACGCCCATGGCGGTAATATCTGGGTCCGCTCAAAAGAGAGCCAGGGCACAATTTTCGGTTTCACCATACTTCCATACTCACAGCTTGCCGACGAAGACAAGAATGGCGATAATAAAGGCATAGTCCGCAGTGCTCACGGCTGGATAAAAAACCATTCCTTGAGCAGGCAATGAGAGGATTACTCCATATATGACACAGATTGCAGATACACCGATAAAGGTACTATGCGTAGAGGACGAACAGTTCATCAGCGAACTTTACAACCGCGCCCTCAAAAAAGAAGGGTATGAAGTACGCATAGTAAGAAGCGGCGCAGAAGGTTACGAGCTGGCAAAGACAGGCAGTTTCGACGTCATGCTCTTAGACCTGATGATTCCGGACATGCTGGGAGTAGACGTTCTGCAAAAACTCAGGCATGAAGTCCCGGACTTGCGCACCAAGATAATCATCACCACCAACCTGGAAGAAAGCGACGAAGTCCGCCAAGACATAGAAAGACAGGCCGACGGATATCTGATAAAGGCCGAGATAACTCCCAAACAGCTCGTACAATTCTTAAACAACCTCCAAACAAGCTAGATATTTTGTATAATAAGGACAGGACGCATACCACGGTCCCTGCGTATCCTTATCTAAACAACTATTCCTTTAGGGAGTGAGCGTCTACAACGGTCGCCAAGACTCCACCGAGGAAACCTTCAGTCCAAAACCCGTTGACCAACTAAAAGAGGTTGTTTAGATATGAATTTTGTAGAGATAAATAAAAGAGTAGAGGTAATAACCCGGTTCAAAGCCCGCGGAGAACCGGCGTATCTGGTGATGCCGGCGAAAATGCGCTACAGAGGCGAGGATATTACTTTTACGGAGCTGGGCTTGCGCCACCCTACTAAAAAAGGGCAGAGAATGATACATGTCTTTGATATGAGCGATGGCACAAATGATTACCGCCTGGAATTCGACGCAGAAGCGCTCACCTGGACGCTTGCGACGATAATCGAAGGCGAATCATGAAGACTCAACGGGCCCAAAGTCTGAGGTGGGGTAGTTTACCCATCTCTAAGGAACCGCCCCTGATAATGCATATAGACCTCAACAGCGCCTTCGCCATGACCGAACAGCAGGCCAGGCCTAGCTTACGCGACAAACCGCTCGGCATGACCAACCGTATTTCTAAAAACTGCTGTATCATCGCCGCCAGCTATGAGGCAAAGAACCGCGGGGTCAAGGTAGGCATGGGGCTGGTGCAGGCGAGGGAAATAATCCCTGAGCTGATAATACTGGAAACAGACCCGCCGAAATACTTATACGTGCATCAGAAGCTGGCCCGGATAATGAAAAGCTACTCGCCCGATGTAAAGATGAAAAGTATAGACGAGGGCATCATCGACTTTCACGGAACCAGGAATTTCATAAATGACCGTCCGCTGGAAGAAATAGCACATGAGATAAAGTCGCTCCTGAAAAGCGAGCTGGGCCGGTGGGTAAAGGTTAATATCGGCATAGGCCCCAACCGCTTTTTAGCCAAGCTGGCCGCCAACCTGCACAAGCCGGATGGGCTGGACATAATCGACCATAACAATCTTTTGCAGGTTTACGACTCATTGGAGCTTACCGACCTGCCGGGAATCGCGCGGCACTATGAAGCGCGGCTGAATGCCGCAGGGATATTCACGCCGCTGGACTTCATAAACACTCCGGCCGACACCTTAAGGCACTCCGTATTTCACAGCGTAGTAGCCGAGGAATGGTACCAGCGCCTGCGCGGCTACGAAGTAGATGACGAGCCGACCAGACTGGGGCAGGTGGGGAGGCAATTCGCGCTGGATAAGCGCACCAATGACGATAAGGAGCTCCTGCCGCGCTTTCACTACCTGTGCGAAACCACCGGCAAGAAACTCCGATTCAACGGTGCGGACGCGCGGGGGATTATTGTCTGGGCCGGACTTGCTACGGGCGAACGCTGGCATGCTCGCAGGACCTGGCGGACCAGCTTTTATACGGATAAGGAAATATACGAGCGGGCGCTTTATCTTTTCAACAAGCGTCCTCGCCATTCGCCTCTGACCATAATGGGCATAACGTGTTATAACCTAAGCCCGACTACGCGCGGCCAGCCCAGCCTATTCGACGAGGTAAATAGGGAAGAGAGGCTGACCGAAGCCGTGGACGAGCTGAACGAACGCTACGGCAACTTCGTCATCCATTCGCTTAATACGCTAGGCGGCAAGCGCATAGTCAAGCAGAAGATACCGTTCACCGGCACCCGCTACCTGGACCTGCTTTTCAAAGATGGAGCTTAGAGGAATTTTCGGATTTTGGCGGAGAGTTTTTCGGGGGTGAAGCCGAATTCTTCGTCGAGTTTTTTGTAAGGCGCGCTGAAGCCGAAGTGTTCCAGGCTGTGGATTCTTTCGATATCGCCGACGAGCCCGAGCAGATTCACGGCTAAGCCGGCAGTAACTCCAAAGCGGGGTACATCAGGCGGTAGTATCTTATCCTGATATTCCCTAGGTTGTTCGCGGAAAAGCCCCTCGCTGGGTACGGAAACAAGGCGGATATTCTTATCCGGCAGAAGCTGTATCGTTTCATATGCGGTGCCGACTTCGCTCCCATTAGCTACGATGACCAATTCAGGGTCGCCTTTCGGCTCATAAGCCACGTACGCGCCCTTGGCGGAGCTAAGAGCCTGGCCATAGTCAGAGACGTCCTTAACACCTTGTCTGGTCAATATAAGCCCTGTGGGCGTCTGCGTGTTTTCCAGAGCCAGTTGCCATGCCACGGTAGTTTCAGCAGAATCAGCCGGGCGCAGGACCAAAAACCCAGGTTTGTGGCTATGATTGTGCACCTTTTCCAGTAATCTTAACTGTGCTTCCTGTTCGATGGGCTGGTGGGTAGGGCCGTCTTCGCCGACGCGGAAGGCATCATGCGTCCAGAGGAACTTGACCGGTACTTCCATAAGTGCGGCCAGCCTTAGAGCCGGCTTCATGTAGTCAGAAAAGGCAAAGAACGTACCGCAGACAGGTATGACGCCGCCATGCAAGCCCATGCCGATAGCTATCGCCGCCATAGAAAATTCGCTTACGCCGCAGTGCAAAAAAGCGCCGGAGAAATCTCGGCGCTCAATAGCTTTGGACTTTTTCAAAAAACCGTCGGTCTTGTCGCTGTTGGCAAGATCGGCGCTCATCACTATCATGTTGCCCACGTTTTCTGCGAACTTACCAAGTACAAAGCTACTGCTGGCGCGCGTGGCTATATCCGGCTTCTGTTCTTTCGCTATGTCTGCCCAGTCTAGCTTTGGAGCCTGCCCGGACAGGTAGAGGTCCAGTTCTTCCGCCTGCTTGGCGTTCTTGGCGCGCCAGTCGGCTTCGGCATTTTTCCTGTCCGTGACCTGCTGTCTTTTTCTATCGGCGGATTGCTTGTAAAGCTCCTTGACCGGCTCCGGTATTACGAATGGGTCTTTGGGGTCGCCGCCGATATTTTTTATCGTCTTTTCATAGGAGCCGCCCGCGCCCGTGATTGGCTGTCCGTGCATGCTGACTTGGTGTTCAAAGCTTTCGCCGTCCTCCGTAACCGCGCCTTTACCCATGACGGTGTTCCCGATAATCAAGGTCGGCTTGGACTTCTCAGCGCCTGCTTTTTTGAGCGCGTCCCTTATCTCGGCCTGGTCGTTGCCGTCTATGGTTATGACGCTCCAGCCCCAGGCCTCATATTTCTTGGCGGTATCTTCGTGGGTTACGACGTCCGTTTCGGTAGAAAGCTGTATCTGATTGCTGTCATAGAACATTATCAAGTTATTCAGGCCCAGGTTGCCGGCTATCCGGCCTGCGCCCTGGCTGATTTCTTCTTGGATGCCGCCGTCGCTGATAAAGCAATAAATCTTGTGCTCCTGCCAGTCTCCAAAACGGGCCTGAAGGAATTTTGCCGCTATCGCCGCGCCCACGCCAAAGACGTGGCCTTGGCCAAGCGGACCGCTGGTGTTTTCAATTCCGTGTTCAAGGTCGCGTTCAGGATGGCCGGGCGTTTTACTGCCCCATTGGCGGAAGTTCTTTATTTCTTCCATCGGCATCCTGCCAGTCAGCGCCAATATGCTGTAGAGCATCGGCGACATGTGGCCGGCATCAAGGAAAAAGCGATCGCGCCACGGCCATTTGCCGTCATCCGGGTCTTCGACCATGAATTCAGAAAACAACACATGTATGAAATCCGCGGCGCCCATAGGCCCGCCCGGGTGCCCGCTGTTGGCTTTTTCCACCATGGCGGTGGAAAGGATTCTTATAGTGTCGGCGGCTTGTTGGTTGGCATTCATTTCTGGCTTGCCTCGTGGTCGCTTAAGAATTTCTTCAGTCCGCTGTCTGTCAAAGGGTGCTTGAACAACTGCTCTATGACAGAGAAGGGGATAGTCGCCACGTCAGCACCCAGCTTTGCACTTTCTATCAAGTGTAGCGGGTGGCGTATGCTGGCAACCAATACTTCTGTTTGGAAATCATAGTTCCCATAAATTTCTACCAGGTCGCGTATCAGTTGCATGCCGTCCGTGGAAATATCGTCCAGGCGGCCGATGAACGGGCTTACGTAGCTCGCTCCGGCTTTTGCCGCGAGCAAGGCCTGTCCGGCGCTGAATACCAGCGTACAGTTGGTCCTGATGCCTTCTTTGGAAAGCGTCTTTATGGCCTTGACGCCATCGGGAATCATCGGTACTTTCACGACTATCTTGTCGTCAATCTTGGCAAGCTCATGTGCTTCTTTGATGATGCCGTCATAGTCCGTAGAAATGACTTCGGCGCTGACATTGTTGTCTACCAGGCCACAGATAGCTTTGTAGTGTTTGAGTATGCCTGCGCGGCCTTTTACGCCTACTTTGGCCATCAGGCTCGGATTAGTTGTCACCCCGTCGAGTACGCCGTAACTTGCCGCCTTTTCAATTTCGTCAAGCTTGGCGGTATCGATGAAAAATTTCAATACAATATCCCCCTTGCAATAGCACCAGTATAGCAAAATATTATTCTTAACAAATTATATTTGAGCCAGCTTGGTACTTAATACATAAAAAGGGGTGGTGCTCAAAGATATTTCCACTTCGGTACCCTTGGGTAGTTTGGCGACTTCGCCATCTATCTGCGTCCAGGTATCGCTGTTCAGCTTAAAAGAGCGTTTCTCTCCGGTAACTTCGCCATATGTCCGGTTGCGCAATATCTTAAGAGCGGAAAGCGCCGAAATAAATGCCTTGGGATGTTTGCGTTCAATAGCGGCTTCGTAAAAGGCTTTTTCATTGAGCTTTATCGGCAGGCGGTCGACTTTGGCTATACGCGAGCCGTTTACGAATATACGCTCATATAATGGCTGGCTTCTGCCGTCCGTCTGGATGGTAAATGTCTTGGCCTTCAAAAGAGCCCGGGCTACGACCAACATCTCCGTAGCCATCCTAGCACCCGGTATGACGTGTATTTTCATTCTTTTATTTTTTGGAAGTTCGGCCTGCTGGGCCGCGAACGCCGAGGCACCAAAGCTGACATAGCAACCGGCGATTCTTTCACTTTTCTTACCGTCGATGTCCAATTTTACACCCAGCGGGTATATGGGTACTATTTCGCCTTTTTCGAACAAAGTTTTAAGACTTGATTTACCCGGCCTGCCGTTTATCATGTAGGCCAGGTCGTTGGCATTACCGCCCCATAAGGGAAGTATAGGAACTTTCTTGGCCTGCGCCGGTACGGACTTGCTCGCAAGCAGAGCGTCAAGGACCGCGCTGACCGTTCCGTCGCCGGCGGCTATGCAAAGTAGCGTATTTTTGGTGAATTTCTTCGCTTCGCCGGCAATCAATGCCTTGTTGGCTTCCAGGCCGTCGGGAGATGTTTCTATGACATCCACATCCTTTGAAGGGAAGAGGTCTTTTAGCTCGGCAATCCTTCTTCTGGACCGGCGGGCATTAGTGCTCATAGGGTTATATATGACTATGAACTTATCAAACGTGAGCAAGAGATTGCTCTTTTTCATAATCCTATTATTGTAGAAGTTTTTATCTGAATAATCTATTCAGTCCGGATTTTTTATATATGACATGCGCATAACCCAGAGTTGCCTGGGAACCCAGCACCATATATATGACAAAACTTACCAAAGATATTATCTTCAGAAATTGTGCGCTTGCGCTGTATGCATCCCTTTGTAGCCAATCGCTCAGCGGATAGAGGATTATCGTAACCCAGCTGAAGGCCGCCGACACCTTGCCCAGACGGGAAGGGTGCAGGGCCTTATGTCTCAGCTTCGCTATCACGCTTATCATGACATTGACCGCATTCTGCAGAGCTATCAGTAATATGATTATCCAGGGCACCAGCTCTAAGGCGCCCAGTACTATGAGCGCAGAGGCAACGACGAACTTGTCGATGGTAGCATCTATCATTTCCCCTATAGGGCTTTTGGTCCGGGTGTATTCCGCTATCATCCCGTCGGCGATATCGGCGATTCTGCCCAAGCTCAGATATACCAGCCCGGACACTATCCTTCCGTCCAGAATCAGCCACAAACCGTACATCGCCAGCGCGCCGCCGACCAGGCTGGCGATATTCGCGGGCGTCACGATGCCGTGGGAACGATAAGCCAGCCTCTGCCACGCGTTCTTCTTACCGGGTTTTTCCCAGTCCGCTTTTTTGGCCGTATGGAGCGTATATTTCACCTTAATACAGTAACACTTTTAGGATTCGTGGTGATACAATTAGCAAATGCAAGTGCTCGATAATGCACGCAAGCTTGTCCGCAGGGAAATGGCCGGCTTGGCCGGATTTCTGAATAAAATAAGCGGCGGACGCATAAGCCCCGATACCATAACCTGGATAGGCGTAGCGGCTCATCTGCCCATTGCTTTTCTGATAGCTTACGGCCAATTGCAGGTCGCCGGCCTACTTTTGATATTTTTCGGGCTTTTTGACGTGCTGGACGGAGAATTGGCCCGTTATAAGAAGACCGCCAGCCCGCGCGGCATGATGCTGGACGCTTCCACGGACCGCGTCAAGGAAGTGCTTATCTATAGCGGTATCGCATACTACATTTCCCAGACCGCGCATTTCTCGTGGTCATTCGTGCCCTTGGTTGCCTGCGGAGCAACCATAACAGTCAGCTACATCAAAGCCAAAGGCGAGGTCGCCCACGCCATCAACCACAAACCGGACGACCACCACAAGCTGAACCGCCTTTATGATGAAGGGTTAGTTCCGTTCGAAGTCCGTATCGCCGTCATCATCCTCGGTCTTTTGGTGGGCCAGCCGCTCATAGCCTCTGCCACGGTTGCCATATTGGCTACGTTTTCAGTATTTGAGAGAATCGCATTTATCGGCAAAAGGAGTTAAGGGCATGGAAAACTTATTATTCGCACTATGGTTTTTCGCACCGGCAGGGGTGGCTAACATGACCCCTATATTCGCGGCTAAAGCACCGGGGCTTTCCAAGTGGAACACTCCGGTTGATTTCGGGTTGAAATACCGTGGCAAACCGCTGTTCGGACCGCACAAGACCGTACGGGGCATAGTCTGCGGTACTATCGCCGGAACACTAATATTTTTACTGCAGACGAAACTATACGCCAGCTACGGCTGGGCCGTCACGATTTCCGACGGGCTGGACTACAGCCAGTTGACTCTGTGGGTAGGCGTATTGCTAAGCTTCGGGGCATTGCTGGGCGACCTGGTGAAAAGCTTTTTCAAGAGGCGTGTAAGCGTAGATTCCGGCAAAAGCTGGTTTCCGTTCGACCAGATAGACTACATCATCGGCGGCTTGCTTCTCAGCAGTATAGTCGTCACGCTGACCCATGCGCAGTCAGCTTTTATAATAGTTACCTGGTTCATCCTGCACCTGGCAACAAGCTACATAGGTTATCTGCTGGGCCTCAAAAAAGACCCTATATAAATAATTGTGGTGATCCCTACGGGAGTCGAACCCGTGTTTTCAGGATGAGAACCTGATGTCCTAACCACTAGACGAAGGGACCGTACGCCACAATTCAGAATATCAGTATAACAGATTAGCTCAAGCATAAGCATTGCAGTATAATCTTGATAATGCTTGACGAATTAATGCAGCATGTTTCAAAGGGCTGGTATCGCTTTTTGTGGGCTTTCTGGGTATTTTTGAATATCGCGTTCATAACGGCGTACTTGGTATCAAGAAAATTCCCTCATCTTAACCTGGAATACACCTACGGCTTGAACGACGCCGTCATTTATATGTCTGTCGGAATCCTGGCCTATCTACTAACGGCCTATTGGCTGATTGCCAGAAGCAGTGCGGCCCTGGCCTCGTTCATAGGGTCGCTGATGATGGTCCTGCCGTTCATGAACGTATTCAACGAAACGAACCAGTCCACAAGCTCCCTCATATATGTTGCGGCGTGGCTTCTAATAAGCGTATTGGTGGGCATGCACGGCCTGGTCATCTCCCTGGGAGCCATGCTTGTAAGTTTTATTTATATTCTGCTTGAGATAGAGTTTGATTTCGCCAACCTCAAACCGGTAGGTTTGCTGTTGATACTGGGTCCGCCGATATTCGCGGTCATAAGTTATTTCTTCTGGAGGAACCGTTTTATAAGCGAGTCTTCCGAGCGGGTCAAGAAACTTTCCGGCCAGCTTAAAAGTCACGAGCAACAGCTGGAAATATTGGTACAGTCCATAACCGACGGCATCATAGCGGTGGATACAGTGGGTAAGATTACCCTTATAAACAAGGCCGCCTCGCAACTGACCGGTTGGCCGGAAGACGAGTCAGACGGGCTTGATGCTACCGCCGTGTTACGTCTTATAAAAGACCCGAAATCCGATTCACTGCTGGAAGACGGTGAACATCCGTTCAATCAGGTACTGCTCAAACACCAGCCGGTAAACGTCACATTGCAGATGCTCAATAGACAAAATAAGAGCATGTTCATATCTTTGGCTATCTCACCCGTCTTACTGCCATCCGAAGGCAAGAATCAATTGGTGGGCGCCGTGGCGGTGTTCCGCGACGTCAACAAGGAAAAGGCGGAAGAGCAACAAAGGGCAGAGTTCATCAGTACGGCCAGCCACGAGATGCGCACTCCGGTAGCCGCCATAGAAGGTTATCTGGCGCTTGCCCTTAACGAAAATGTGAGCAAGATAGACAACAACGCGAGAGAGTATCTGACGAAAGCGCATTTGAGCACCGAACACCTGGGGAAGCTTTTCCAGGACCTGCTAACCAGTGCCAAGGCGGAAGACGGGCGGCTTACCAGCCATCCGGAGGTGGTTGAAATGGGCGATTTCGTAACCCAGCTGAGCGAAGATCTCAGGTTCGGCGCCGAAAAGAAGGGCTTGAAAATGGAGCTGGTGATGAATTCCAGCGCCAACAATTCCGGCGTGATTGATGCCAGCTCCAGCGGCGGGATGAAGACAGTCCAGCCGATTTATTACTGTTATATAGACCCCGACAGAGTCAGGGAAGTCATAACCAACGTATTCGACAATGCCGTCAAATACACGTCCGAAGGCCGAGTCACACTGGGACTCACCGGCGATGAAAACATCGCCCAGGTGAAGATATCCGACACAGGCCCCGGCATCCCTGAAGAGGATTTACCGCATCTTTTCCAAAAATTCTACCGCGTGGACAACTCCGCGACGCGCGCCATAGGCGGTACCGGCCTGGGCCTTTTCATCTGCAAAAAGATAGTGGAGCTCTACAACGGTAAAATATGGGCCGAGAGCAAGGTAGGAGAGGGCAGTACATTCTACATAAACTTCCCGCGGCTGACTGCCACAAGAGCCGAACAGCTCAGGAACCAACAGGCCTCGGCAAGCCCGCAAACAAGCAAGGTCGAGACTAGCACGGCGAAAGCATAAACATGTTACAATTGTCCTTAGTTAATAAAGAATTAACACCATACAGGTTTAGGAATACTAATAATGGCTAAGATCCTACTGGTTGAAGACGACAACAATCTAAGGGAGATTTACGGCGCAAGGCTTGGCGCCGAAGGATACGACATTGTTTCAGCCGCGGACGGGGAAGAAGCACTGGCTATAGCGGTCAAGGAAAAGCCCGACTTGATTATCAGTGATGTGATGATGCCCAAAGTAAGCGGTTTTGACATGCTGGACATCCTGCGCAATGCGCCGGAAACCAAGAATACCAAGATTATTATGATGACAGCGCTTTCTCAAGCAGAAGACAAAGAAAGAGCGGACAAGCTGGGAGCAGACTTATATCTGGTAAAAAGCCAGGTTACACTAGAAGATGTAGCCGCTTCCGTAAAAAAGATACTGGGTGGCGACAGTGGTGAAGAAGCCCAGCCCGACAGCTCAGGCACATCTGCGCCTCAAAGCCCGCAGACTTCCGCTCCGCCACAGCCATCCGAAGAACCGCCGGCTCCGGCAAATCCCGCCCCTGAGCCCCCACAATCATCCGAACCACCGACACCGGCTCCAGCTCCCGTAGCACCGGCCGAACCGCCTGCAAGCCCGCCCGATAACCCTGCTCCGCCACAGTCGCAGACGCCTCCGGCACCCGCACCATCGTCGGCGCCCGCCCAACCGCCTCAACAACCCACACGAGACAATCAATCGGCCCAACCGCCAGCTGAACCGCCTCAACAGCCCGTACAGGACAGCCAGCCGGTTCAGCCTCCAACGGAACCGCCGGCAGAAAAACCTGCGTCAGAACCTAAGAAAATAGAGGTAGTGTTACCGGAAGATAATAAACCGGCGGAAGAGCCGGCTCCGGCCCCGGCTGAACAAGCCCAGCCCGCCCCGCCGTCTGCGCCGGAACCAGGAACGCCATCAATCGGCCCAACCCTGGAGGAAGCTTTGGCCCAAGAGGAACAATCCGATCCAGACCAGTCCAAGGAGCAGGGAATAGACGATTCCGCTAGCAGTCAACCGGCGCCTGCGGGTAACGCTCCTTCAACCGTAGTAAAGCCACAAAAGCCGGTATCAGAAGAAGAACTTGAAAATACGGATGACGACAGGCCAAAACTTGCCAGCAAAGACAAAAAAGTTATCCAGCCTATCAACGACCCGACCCAAAAACCGGATATAAATGAACTCGTAGCCCAAGAACAAGCCAAAGATAACCTCGGCACCTCATACACCGGGCAAAAACCGGAAAACCCGGACGATTTCAGCAAAATATCACTATAATAAACCAAGTGAGAATCAATAGATATGTGGCAACTGCCACAGGCATGTCGAGACGCTCGGCCGACACCGCCGTCAAAACCGGCAGGGTAACTATAAATCTGATAAAAGCCAACCTAGGAGATGCAGTAAATTCTGGCGACGAGGTACGTCTTGACGATAAGAAACTGATCATACGCCATTCGACCACGATAATGTTAAACAAGCCGCCCGGATATGTCTGTAGCAGGAAAGGCCAGGGAAACAAGACGGTTTATGAGCTTTTACCTGAAAAATACCGCCGGCTGAAACCCGTGGGCAGGCTGGATAAGGACTCTTCCGGCCTGTTGGTTATGACGGATGACGGAAAGCTGGCTAATCGGCTTTCTCATCCGCGCTATCAAAAAGATAAGACTTACCTTGTCACCCTGAACAAAAAGCTTTCTCTTCCTGATAAAAAACAACTTTTAACAGGGGTGGGCCTTGATGATGGACTGAGTAAATTTCTTAAGCTTAAAGATTGTTCAGATAGTACTTACGAAGTGGTTCTGGCCGAAGGGAGAAATCGCCAGATACGCCGTACACTAGACGCTCTGGGCTACGAAGTAATCACACTCAAAAGAATAAAGTTGGCCGACCTGGCTCTGCCTGTGTCGCTTAGACCGGGAGATTATCTGGATTTGTAGAAAACTCGCCCGGATGGTTAAAATAATCTGATGAGCAAATTCAGCTGGGGGCTTATGGGTTACAGCCCGGAGAACCCCAACAATATAGGCCACGAGATTACCACTCAGATAGAAAACTCGCATGAACGCCTGCAGTTAGAGCGGATGCCTAGATGGGTATTGCGCAGTAGCGGTCTTATGGCCCCGGACGGCGTTACGCCACATCAGACGGGTGAGCTGGAACAGATGGCTGAATTCCCGGACGTTGTATTCGTAGCCTTGCCTTCGTCGGACGATGGAGAGCCGGCATATTCCCTGATAATGCAAAGTTTGGAGAAGGGCGCTACTGTCATAACTTGCGAAAAAGGCGCGCTTGCAAACCGTTTCCAAGACCTCAAAGAAGCTTCAGGCAATTTTGAGCGCCTGGGGTTCAACGCGACCGTAGGCGGAGGAGCCAAGCCCATGGAAAAAGCCAAAGCGGATTTGCGCGACCCCGACAACGTCAAAGCAATCCACATGAAGCCGAATGCTACTTTGAATTTCATATCCGGTCGATTATCAACAGATGGGCAGGAACCTGCAAGCCCAGAAGTAGCCGTGAAAGAAGCCATAGAAAAAGGCCTGGCCGAACCGGGAAGCCACGATATACTTTCGGTAATACATACCGAGGCAGAGGGTGATATACCGAAGAAACTGGCCATATTTTTGAACCAGTCCGGACTGCTGGAGCCAAACGACTATATAGACTGGCACGAACTGGCCTTCAAACTCACGGACAAGCAGATACGTACAGCGCTGGAAAATCCGGATACGCACCATTTCATTTCTTCGATATATCCTACAGACAGGGGAGAAGTTCCGGACGTCGGCAGACTGGGCGGTTTTGACGTAACTCATGGCAGATGGCGCCTGGTAGGAGGGTTCATCGACCCCCGCAAGGTTCAATCCATGCAGGCACTGATAAACCTGTCCGGTACCGACAGCTGTATAGTCATATCCCTCGGCCCGCCAGATTCATCCGACGGAGATTATCCTATCCCGGGGCCGGGCGCCGGCCCCGGACCTACCGTCAACGCCATGCTTGATGATTTTATCCATCTTGTTCGCAATAAGAAAACTATCTAAGTACATTTTCTTCGGGTCGGCTACCCACGCTATCCAGAACAGTTATACCATGCCTCAGCCGGTCCGCTGACAACCCGTCATAGCTACTGCATAGTTGTTCCGCGCAAGTATCAGAAGCTATGGCTAGCATCGCCAAATCGGGTCTTTCGGACCCTATGCTCCACTGATGCTTGAAACCATCCAGCTCACTGCCAACAGCCTGCCATACCGCAGGTGGCTTAAAAGAAACTCCATCGCCGGCAGGCATAATAGGGTGGCTGTTAGGTATGACGCGAGTAACGCCATGCTCATCGGCTAAAGCATGTCTTAATCTATTCATCTTCTCCAAGCCATTTTTAACTATATCCTCGCACAAGTCGTCTTCCGGGCACATAGTCCTAAGTTCCACCAGTGTAGTTTCATCCAGCATGCCGCCCTCAACCATCAACCTCGCTACCTTCGAGGTGCGCCGTCCGAGGTTAGCTCCATCAAGTTCAAGCATATTGCCCGCAATCGCAAACCGACCTTCAAAACTCCTCAATACCGACTGTTTGCCGGTATCTCTTTTTGGTTTTATTCTTAATACCTGTTCTACGGGCAAAGGGAACCTGCTAACTACCGGCACCCTGAACTCCCGACCAAAAATCTCAACCGATGACATAGCGCGTTCCTGCGAAAACTCCGGACTCACACCGCTTTCAGGCATAGCCCACCTTCTTCGTTAATGTGTTAAAAGTTAATTTAACCAGAGATGGGATAAATTTCTGTTAATTTAATTACAGGATTTAACGGTTATTTCTGTTTCTCAATCAGATAACGTTCGAAGACTTATACTTCTTCAGTTCTGCGGTGGGAATTTTAAGTATACCTTCCAGCACCGGATCGCTTATGAACTCGGAATGAGCAAGAGCCTGGGCCCGTGCGGTTTCAGCGCGGTCTATTTCGTATATAAGGCTGGGGCTTTGGATGTTTCCCAGCGCGTCCCGGACGGCCACTCCGCCTCTTAGCAAGGCCAGATTGAAACGGGCATTAGTAAGCGTTCTGACCTCTTTCAGGCGCAACGATTCGCCAACCATGACAAGCAGGGCGCGGTCTTGTTCAACTCTGACCGAAGCGTTCGGGCTTACCGCTTCGTCCTGCAGGTGTCGTTCCAACGCCTCAAGCTTCTCGCCATATGAAGCACCGTTCCCGTTTGTTTTGTCGTCATCTTTGTCCGGGTCGATAATAAACGTCAACGCGTCATTTCCGGCAGGGAAGTGCGATATTGACAACCCCAGGTCTTCGGCATGCTTGGTCGCTCGCGAAACATAGCCGACAGCATGCGCCATTCCAAAATCACTGATGCTTATCATATCGACATCGCGGCTGGCGATGGCGGCTACAGGTTCGGCATTATCCGATAAGCGGGCATTGGTGATTTCCGTTCCAGGTTCGGAAGGATTGAACGTGCTTCTAAGAACAAGCGTCCCGTCCCAGCCGAACTGGTCCAAATCTACCGGTGTGCGTCCGTTTAGCACGGGGTTGCCGCCCAATGCATATTCGCGAATTTCAGCGAACGTCATGCGGGGCCGTATCTTAGTGCCCTCTACTTCTTTGGGGTTAGCCGTATGTATGCCTTCTATATCGCTCCATTTTCCGTAAAATCCGGAAGACAAGGCAATAGCCAAGGCGGCCGCGGTACGGTCGCTTCCACCGCTATCAAGCAAATGTCTTTCGCCGAACCGGTCAAATCCGAAATACCCGGCATAAACCAACGGCCTGTCAGAATCCAGCTCGCCGACGGCTTGGGCCACGCGCAGTTTGTCGACAGTGGCAGGCAAATTATACTCGCCGTTTTTGAAAGCTATATGGTCCGGTCTGACATATTCTCCGTCTATAGCTTCCGCTAAAAGCCTGGCGCTGTATTCTTCGCCAAGTGATACATAGTCCGCTTCTGTCTTCCTATCATCAGGCAACAGGTCGCCGGCCAAATCATTGATAATCGGTCCGAGCCTGCTTTCTTCCAGGTTATCGTAAACCGTTTCGTGCCTGTGGATTATGGCGTCGCGCAGTTCAAAGTCCGGGTCGCCGCTTGCTACGGAACGGGCATAATCGCGCGCCATACCGGTAACCCTGCGCTCGTCGCCTTCAACGCCGCCGACGGCAGATACGACCAGGGCCAGACGGGCAGGACCCTCGTGGTCTTCTGGTATGAAGGTTCCTTCCGGATTATTAGCAAGTCCGACAATATTTTCCGGACTGCCCGCCGAAGTACCTCCGATTTTGTTCACCAAAAACTCAGACATAACTTATATACTATAATCTCAAATTGACTTTTTGTCAATCAATAAAACAGGGGCGGTCTTATTGCCCGAAGGCTTTTCTGACAGTAAACGAGCCGGACCAATCGCCGTTCGGGTGACAGATTATTCCTGAATCATAAACACCAACCAGGCCCTCTTTGCCATCTGGCTCAAGCTCTGCCTTGACTGGGATGTAGCATCCTTCATTTTCGTCATAGCCGGGCCTTTCCAGAAAAGTACCGCTTTTTACTTCTTCTCCGTCTTCGCCCACGACGCTAAAGGGTACGCCGGGTTTTACATCGTTCAAAGTCAGGGCTTCCGGGGAAACCGGGTTCCTTGTATGACCATACATAATATCTATATGATACTATTTTTATAATATTTTTGCAAATATTTCGCCTCTGTTTGCTACAATGTATCGAGTGAGCAAATCAAACGTACCTATCGTAGCTATTGTCGGGCGCGCCAATGTAGGCAAGTCCAGCTTTTTTAATTCTACGATTAGAAAGCGCGAAGCCATCACGGCGGATGAGCCTGGAACGACCCGCGACCGCCTTATGAGCAAAGCGTCCTACGGAGGAAAAGATTTCTGGCTGGTAGACACTGCCGGGGTAAAAGACCCACAGGACGAATTCGAGATGACCATCCAGGACCAGATAAAAGAAGCCGCCGACAGCGCGGACTTAGTCATATTGATGATAGACGCCAGCGCCGCCATAAACGACGAAGACCGCCGGCTGGCAAAGACGATGCTCAAGACAAAAAAACCGGTAATTTTAGTAGCGAATAAGTCAGACAAGCTCAAACGCCCCGAACCGGACCAGTACAAAAAGTTCGGCATCAAAGAAATATTTTTGACCAGCGTAACGCAATCCCGGGGGCTTAGCGAAGTTTTGGATTTCGTCGCAGGCAATCTTCCTAAAGCAACAATAAAAGAATCAAAAAAACGCCTCCGCCTGGCTATTCTGGGCCGTCCTAACGCCGGTAAATCGGCTCTTTTTAACGCCCTTGGCAAGAAACAGCAGGCCATAGTCGCTTCCCGTTCAGGCACTACTAGGGATGTAAACAGGACTGTCGTACGCTATGAAAAGAGAGAAATTGAAATAATCGACACTGCCGGAATCCGTAGAAGCGGAAAGATAAAACAAGGCGTAGAGCGTTTCAGTGTATTACGTAGCCTGGCCGCTATAGAAGAGTCGGACATCTGTATATTGCTCATGGACGTAAATGAGCTGAATGTACAACTGGACCAAAAGATAGCCGGCATGGTCAAAGAATCAGGGAAGGGCCTTATACTTGCCGTTTCCAAATGGGATATAGCCGAAGGAAAGGACATGTTCACCCGGGACGTATTAGCGCCTCAGATAGCACATGACTTCGTCTTCGTACCCTGGGCTCCGCTTGTTTTCACGAGTAGCGTAACAGGGCAGAACGTCACCAAGATATTCGACCTGTTGCTTGAGATTCACAAAAACAGGAACAACGTAATCAGAACGACCGAGCTTAACAAATGGTTACAATCCATCACCGCCAAACACCCTCCAGCCGGACTGAAAAACCGGTCCCCGAAATTGCATTACATCGTCCAGGAAGAAGACAACCCGACACCGTCGTTCAAAGTCTACGGCTCGGACACCAAATTCCTGCATTGGAGCTACAAGCGCTTCATGGAAAGGGAACTGCGTTCTAAATTTGACTTTTCCGGCACTCCGATAAAGTTCTGGTTCTTTGACCGGAAATAGGTATGGTCTAACGCCCGGGGGCAGGAGACTGCATAGGCGGCATAACATCATCGAAATCAAATTTCTGACCAGGCTCATAAGTCAGTCCCGGGTCAGGAAACCTTGATTCGAATTGTTCGCTAAAACAGCCCGGCTGGTCTTGTATCGGTTTTTTGGCAGAAGGAAGAGACCCGTCCATACATTGGCCTAATACAATCCTACTGCCATCGCCAGGTATTACTCTGGCCTGTATAACTCTTGCCGGCCTATCGCGGTCAATGTAGTGCCTGACCACATCCGGGTTTGGCTGGCGATGGTGGCGCTTGGGGGTTTCGCCATGTTTTATCGCCGCTATCTGCAAGCCTGTCATGGCGGCCACCGCCAAAACAACACCTGCAATATGCTTCAGTTTGATTTCCGCTTCCTGCTTGGGTTGTTCACCCTCCGCCGGAGACTTTTCCATATCCTCATTCATTAAGCCTACTATACCATATAAACTTACCTCTAGCAACATCAGGTAAATTAAAGTGGGCGAGATTTATTTCCTGAAAAAGCTAGTATTCAGATTCAGATAAAAACTTTGGGTTCAGGCAGGTCTGTTTCACCTGGCCTTTGCTGAGACCTGACAGCTACTGCGTGTAAGCCTTCTGCCAAACCTGTTATATGGTCGTGATTAAACCGCTCACCTCTAGAAAAATCAGAATTTACCGTGCGATAAATATGGTCAGGCTCAAAGTCTAGAGGATGAGGTTCGATAGGAGAATGGCTATTAAATTCCAAGCCGACGTGAGTTGAAGTATCGGTGTGTTCTTGAAGTGCTAGACCCCCCATGACGACGGGTACGAAAGGGCGCTTGGCAAAGGTTTCAAATCTTACTTCTACTACCCGGGCAAAACTGCCCGATTCCAACAATTCCGAATGTACCACATCATGTCCATGGTTCGGATGGTATCCCAGGCTATAAGCGCGCGTATGCCGCTGAGTGGCTTTTATAACCTGCAATCCTTTCACCGGGTCTCGTTTTTTCTCTCTAGTTCTTGTAGGTCTTTCTACTACGGGCAACTCTTCCATTAATCCTATGGAGACTTTTGCAAGCGCAGCCTGTAGCAGTAACTGCTCTTTGATTACCCCTCCATCCAGAGTACCGTCTCGGCCAGCTAGCTTATCTAATTTTTCTCTTACTCCATCTATCCATTCAGGGGAAGAAAGCAATTCAACAGTACTGTTATCTGACACCATGAAACTCCTTAGTGAATTTACAGTAACATAAATATATACAACGTCAAGGATGATGAGTTTAGCTAATGAAGTATTATCTAAGTTGCAAGCGGGATGATGTAATGCGAAACTTGAGGGATGGGTTTATTCCAGAAAAAACCATCCATAGAAAACTCAGCTCCATTCTACACGCTCGGCATGGGAACTACATTGCTGATAGCGGGCTTGGGCAACATCGGCAAAGAATACATGGGGACACGACACAATGTCGGTTTTGACGTGATAGATAACTTCGCACGTAAACAGGATTTTCCGGACTGGGTATCCAAAAAAGATCTAAAATGCTATTTGACCAGCCATAAACTGGGTGAGAACAAGATTATCCTGGTAAAACCTTCTACATATATGAACAACAGCGGGGAGGCCCTTCAGGCAGTACAGCATTTCTATAGGATTGATAATTCCAAAACGTTAGTCGTGCATGACGAACTGGACATAGATTATGGCCAGATCCGCTTGCGGACAGGTGGCAAAGCCGCCGGGCATAACGGAATCAAATCCATAATTTCCCATTGCGGTGAAGACTTTAGCAGGGTAAGGATAGGCATAGGGCCGAAAAAACCGGCGCGCATGGCCAGCGAAGATTTTGTATTAGCTAAATTCACCAAAGAACAGCAAGATAGCCTGAAGCTATTGTTGCAGGAAACAAATAGTATCTTGAGCGAATACTGCTACGG
>DASSOT010000029.1:0-3451 GCA_035700225.1 Saccharimonadales bacterium (SeqCode)
GCTCGATGAATTATTCGACCATCGGCGGGGCTGTTGCCAATAATTCCGGCGGTGTAAAGTCAATAAAATATGGCAACATCGCTAACTTCGTAAAAGGCCTCAGGGTAGTTCTCTCCAACGGCGAAGTCATCGAAACCAAGCGTCTGTCCAAAAGGGAATTTAACAAAAAACTCGGACTTTCCACCTACGAGGGTGAAATATACCGCGCAATCGACACTTTGATAGAAGAAAACCACGCAATTATAGAGAAATTGCAATCATTCTCAACCAGGACTTCCGCGGGCTATGATCTGGCCAGTATCAAAAGAAAGGACAAATCGTTTGACCTTACGCCGCTTTTCATCGGTTCACAGGGAACCCTGGGGACGATAACTCAGATAGCCCTGGAAACAGAGCCTTATACTCCGGAGTCTACGGTCCTGGTGGGGCGTTGCGAAGATTTTACCCAGGCTCATCTGGCCATAGGCAAGCTTCGCGATCTAAAGAACGTTCCAAGCGCGATAGAGCTTGTAGATGCGAACCTGCTGGATTTCGTTGAAAAGACCAACCCTAACCAGCTGAAAGATTTGGTTAAAAGGCCCTTCCCGAAGATAGTTCTGCTGGTAGAGTTCAACAATCCTTCCGACAGGGTCCGTTCAAAAGCAGTTAAGAAAGCCAAAAAAGTGCTGGAGGACTCGGGTATAGATTTCAAGGAAGAAACGGACGAAGCGGCCAAAGAAGACGCATGGAAGATACGCGAGCTGGCATCTACCGTCATTGGGCACGCGGAAGGGAGCAAGCGGGCATTGCCTATAATCGAAGACGGCATAGTTCCGTTCGACCAGTTCCCGGTTTTTCTAAAAGGCGTGTATGACCTTTTCAAAAGGCACAATCTTACTCCGGCAGTATGGGGGCATGCTGGTGAGGCAAACCTCCACGCTTATCCGCACCTGAACCTCGGCCAGCTGGGAGAAAGACAAAAGATGTTCAGGATTATCGACGAATATTACAACCTGGTGATTGCTCTCGGCGGCAGTACGAGCGCACAGGACAATGACGGGCGTCTGCGCGGAGCGTATTTGGAAAAACTGTTCGGTGCGGAAGTCTATGCCTTGTTCGAGAAGGTCAAGTCCATACTCGACCCCTATAATATTCTGAATCCGGGCGTAAAGTTAGGCGTGGATACCGAGCAGTTGAAACCTATACTTCGAAGCACCTATACACTTGATAAAGCGCACGACCACCTGCCGCGCGCGTAAATAATTGAAAAAAGACAGCCGAGAAAGGACAGCGCTTGGGCTATTCGCGCCAAGCTAACCTTCCCGTTCGCTTCGCTCTCTTGCTGAAGGTTCAAGAGCTTATCCACATATTGAAAAAGCCAGTCAAAACTGACTGACTCTTTCAATGGTGGGGATGAAAGGACTTGAACCTTCACGTTCTTGCGAACACTAGCTCCTGAAGCTAGCGCGTCTACCAATTCCGCCACATCCCCGAATTGTTAATTTTTGGTGGGCGAGAGAGGACTTGAACCTCCACAGGATTGCTCCCACTACCACCTCAAGGTAGCGCGTCTACCAATTCCGCCACTCGCCCGCAGATATTTATTGTACTACATAATCCCCTCTGTTAAATAAGTTTTGCCCGGTAGTTTATATTTGTAAAATATCCTTATTTATTTTATGTTAATGATATAAGAGGTAATTCCTCATTCTGAAAGGAGTCAGGCTATGGATGGATTCTACCCGCCACAAGAGTTTGCTCCTGAATTTGGCCCTTACGGTGATTTGGAAGGGGAGTGCGTGCAGGAGTTTCCAACTGAATACGGCCCGTATGTTGGAAACGGCGGTTACCATACTAGCGAAGCGGCATATCTGGAATCTCAAATGGGCGCTACCCCAAGAGAAGCACCCGCCCAGGGCGAGCCTACCCTGTTTCCTTTCAGGCTAATTACGGACAAAGATATTGAAGCTCTAAATGAAGCTATGGATAAGCACTTACGTCAGTTAGGGAGAGCAAGCAACCCAGGAATGGAACCTTCAAGAGTAGAGCCTCCACCTCCACCCCCACCTCCATTAAGAACAGCAAAAAAAGATGAAGCTCCAAAAGTAGCCAGGCCAACAGATGAACCGCTATCTGGACACGACGCGACTCTGAAAGTAGAATCGCTTGATACCGTTCTAGCGGCAGGGCAAGTGGCTACAACACCTAAAAATAGCCGGAGAGATAGCCCGGTAAAAGATACAAAAAAATTATCACCTGGCTTATTTGCACGCAGAAAGGTTCTGATAGATGACGGAAAAGGCAACCCCCGGGAATATACAATGTACTACATACCAACCGATGGAGAGAGTGGTGAAAATGTTGCAACGCTTAAGCCTCCAGCAAAATTAGCCACTAAAACAATACGAGTGCGTGTAGCTAGCAGTGCTTTTGCCACCGGCGACTAAGCCACCGCTGTTAATAAATATGCTATACTCTTTCGAGCAAGGGTTGTTAGCTCAGTTGGCGCTGGTCTCTCGTTTACACCGAGGGGTGAGAAATGCCAGCGGCATTTCGCAAGGAAACCTTCCGATGAAAACTATGTTTTCAATAGTGAAGTTTCGGGCCTGCCGAAGGTAGGCGGATAGTCGAACATTAACATATAATATTTGAGTAGGGGCGGTTAGCTCAGTTGGCTAGAGCATCTCGTTTACACCGAGGGGGTCATAGGTTCGAGTCCTATACCGCCCACCATACAACTAGTTAGTGGCTCTTTAGCTCAGTTGGTAGAGCAGAGGCTTGAAGAGCCTTGTGTCCTCGGTTCGAGTCCGAGAGGAGCCACCATGAAAAGCGCCGGTTTTAAGCCGGCCTTTTTCATGGTGAAAATTTTCATACTTCGAACCGAGATACTGCGGAGCAGTCGGTTCGGCATAGTACAGCGAAGAAAAGAAAGCGCGAAGCATTTTCTTTTCGAGCAAACGGAGAAGTGTCCGCCGTAAGGCGGATGTGCGCTGTCCGAGAGGAGCCACCACTTAAACAACCTGCATCGCGCAGGTTTTTTAAGTGGTCTTGTTTTGCCTCGAACCGAAATATTAGCGAACACTGGTAGAATGATTCAGTAAATGCATGAAATAATCATCTTTATAATCGGCCTGATTGCCGGCTTTCTTGGTGCTACCGTCGGAGGCGGCGGTATGCTTGCCATTCCCGGACTATTATTTTTAGGGTTTTCACCCCAGTCCGCCGTAGCCGTGAATGCTGTCGGTGATGTGGGCGCATTTATTTCCGCTACTGGGGAATATTGGAAGTCTAAGAAGATTGATTGGAAAATGGCGATTCCGCTGGCGGCTATAGCGGTGGTCGGCAGTATCATCGGTACACAAATAATGGTAAGACTCGACACAGAGTTTCTGAGGACATTCATCGGTATTGTAATCTTGCTGTTTCTGCCTTTTTTCTTTTTTGGCGGCAAGACTATGGGTCTGAAGCGTAC
>DASSOT010000030.1:0-6625 GCA_035700225.1 Saccharimonadales bacterium (SeqCode)
ATCTCCTTATGAATATAGCCGGCCTGAATCAACAACTGGGCGTTCTTAGCCGCTTCATCTGACGGCACATCCTTTATAGTTTTGGTAAATAGCTTTGAGTATCTCATTTTCCTGCCTATTGTACCACCATGAGTATTAACCATTTAGTGCAAATTTCGTGCCTATTTCACCAGCTAATGCAAGTTCCACCGCTGATTCCAAATTGCCGTTAGCGATAACCATGTCTAACCCACCCATAGCAAGGATTTCAGCTGCTTCCAGCTTACCTTCCATACCTCCGTTGGTGAGCTCGTTTGCCCCGCTATCATCGATGTATTCGTGTGCTTCATCTATATCGCGCACAATCTCTACTACTGAATTTTCATCTGAAATGTCCGCTAATAAACCGTTCTCGCGACCTAACATTACAACATCTACCGCTCCGAAACCTCCATGCTCGTCAAGGGCTACGCCCAGTTCCGCAGATAGGATCGCATTATCGCCAAACATAATTTCGTCATAGCTCCTAGCATCGTCCTCGTTCGCCATAACAAAATCGCCATGGCGAGCATGTGCCCCCAGAGTATTCATAAGGTTTATTCTAGCTTTTTCCTCGGACTTTTCGGTTAGTTCAGACCTGGTTAGAAGCACCACGCCAACTGCAGTAGACTCATCTACTGCAGTAGACTCATCTAACGCATCTGCGTAAGAGTTTGCATTCAATCGATTACCAATATCGGCCAATCGCTGGAGTTCTGGCATTTCTTCAGATTTTTTAGGCTTATCTTTCATCCCCAAATGTGCCATAGCCCTCGGAATAGCTCCTGATGAAACGACTATTAAGTTATGCGTTTCCGCCAAGTTAACCGCTGAGCGACCAAGTTGGCGGAAAAAAGCATCATTAGGCATCAACATTCCAGTTTCAGGATTTTTTGTTGTAACTAAACTGCCGCTTACTTTTATAACGGCTGTTCTTTCCTTCGTTTTGTCTAATTCAATCATATAAATCTCTTTAATCAGCATAAATAAAAATCGGCCCGGAGGCCGTTTATGCTGATTCTTTTGGTTAGTTTAGGTTAAAACTAGCATAGCCTCCGGTGTCACATCGGGGCTGGCGGCAGTACGAATAGGTGGTGGTCTTTCCTGCTCATAAGACACAATTATAGCTTATTAATGAAGTTTTGTAAACTGCTAAAAAGGCTTGAAGATGAACAGGGTTAGAAAAGCCAGCGAATTTTTTGTTATATGGACGATTACACCGGCCCAGATGTTGCCGGTCTTTTCGCGCAGATAGACAAGAACCATGGACAATATAAGGGTGTCGACTGCCGCAGTCCAGACCGTGCTGTTATCTTTGCCGCCGAACAAATGTGCTAGGCCGAATATAAGACTGGTAAGTATCGCCGAGGTTAAAAAAGGCAATCTGGTTCTCAGACCGCTATATAAGAAACCGCGGACGGTAATTTCTTCGGTTATAGCCGGCAATGCCACCAAAGCCAAAAACACCAGAAAAAGCGCGCTTCCACCGCTGGCAGTTTCAAAACCGACCTGCTGGCTCTGTTCTACATTTACGCTAGGAACAAAAACCTGCAAAAGAGCTAGTGCCAGGGCGATGATTGAAAAGTACACAGCATAAGCCGGAAGTGCATAGAATAGTTTTCCCCACTGGGGTTTTTTTACGCCTATGCGCGGCCAGGATATTTTCCTTTTCCTCAAAAAAAGCCACAGCAAAAGCAGGGCCGATATTTCCGCCAGGAGTATAAAAAAGAACTGTAAGGCCACGGAGCCGTCTACTTCAGAAGGTATATTGTCTTTATTTACGCCTTTTATCAGCAGGTACTGGATGATGGCGTAGCCAGCGATTATCTGCGCGCCGAAATAAACGGCAAGGGTCACCACTATGGCAGAAACAGGTCCGAAATTCAGCTTCGATTTCTTAACCGCCTGCGGGGCTGTGCCCAGTCCTGTCAAAAGAACCGCCTAACATCAACCACGGTTATAAGAACGAACAGGAACATCAAAAATGCAAAGCCCGAGCCGTGTATCAGTTCCTCGCGCCTTTTAGTCAGCGGCGTGCGCAGAACCTTGAAAACCAAGGTTACGAACAAACGCCCGCCATCCAGCGCAGGAATAGGCAGTACGTTTATGAGGGCCAATGTCAGAGATATGATAGCGATTATCATCAATATGAAACTAAACCCCAGTTTGCCGCCCTCTTTTAGGATATAAAAAATCCCGACCGGCCCGGATACTTGTTCGCTCGCTTTTTTTGTATCGCCGTGAGAGAGGCTTGCAACTACGGTTCCCAGGCCCTTGAATGTCAGCTCGCTGAATTGTTTTATCAGTCCGCCCGCGACTATCGGCGCCGACCAGGTTGAACGGCGCAGTTCTATGCCACTTTGCCCGGATATGCTGGAAACTCCCAAAAAGCCGTTTCCAGTGTTTTCCTTGTTCAGTGTAGCCGATGTTGATACTTCTTTCCCTTCACGATTTAGCTTTATCGCAACGGTTTTTCCGGCATTGTCTTTGGTTATAGCGGCAATCTGCTCCGGCGATGTTATATTCTGGCCGTTTATGTTAAGTATCCTGTCATGAGATTTCAGTCCCGCACTCTGCGCAGGAGAATCCTTCACGACATTATCGACCAGGACAACATCCTTGTCTTTGATTTGCTGGACAGTCTTTGTGTCGCTGGGAACCGTGTACTGGTTATCTACCAATTTCGGCAAAGCCGTAGCGGCCAGAACTGTCAGTAACAGATAGGCTATCAACAGGTTCATAGCGACTCCGGCCAGCATTATCTTCACCTTGGTTGATAGAGGCGCCGCCCCGAAACTACCCGGCCGAGTGTCCGAGTCGTGCTCGCCCTTAAGACGTACGAACCCGCCCAGCGGAAGAAAATTTATACTGAATAGGAATTTGCTTTTTTTAGTCTTGACCTTCTTTGACCAGGCTTTAGGCGGGAAGCCTATTCCGAACTCCTCCACTTCCACGCCGCCGCGGCGCGCCATTACGAAATGGCCCCACTCGTGCGCTACCACCAGGCCGATGAACATGATAAGGCTGATTATCAGAAGAAATACAGTCATGCTAATAGATTATACCAACTTAATATCTATGGGTGTTCTAGACGGTCAGGATTTCGGATTCTTTATTCTTGGCCGTAGACTCGACACCCTCTTTTGCCTTGGAAACCACCTCATCTATACGCTTTGATATGCGCTTGGCTTCATCTTCGCTTATAGCCTTGTCTTTCTTGGCTTGATCCACTTCTTTCATCGCGTCGTGTCGTACGCCCCTCACGGCAATCATACAATCTTCTACCTTATCGCCCAACTGCTTGGCTATCTGGCGCCGTCTTTCCTCTGTCAGTGGAGGTATGGGAACCCTTACGACGCGTCCGTCATCCATCGGGTTCAGCCCCAGGGCCTGGTCCTGGCGGATAGCCGAACTTATGGCTTCGAGGTTGTTCGGATCAAAAGGAGTTACCTGTAAAAGTTGAGGTTCCGGCGCAGATATGGTCGCCAGCTGTATCAAAGGCATTTGCTGGCCGTAGGCTTCGGCCGTAACCCCGTCAAGCATACCGGGGTGCGCCCGGCCGGTACGAACCTTTTTAAGCTCTTCCTCAAAGTATGTTACGGCCTTGTCGATTGCCGTATTAAGCTTGCCGATAACCTCGTTTTCCATAAAGTTTTACTCCACCTCGCCCAGCGCCATACGGCTGAACCTTTTGACTACTATGTTCTCTCCCAGTTTAGCAATATTTTCTTTGATATATACGCCCACCTTTTGGTCAGGGTTCTTTATGTATGGTTGTTCCAACAGACATTTTTCTGCGAAGTGTTTGGCCACCATACCGTCGACTATCTTGCCAATCATATTCTCGGGCTTGCCTTCTGCTTTCACTTTTTCAGTGAATTCTTCGGTAATTTTCTTCTTATCTTTTTCAGGTACATCATCAGCAGATATATAAATCGGGCTTGAAGCGGCAATATGCATCGATATGTCTTTCACCAGGTCGGTAAATATATCATTGCGCGCAACAAAATCAGTTTCACAGTTCACTTCTACCACCACCCCGATTCTGCTGTCGTGGTTATAGGTGCCGATTATACCGGCGCGCGCTTCCCTTTCACCGCGTTTCTCCGCCTTGGTCAACCCCTTCTTGCGCATAGCGGCAAGTGCCTTGTCAAAGTCGCCGTCAGCTTCTTCCAGCGCTTTTTTGGCATCGGTTATACCTACGCCTGTCAGCTCACGCAGTCTTCTTATCTCTTTGATATCTATCTTGCTTCCCATATTACTCCTCGGTCTTATCTGTTTTCTTGGCTTTCGCCTTGCCATCGTTTATAGCGCTGACTACATAGTCAGTTATCAACTGAATGGATTTTATAGCATCGTCATTCGCAGGTATTTCGTAGTCTATTGAGCTCGGATTGGCATTGGTATCGACTACCGCCACTATCGGTATACCCAGTTTCTGCGCCTCTTTTATGGCGTTATTTTCATTTATTACGTCTACCACGAACACTGCCCCAGGTTTGTTCGCCATATGTTTGATTCCGCCGTACAGGAAATTCATTCCGTCGATTTCTTCTTGGTAGCGCTGTACTTCGAGCTTGTTATATTTTGCTTCCAGCGCTCCTGAAGCCATCTTTTGTTCAAGATCTTTCAGGTACTTGATACGGCTGTTCATAGTGTTGGCATTGGTGAGCATTCCGCCAACCCAACGCTCGCAGACAAAGGGCATGCCCGTATCTTCAGCCGCTTTTTTGATAATCGCCCTGGCCTGTCTTTTGGTGCCTACCAAAAGCACCTGCTTGCCCTCGGACGCCGTCTTTTCAAGGAAGTCGCAGGCTGACTCCAGCTTGTCGACGGTAGCCGTCAAATCGATTATGTGACTGCCGTTTCTTTTGCTATGTATATATGGCGCCATCTTAGGGTGCCACCGGCTGGTCTTGTGCCCGAAATGCGCTCCGGACTCAAGCAATTTCTTAATATCTACTTTTGTCATATCTTCCTTTCATCTTCGGTCCGGGCATACCGCATTGCTGTTCAAGCGAACCTGCAAACGGAGGAAAAACTCCCGTCCTGCTTAGTTAATCGTCATAGCATCTTACTACATCTGTTGACCAAAGTCCACAGATGAGCTACAATTGTCATTCGTATGAAAAAAGATATTCACGCCAAGAATTACCGACCGGTAGTATTCCAGGATATTTCCAACGGAGAAACTTTCCTGACCCGCTCCACCGCCAAAACCGAAGAGACCATCAAGCTCGACGGGACCGAATACCCTTTGGTAAGAGTGCATATCAGCAGTGCTTCGCATCCTTTCTTCACCGGCCAGGAAAAGCTGGTTGACGTAGAAGGCCGTGTCGACAAGTTCAAAGCCCGCGCGCGTGCCGCCAAAGACGCCCGCGAAAAAGCCGCCCAAAAGGCCAAAAAAGACAAGCCGAAAAAAGAAAAATCTGCACCCCAGAAACTGGGCAAATAGCTAGGCTTTGATTTTAATAATCACCGTAAGTGCGGTGATTTTTGTTATTCTAGGATAAATATGGACGAGCAAGAGAAGAAAATAAGGCAAGAGTTCAAGGCTGTAGAGCTTGAGCTTCAATCCCCTGATGTCTTCGGCCGGAGCAACTACCCCGCCCTGGCAAAAAGACAAGGCGAACTTGCCAAACTTATAGGCCTGTTTGATGAAAAACGCGCCGTTGAAAAAGAAATATCTGAGGCTAAGACCATAGCCGCCGGCGACGATAGCGAGCTGGCAGAGCTTGCTGAAAACGAGCTCGATAATCTGAGGGAAAAACAAACCAATGTAGAAAGCGCCTTAAAAGAGGCATTACTACCGAAAGATCCGCGTGATTCGCGCGATGTCATCATAGAGATACGCTCTGCCGCAGGAGGTGATGAATCCAGCATTTTCGCTGGCGAGCTTTACCGCATGTATGTGCGCTGGGCCGAAAACCATGGGTATAAGACAGAACATATCAGTGACAGTGCGAATGAAGTCGGCGGCTTCAAGGAAGTTTCCTTCGCCGTAAAAGGCAACGACGCCTATAAGAATCTCAAATTCGAGGGCGGAGTGCACCGCGTGCAAAGAATCCCGGCTACGGAGTCTCAAGGCCGGGTGCATACCAGTACGGCAACAGTGGCTGTACTTCCGGAAGCTGAGGAAACGGACGTGGAAGTAAAGCCTGAAGATTTGCGGATTGATGTGTATCGTTCCAGCGGCCATGGCGGGCAAAGTGTGAACACTACGGATTCAGCTGTGCGCATAACCCACGAACCGACAGGCATAGTTGTAACCTGTCAGGATGAGAAGTCACAGATAAAAAATAAGGAAAAAGCCATGAGCGTCCTGCGTTCCCGCCTGCTTGCACGAAAGATTGAAGAAGAACAAAAAGAACTGTCCAGCGCCCGCAAAAAACTCATCGGCTCCGGCGACAGAAGCGAAAAGATACGCACCTACAACTTTCCACAGGACCGCATAACCGACCATCGTATCAACTATTCGCGCTCAAACATACCCGCCGCGCTGGATGGTGACATCGATGACCTGATAGAAAACCTTCAAAAAGAAGAGCTCAGTTTGCTTCAAAAGAACAGCTAATAGCCGGCAAAGGACAATATTTATTTACTATTT
>DASSOT010000031.1:0-2362 GCA_035700225.1 Saccharimonadales bacterium (SeqCode)
TTACAGAAGGCGGCTGGGGAAGCGAAACCACGTATGGTGCTACTGCTTTTGAGCGCTTCAGCGGGATAGTCGCAAGCGTACTGGAAGGCCACGGAAGAACAGCCAAAGTCATTTCATATGATGACGGCAAGGGCAAAACCATAAGCGAATATTTTGCAGAACCACCTATCACGGACAGGGAAGAAGCCAAAGCCATTGGCGGAGAGATAGAAGATCTTTGGGAAGAAGACATGATGGCCACGCTCGGTGAATCATGCCCCGACCAGGCAGGCACGTTCAAACCAGGTCAAATCAGTAACCTACAAGGTGCAATAAGACGCATCAGGGAAAGCAGTCCAGAATGCGTCTTGGGTAATGGCGCGCAAACGACTGGTAATCTGGCCATAAAAGAACTTCTTTTCGGTTCTGACTTCGCCGCACAGCTTTGACAGCAAACGAGCACTACACTTCTTTATAAATATGTTATTGTGTCCAGGTAAGCATTAACATATTCAAAAAGGAGTAAAAAATGCTGGCAAAAATAATAGACGAAACTATGGACGCCGTCGTATCGGCGGTAGAAGGGGTCGACAACGTGCTTGACGCCGTGACGGGAACCGTCAAAGACCAGGTGGTAAACGTAATAAAATCATCGGGTGAAATCGGCGGAAGCTCGATTGAAGCGATCTCATCTGTTGCTGATGGGGCTATAAAGGGTGCCGGCAAGGTAGGGGCATCTTTGACCGATACCTCGTTCAACATCATGAGCGGTGTGGTTAAGGGCGTCAGCCAGGTAGGCGGCGATGTTATAGAAGCCGTTAGAGGTGCCGCTGAAGGCACTGTAAGCGCTACAGCCGAAACCGGCGGAGATATCGGCGCAACAGCTGTTTCAGCCGTACGAGGCGCAATCAAAGCCGCAGGTGACGTCGGAGCCGATACTTCCGAAGCCGCCAAGGCCGCAGTCGGCGGAGTGCTTTCTGCCGCTACATCAGTAGGAGGCGACGCTGTAAACACTGTCAGGGAAGCACTGCTTTCTACAGCTGAATTACCGCGCGACGTGATTGAAGCGGCCATAAAAGGACGCGACGAAAAGTAAAGGGCCGTTTCAAACAGATGTCGGACGAATACCGGGCCGGTGAATGTAACATAGGCGAAGAAGAAGTAAAGTACCGCAAAAGGGTCGCGGGCTACGGCTCAGCATTGGTAGCGGTGGCCCTTTATACTATGCTCGTATTCTTTGACGTGCCGATAGTTATGTATCTTTTGCTACTGGTTCCGGTATTCATCTCCGTACACGGCTTTAACGAATCCAGACATGGTTTCTGCACCAGCTATGCCAGGACCGGCAGATACAACATGAACAACGAGGTCGGCATGACCCTGGACGTGATAAGCCAGGACAAGCGAGACAAGGACAGGAAATATGCAAAAAAGCTTATATTTGATTCCGTAAAACTAAGCGTGCTTATAACAGCTGTACTGATAGGATTATCAAGAATAATAAATTAAAGCGGATAACACTTGCATAATGGTTTGTAGCTTGATAGTGTATATCGCAGTGTGAAGACAGTAACAAAAAAATATCAGGCTAAAAATAGAAGTCGCCCACAGTCGGGCGATTTTTTTAGGTCGAAAGAAGGAACATTGGTGCTGGAAAACGGCCTTAGGTTCAAAGGACGCATCCCGGCATGGCAGAGTGATTCTTTTGCCGGAGAAGTCGTGTTCAATACCGGCATGACGGGTTATGTGGAGTCTTTGACTGACCCGTCATATTCAGAGCAGATTCTGACGTTCACTTATCCTTTGGTAGGCAACTATGGCGTACACGCAGAAAAATGGGAATCGGAAAAGATTTATGCCCGGGGCGTAGTGGTATCCGAGCATATAAAGGGATGGAGCCACCCGCAGTCTGCAGAATCTTTCCTGTCGTGGCTGAAGTAGCAGAACGTTCCTATAATCTTCGGCGTTGATACCAGGGAACTTACCCAACATCTGCGCTCAAAAGGCGTGGTCAACGGCGTGATAGTTTCCGAAGATTGGGGCATTGTTGATTTCAAAGCCAAAAAACCGCTGGTTTCTATAGATAAACCCAGGCTATATAAGGCGCAGGGCGCAACCAAGACCGTCGTACTTCTTGATTGCGGCGCAAAAGAAAATATAGTCCGTTCCTTGCAATCAAGGAAACTTAACGTGTTAAGGGTGCCTCATGATTACGATTTCAGCAAAGAAGAATACGACGGCGTGATGCTTTCGAACGGCCCGGGAGACCCTTCTGACTACAAACCTGCCATAGGGACCGTAGAGAAGCTGATAAAGGGCAGAAAGCCGGTCTTTGGCATATGCCTGGGAAGCCAGCTGATGTCGCTGGCCGCCGGAGCCAGGA
>DASSOT010000032.1:0-2863 GCA_035700225.1 Saccharimonadales bacterium (SeqCode)
ACGGGGGCAAAAACCTGCCGTGCGTATAGAGCGCTTGCTGTAACTTGCCGAGATTCAGGCCCGGTTCCACCACTACTTCACCGGAGCGCGAATCCAGCTCCAAAATCCGGTTCATATGCGCCGGAAAAACAGTAACTATGCCCTCGCCTATCGCCGCACCGCTCACATTGGAACCTAAACCTCTCGGGGTTATTGGAATGAACCGGTTCCTTTCGGCCAACTGCCAGGTGAAGCGCGAAGTCTTGCGTACGTCATTCTCATTGCGGGGGTACGTAACTATAGACGGCGTGATTGAAAATATACTTCCGTCAGTAGAGAAATAACTCAAAGCGTCCACCGACGTTACTACTTCTCCGCTTAGATGTTCCTGAAGATAATGAGCAACTTTATTCATTTTTATTAATAGGCCTCACACTACCCGCTTTATAACCTAAAGCAACAATAGTATTTATATTATCACACAAAGCAAAAGCGCATATTCTTATCTGCGCTGTTGCCTTATCATCCAGCTGTCGACATTGCTGTAGCGGTCTATCGGGCTGATTAAGCCTTTGCTATCGAATCCGTTGAAGGGGGATCTGACTATAAAAGTAAAATTGGGCTGGTACAGGGCGAGGGCGGGGCTGTCTTTTTTCCACTCTTTCAGAAAAGTCCTATACTTTATGGCCCTTACCTTCGGGCTGGAGCGGGATCTGCCGGCCTCAAGCGAAAGATCGGCCTTCTGCGACTTATAATTGCTGAAGTTCAGTCTGGATCTGGACCGTTCATCAGCCTGTGAACTGTGCCAGAAAGCAAAAACATCCGGATCGGCGCCGATGGATATGGTGGAAAGAAGCGCATCATAACTGCGTGAGGAAACAGTGCCTTTCAAATCTTCGTCTTTCTGCAAAGAGATATTGACGCCGACGCCCAGCTCGGCCCACTGTTTTTTCAGCTCATTGGTGACCCTTTTGTATTCGTTGTTGTCCAGCGCGTAAAGATTGATACGAAGCTCCCTGCCCTTTTTCACACGCACGCCTTTGGCCGGGTCAAACTTCCAGCCGTCTTTTTTCAGAATTTTCTGAGCCTGTTTCAAACTACCGGTCTGCTGAGAATATTTTTTGTCATAGCCGAACTGCACAGACAGTAAAGGCTCGTCACTTTCTTTTAGGACCTGGCCTGTGCTTTTGATTATCTCCTGCCTGTTCGCACCCAACACAAGCGCCCGCCTGACTTTCGCGTCAGCCAGGATTCCTTCCGAGCTTTTGAAAAACACCAAAGTTTGGCCGGCAAGCGGTACCGAATATATGTTGTTCAGCTGGTCATCCGCGTACGCCTTATTGATTTCACCGAGGCCCGAAACCGCGTCTATCTTTTTCCCGTCATATGCCTTGAGTAAATCGGCCTGGTTGTCATAGGTGTTGATTATGTAACGTTTTATACCCGGCGAGCCTTTGTAATAACCGTAGTTCGCCAGAAGGCCTATCTGCTCGCGTTTAAGTTCCGGCCTGTCTTCGTCCTTCTGCACCTCCACCGTGTCGTATTTGAACGGTCCGCTACCTACCGGATGAATGGTATTGAAGTCATTTGAGCGAAGCTGTTCCGGCGGAATGTCCTTTAGCAAATGTCTGGGTATTATCCCGGTGGTCAAAGAATCGGGAAATGAGCTCAACCTGTTCGGCAGTTCAAAAACCACCGTCCTGGCATCTTTTGCATCGACCTTTATACCTTTCCAGCTCGGCAAAAGATAAGATTGTGCGTCCGGATTCTGAATGGTCTTAAAAGTAAAGACAACATCTTCCGCGGTGAGAGGCTGTCCGTCATGCCAGCGCAGATTATCCCGCAGTTTGACCGTGTATATCTTTTCCGTCTTGTCGATGTCCATGCTTTGTGCAAGATCCGGTTCCAACCGCTGGTCGGTGCCATAGCTGAAGAGACCGGAAAACAAAAGTTTGGACACGGACGAATCAACCGAACCGGCGGCATATATCGGATTCGTATTGGTATAAGTGCCGACTATTCCCTCTGTAAAAGTACCGCCGGGGATGAAATAAAGCTTCTGGTATTTATCACGCAGGAAACCGAACTGAAAAACTCCGACGAGCAGAAGCAGGGACATCAGCAAAAGCCAGCCTATGACGAACCTTTTTACCTTCGCCAGGTTGGTCAGGCGTCTAAAAAAGTGCCTTTCCATAGTATTTTCAGTCGCCGTGCCTATCTCGCCTATGTTCTTGTGCTGTTCTTTCAGCGCTTTAGGCAAACGGAATTTATTGTTGTTTTTTCGCATCAATTCCTGAGGGCTAGACTAATACGCCCAATATCAAAGACAGTGAGAATATGATTACCAATATTATGGTCGCGTAATGAATGGTTCTGTCCGAACCTCTGCGTACGGTATTCACCTCTCCACCGCCGCCCAGTCCGGCGCCGAGGCCGGCACCACGGGTCTGAAGCAATATCAGTATTGTCAGAAGTACCATTGAAATTATAGTTATATAACCGAATATGTTCATATCACTCAACTATCGTTAGCACTAGGTAGTTTACCAAGCCGATAACCATACCCGCAAGCATAGCCGCACCGAAATTAGTCACATGCAGTCCGCCATAGAGTTTGCTAGCCAGCAAAACCATCAGTCCGTTTATAACTATCATGAACAGACCCAAGGTTATCAAAAGCGCCGGCAGGGAGATAAGCACGACTATAGGCTTGACCAGCGTGTTTACCAGCGTCAGCACTAAACCGGCCAGGACTATCACCCTGAATTTGCTCTGGTAATCAATGCTATTGCCCAAAAGTCCGGCGGCAACCCATAGGCCGAGAGATGATACGAACCATCGGAACAGGAACCTACCCAGATATGTTTTGTGATATTTATCGCTC
>DASSOT010000033.1:0-5798 GCA_035700225.1 Saccharimonadales bacterium (SeqCode)
TCTTTAGAACAGGCTTGGCGACCAACGCACTTACGACAGCCCCGAGCATAGAAATGAAATACAACGCATTCCCAATCATTACCGACTGGCCTGTCAGACTGACTTCCCAAGGCTTGCCTATGATAACCGCCGCACCGGAAAATGCAACGACCACTCCTATCATGGTTTTGAAGCTCATTCTCTCCCTTAGAAACTCTACTGATAAAACGCACAGGAGTAGCGGGCCTAGCAAGTTAATAACACCTGCGTTCATGCTAGGTGCATATAGCAGGCCTATGTTAAGGGTTAACGCGGTTAGGACTACCCACAGGAAAGAACTTATTACCATTCTCCATAAATATTTGCGCTTTAGCGGCTTCCAGGTACGAACAGCTAGGGGTAGCAGTATCAGCGAAGCCGCAATAAACCTAAAAACCATAAAGACGGCAAAAGGAATGCTGGCTATACCTATTTTGATTATGGGCACATTCAACCCCCACATCACATACGCCAAAATAAGCGCCACTATGGGCAAGGTAGTTTTTTGTCTTGACATTTTTGTTAGCTAATTACTGAATTTATAATATAACAAATAACAAAATATTACTTATAAAATTTCTATTCAAGAAGTATATGGTGATTTATCTATTGAAAGTAAGGAGTATGGCAGAACCTACCATTATAAAGGCGGCTGTGAAACGCACTAAGTAGACCTTGATCGGATGCTTTTCAACAAGTTCTCCGTACTTATAGGACAGAGCCACTGCGAATACCATCGAAAACGGCAAGGAGATGATAACCGAGCTTACAGCCAGATTCCTTGAATAAGCCTCCACGGAAAATATCAAATAGAGAAAAACCACGATGCCAAGAACAATAAACGGCTTCAGCTTTTTCAGTGTAAGAGTATCTTTTTTGACATTTGCTAGTTTCAGGGTCGGCAGTAGAAATACAAGTGTCAACAAATCCAGCCAGAGCAAAGTGGTCGCATAACCATTGGCGTTTGCAGAGCGGTTAACGAAATAGCCCTCCAAGGCCAAAAAGAACATGCTCGCAATAACTAAAATTATAGATTTTTGCCAAAATGCCCCAGCCTGAAGTTTTTCATCATATGCTGAAAATGGTCCAGCCAATATAATTACTGCTATCAAAGCTAGTGCAAACACGCTAAGCCCCTCGTGTAATAGAAAAACTCCTAACAGAACCGCGAATACCGTGCGCAAACTATACAATGGCGAAACGGTGGAAACATCCAATTTATACAGTGATAAGGTGTAAAGCGTACGAAATAGCGCCGCCGAGGCCGACATCGCAATTATGGGAAGCCAATCCTGTGGTAATCCCGCACCGCGGAAAAGCGCATATATCATCACTAAAGGTATGCTGAAGGCCACCCAAAAGATACTGAACATCCACGGATTAGGCACAAGTGATTTGCTTGATGCCTTAATGATAAGAGGCTCCGCGCCGGACACAATCGATGCTATCCAGGCGAACAATAATTCCATCAGTTAATCATATCAAAAAAGAGCTTGAATAGGCTTTTTTATAGGTAGCTACCGGCTTTTTCGTACTAAAGAAAAAACTATAAGGTCCGCAATCAAAAGATAGAGCGGGAAAGCGTAGGCCGCAAAAATCCAATGTTCAACGGCTAACAGATTAAAAGCTATGCCTATAGATGCCGCTAAGTATGCGTAAGCATTCTCGGTTTCCGGATGTGAATATGCTTTACGTATAGTTGGCACGAATGCAAATCCGTCCGCTAAGATGCTAAAAGCTATGGCTAAATTACCCTCTCCGGTTACCTGCCAAAGTATTAGGCCCGCGACAGACAGTGCTCCGCAGGACAAATCAAACGGAGTTATTTTCCAGTAGGCCTTTTTGTTTACTAAAGAAATCAACAAAATACTCAAAGGCACCACGCCAACGATAAAAGTTATAAGAGCATGGATGCCCGCGCCTTCATCTATGGCCGCCGCGAAGGCGATAAGTGAGGCCAATGACCACATAGTGAAACTGACTTTATTAGGCTTGACCTTGCCTCTAAGAGTATCCCGGATGTAGGCATAACTGCCCGTAAGATATATGAATACGCCCACATAAATAAAATTTTCACTTAACATTATTCCTTAAAGCATAACAAATGCAGTAGCTTTGCTATGATTAGCGCATGGATTATTTAGGCTCGGTTTATGCCTTCTTGACAGCTGTTGGCTTCAAAGTAAACCTTTTGACCCAGCGGCTCGTCCAGGAAAAAGGCGCCGCCCCGATAGATACTTACACGATTTATCGATACGCGCTTATACCTTCAGCCATCTGGAGCCTTATATTCGTCCGCAAAGAAGACATCCTTTTTGTCCTTCATAACAGCGAACTTCTGATTATCTTCGGGATAATCATCGTGCTTTGGAACTTGCAGGCGCTGATTATGAGTTTCGTGATAAACAGCACCAGTTCGATGGTCCTTTTTTCGACCTTTTTCAATATGATGCTCCTGCCATTATTCCTGCTTTTCGGAACATTTTATAACCATGATATACCCAACACCCTAAGCATAATTTCCATTGCTATCTTGATTATCGCACTTTCTATAAAACCCACGCCGCACAAGGAAAATTTACGCCCGCATTTATCAAAACCGCTTTATGTCATACTTCTGCTAATCTTTGCCAAAGCTTGCTGTGATGCGGTTTTGCAAGGAGTAGGCAGAGAGGCTTTGCAACATATAAGCCCAGTCGTGTTTTTGGGAGAGTTCAGTTTCGTCACCCTGGCAGTGTGCGCAATTATTTCTAAATTTTATATTCATCGGCGCACGCCGGAAACGGAAGCCATGAAGAAAAATCGATGGTTCGTAATAACCCTGATGCCTTTGACATGGTTCCTAGCTTCTATACCGGAGGCTTTTGCGCTGGCGGCAATTCCAATCTATACGTTCATTTCAATAACCGTGATAACGTTCGGAATGGACACATTTTCGGACGTCATCCATAAGCGCATCCATATAAATTTTCAGACTATCAGCTTTCTTTTGCTCGTGGTAGCCGGAATTTCCCTGTCGGTCCTATCGGTTTAATATCATCTGTTTGACGAATTCTAGGCTATGCCTGCGGTCTGCAGTTCTCGGTTCATTGCTTCGCTGGGCGATATAACTTCGGCATCATCAGGTAGTTCCAGCAACTGGTCGATTATAACTCCGCTGACCCTCTGGCTATCTGAATCAAATACTACGTCTGATGCGAGCTCGCCGATCTTGCCTGAAAGGTTGATTGACTGCCTTGTACCCTCAACGGCTTCTTTTTCGTCAAATACCAGCGAACCTAGGTCCGCATATACAGGTATGAGCGGCTTGATATCAGGTGTAAACCTGCGCGTTCTGTGGTATGTCTGAACCTTATGCGAAAGTGTAATCAACTCTTCACCGTGTGCCACGACGCTACTCACGGATATTGTCTTGAGCATGTATACTCCGCGCCCCCACCTGGAATCTTCACTCAGCCAGTACGGAGCTCTGTTTACCTTTACGGGTGCTGGGCCTATGTATGCTAATGCGAGCCGGCGTACTTCTTCGCCTGTAGGTTGGCCTTCCGGGTCGTTGGCAATGCTTGCCCTTAGGGCTTCTTTAGCTTCGGTAATAGAACTTTTTCCAGGAGTCATCTTGTCTTTCCTCTTAACTACTTATGCAACATAGTTGCATGTATTACAATGCTACGCAAGCATGAGCAAAATCTTAATGTGCTATTATTCAAAAAGTGGACGAACAAATAAAAATTATCCTAAAAAGGCGGCAAAAAGGGGCCCTCTGGGGAGCAAGCCTAGTAGTAGCAGTCATCACCTATTTCGCCCTTAAAACAAATGTTGACTTACGCGTAATTTTGGCAAGCGTAATTCTGCTCGTGATTCCTTTGTTGGCTATATACGTAGTAAATTCGCTCAATTATCCCGTTCCGTCAGCCGGTTACCGCAAGTTCAACAAAATCTTCTATATCTACGCCTCAAAGATTGTAATGATAGGCTCGATAATCGAAGCTGTGGTGAGTATAAAGAGGTTTCTAAACCCGCTGGAGAATTTCAAAGCGCCAAGCAACCCATCAAAAGTAAAATACCTGGCCGATGCCGCCGTAGGCGGAGGCACAGCGTATGTCATGAACAGGCAGGCCAAACAAGGCGAAATAGTCGAGCAATATTATGCGCAGAAGGAAAAGCCTCTAAAACAGTAGCCGAGCCTTTAGCCGGCCCAATCCAAGAAAACTAGCAGTACGGGCTATTCGACTACTTCTTGCAGGGCTTTGACCAGTTTGTCCTTGCGGTTGACACTGTAGTAAACGTTCTTGCCTCTTTTGACTCTTTCTACCAGCCCCGCGCCCAACAACACCTTGAGGTGCTGGGAGGCAAGCGGTTCGGAAATCTTTAGCAATACCGCTATATCTCCGACGTTGATTTCATCCTTTTTCAAAAGATTCCTAAAAATCGTACACCTGTTAGGTTCGCCCAACGCATCGAAAGCGCCGGTGAGCTTCGTGATATCCATGCCCCGGATGCGGGGTTGCAATTTTTTCTGTTCTTTTGGGGAAAGCATTTAGTAAGCCTCGTAGCCTGGAAAGTCGTCTGTCTTGATATCGTCCTTGTGCAAGCCAAGTTCCGCCAGCTCTTTGGCAAAACTTTTGACCATAGGCTTAGGACCGGAAACATAAACTATAGGATTATCGACCTCGGCTATGCGTTGTCCGAGCAATTCCTTGTCTATGCTGTCTGGATCTACTATATATTCTATGCTCATGTTCGGGTTGTTGCCGGCGAACTGATCCAGTTCATCCTTGAAGGGTATGTCGTGGTTGCGCGTAGCATAAAGCAGTTTCAACTTCAGGTTCATGCCTTTGTTATAGGCGTCGTAGAGGATTGAGCGGAAAGGCGTTATACCTATGCCGCCGGCCACGAATATATAATTTCTGTCCGTATCAACTAAGGTAAAGTCGCCTTCCGGACCGTCCGCTTCAATTTCATCGCCCGGTTGCAGGTTTTGCAAAGCGCGCTTGAAACTACTGCCTTGCTCGCTGATGCGCGTACTTATGGCCACGTGGCCCTCGAAAGGGGCCGAAGAAATAGTAAACCAGCGTTCGTGGCCGCGGTCATCTTCATTTTCATGCGGAAACAGATAATGCATGTATTGGCCAGGTGTCCAGTCAAGTGCTTGCTCAGGCTCGAACATAAACTTGACTACGTCCCCTACTACTTTTTCCGCACGGATAAATCTTAATTTCATATAAATACCTATTTAATTGTTTATATATTATCCACTATACTGTTTTGGCAAATAAATACAAGTGCTTTACATAAGCCGTTGACATCATCACCCCTGTTTGTTAATATGTAAATCCGCTTCATCGGCTATCGCGGGGTGGAGCAGCGGCAGCTCGTGTGGCTCATAACCACAAGGTCGCAGGTTCGAGTCCTGCCCCCGCTACCAAGTCAGATTTTGAAGGCTCTTCGGAGCCTTTTTCTGTTCCCAGCAATCTGTAAAGGGGACTGATTTCAGAGGTTCCAAACCTACGTGTTTGAGGGTCATACACCAAACCCCTTGGGAATAACACGCTTTGGAACCTACGCCGTGCTTCAGGTGTGGCGTTGCTCCATTGCCTATCAACGTCTCTCATGGTGTTCAGAGCAAGCTCAATATCCGCCTCTCTGATGTGTTGCTGCTGCTCAAGCATACGCTCCTCTTCCTGTACCTGGAGCTTCTCGCTATCCAAGGCATCTATGAGGTCATTCTTCTCCTCGAGTGTGAGCTCATCATTGTTGAACTTCCTAGTAGCACTTAGGCG
>DASSOT010000034.1:0-8719 GCA_035700225.1 Saccharimonadales bacterium (SeqCode)
GACGTAGATTACGTATCAAACCCCGAGTTCCTGCGTGAAGGCACCGCTCTTTTTGACACCCTCTATTTTGATCGTGTGGTAGTCGGAGGAGATGATAACTCCGCCGTTTCAAAAGTAATGAATCTCTATAAAAGTGTTGAAAAGGTAAGGGACGAGGTAGCCAAGCTCGCAGGCATAAGCTCCAGGCGCGCGAATGGAACATACATATCCACCGGTCTGGATAGCGCGGAACTTATAAAAGTCACCGCCAATGCGTTTTTAGCGCTCAAAATATCTTTCGCCAACTCAATAGCTAAGCTGGCCGACCAGAATGATGCCGATGTCACTGAAGTCATGGAGGCAGTAGGCGCTGATGCGCGCATAGGCAGGAGTTTTCTCAACGCGGGCAGAGGCTATGGCGGAGGTTGTTTCCCAAAGGATGTAAGCGGACTTATCAATAGTGCGCGCGAGCATGGCGTAGATATGCCCATCATGGTGGCCGCAACCGAAATCAATGATGGCATGGCCAGCTACATAGCCGACAAGGCAAAAGAGGCTGTAGGCGGTAACTTCAATGAAAAGAAAGTGGCTGTTCTAGGCTTAGCCTTCAAGGCCGGCACTTCCGACGCGCGCAAATCACCCGGAGTAAAACTGGCTAATATACTGGCCGAGCAGGGCGCCGCCGTATCTGTTTTTGACCCCCAGGCCAACGGAGAGGCCGAAGAAGGTCTGGTTGCAGGAATAAACGTCTGCGAATCTTCCGAAGAGGCCGTCTCTGGTGCGTCTGCCGTCTTCGTAGCTACTGACTGGGATGAGTTCAAGAATATCGATTTCAAGACTGTAGCCGGACAGATGCAGGGCGAACTTATTATAGATTGCATGAACTGCCTGAACCCGGATAAAGTCGAAGGCGCAGGACTTCGCTACATAGGCGTCGGCAGGTATTAGTCGATTACTTCTTTAGGCAGGACGAACGTTTCTCTCCAGGAAGGGTTACCATGCGCTGTATAGCGGGCTAAAAGCATAGGGGGGAAATGCATGAGTATGAACATCGCGGTTACTGCCAACCAGGCAAAACCGAAGGCTTGCCTGCGCTTAGGATTACGATTCCGATAGGTATTTACGACCATCAATATGAAAAAGAAATACACGAAACCGATAACGGGTAAAAGATACCTGCCCTGGTAAGCATACTTCTGGCCTATGCCGAAAAACGTGTTCAGATTGTACGCATAAAGCATCAAAACATAAAAAGCGGCTGTTCCCATCACGAACCATCCGGCCTTGCTAAGGCGCAGTTTGGCGCGGGCAAAAAAGGCTGTTACGGCTATGACCACAAGCATTATGAAGGCGAAAACCCGGTTGGCCGCCGCACTCTCAAAACGCCTGTCGCCTAGCTGGAAGAACAAGGTGTTGTACATGCCGTATATCCATTCCCCCGTGAAGCTTATCGGGTCGAATTGGCTAACCAGATAGCTTTTGGCTTCGGGCGTATAAATCCTTTTTTGTTTGTAGTTGCGATTGAATACATTGTAAGTACGACACTCGTCTACACTGAAAAATTCAGTGCAACTGGGGCGCACTGAATGATAGCGCGCTAGATTAACCACATCCCTTTCAAAAAATAGCCCGCCGAACAATAAGGTCGAAAGAACAAGCAGAATAATTACAATTTTTCGAGCCTTAAGCGCCGCCGTTAATTGTCCCCAGAATACCTTCGGCGTAAACCGTTTTTTCCAGGCAAAATAAACCATCGCTGTCAGCCCGACTAAAAGTATTGGCGAAAACGTTGATTTGGTAATAACCGTTGCCGGAGCAAGCGTCAAAAGCAACAAAGTCTTCGCGGCAGTCGGCTTCTTTATGAATCTTGTACAAACCCACACAAACAAAAGGAATAAAAGATTAGCTAGATTATCATAGTTGATAGCGCCTGGTAACCACACAGCCATACCGGTCACAGATACGGCAAATATGGTGAAGTTCTTTATCAATTTGTCGCTAGATATCTCATCCAGGCATTTTTTCAGCACATAAAGCGCCAGTACTCCGAACACAACATCTATCAATCGCAGAAAGATTACCTGCATGTGCATGTCCAGGTGCAAAGCTTCCATCAGCCTGAGCGGAAAGCTCATCACATAATGAAAAAGGTAGTTTGGGCTTCTATCAATGGCCCTGACTATCGGAATAGTCGAGGGGTCCTGGTCGTGCGTGAACGGCCCCGTAGCCAGCGGCTGGTCCGCATAGTACTGGATGGAGCCGTAATGATAATTTTCATCGGAAGGTATGCCGAATCCAATGTAGCCGGCATAAAAAACCGCCTGCAGAGCGAAAAATATAAAGACCGCCGGTAAGAATCTATTGGATGTTATTATCCGCTTCAGATGGTTCATTCTGCCTTTTTTGCCGCCTTTTGGATTTTCTGATACCAGTTATCATAACCGTGTGCGGTAGCTATGAAAAGAGGGTTTCTTATGTCTTTCGCAGGATCATATTCCAGCACTCTGCCGTCCAATCCGCGTATTTCTCCGCCAGTAGCGCGCAAGACCGCATCAGCGGCCGCCGTATCCCAGAGATAAGTCGGCACGAACCGTGGGTATACTTGGGCCTTGCCTTCGGCCAGTAAGCAAAATTTCAGCGAAGAGCCAACATTGGTTTCTTCGTGCGGACCCAGTTTTTCCAGAATTTTGCCAAGTTTCTTGCCTTTGTGATTCCGGCTGACCACAAGCTTGGCTTTGCCCGCCGTCTTTTCGATTGGTTGCAGTCTGATTATTTCCCCTTCCGGCACAATTTTCACCGCTTCGTTCCCTTCGGCCGCGTAAAGTACGTTGCCTGCGGGCTGATAAACTACGCCCAATACAGATTTTCCATCTTTTATCAGGCCTATATTGACTGTGAATTCCCCGTTCCGCCCGATGAATTCTTTAGTCCCGTCCAGCGGATCCACCAGCCAGAAGGTCTTGGCGCCGTCAACTTCATGCTCACCCTCTTCGGAAACAACCGGATAGTCCGATATCTTCTTCAGCGCAGGTTCTATGACCTCGTGCGAGGCTTTGTCGGCCCTGGTCAGCGGCGAAACATAACCCTCGTCTTCTTTATTCTCTACTTCAAAATCTTCAGAGCCATAAATCTGCAGTATCGCCTCGCCGGCTTCCTTTGCAATCTCTATTACCTGTTCCAACAACTCACTCATAAACTACCTTTTATCAAAATCTGTCCTCTTTAGTCCTGACTGCCGGACTATGGAAGCAAAAGTTCCCATGGGTATCTCTTTCTTGCCGGCTACGACTATAACCGTGTGCTTGCCCTTACGATATTTTACATGACTACCCCTTTGGGATATAAAAGCAAAACCGTGCTTTTCCAGCACGGCTATTATCTCTTTTGACGAGTAGCGTTTAGGCATGCTCCAAATTAAGCGGAATAATCTTAGGTGAACTTACTTTTTGTATTTCTGATATGGGCTTGTCTTCAAAATACAGTTCAAGAGCTTCTCGCAAATTCTCTAACGCCTCTTTTTCGCTACCGCCGAAACTTGCAACATCGACATCTAAACACTGCGATACGAAGTGCTTGTCTTCTTTATACACAACCGAGTTTAGAGCGTAAGTTTTCATAGCCGTATTATACCAAACACGCCGGGCATTTACCTGAATATACCCCTTCAGAAAAACATCTTTGGCTGAAGCAGGCAGGCTGGCACTAAGACGAGGCTTTTATGTAGCCTTCGTGTTCCAGATGCAATATCACTTGATTCGCCAGCTCATCCGGACCGTACTTTGTAGTATCAAGTGTAAGATCGGCATCATCCGGCGGTTCATAAGGATCGGATATGCCGGTGAAGTGTTCTATCTTGCCAGCCTTCGCCGCCGCGTACAGACCTTTGCGGTCGCGCTTCTCGCACTCTTCCAAGGGCGTGTTGACATGCACCAGCACAAAACCGCCACCGACGGATTGTATGTTGTGCCTTATCTCTTTCCTGACCCTGTCATAAGGCGCTATGGGCGCGCATATGGCTATACCGCCGTGTTTGGATATTTCCGAAGCCACATAGCCTATCCGGTTGATGTTTATATCTCTGTCTTTCTTGGAAAATCCCAGCTCGCTGGAAAGATTCTTGCGCACCACGTCGCCGTCCAGAAGTGTTACAGAACGTTTTCCTAGCTCCATCAACTTGACCATCAGCGCATTGGCTATGGTTGATTTGCCTGCGCCGGAAAGCCCGGTAAAGAACACTGTGAAGCCCTTTTCAAACCTCGGGCGGTGGGTCTTTTGTAATTCCTCGGCCACTTCGGGGTATGTAAACCATTTCGGCAAGCCTTTTCCATCTGACAAAAGTGCTCTCAGTTCCGTTCCGGACAGACTTGCATGTTCCATGCCATCGGGTACTTCCTCTATGGGCATGTACTTGTCCAGCTCCGGCACATACACCATCATCTTGAACGGCACCATCTCTATACCGATTTCTTTAGAATGTTTTTTAACCAGCTCCTGAGCATCATAAGGGCCGTAGAAATCTTCGCCCTTGGAGTTCTTGCCCGGGCCGGCGTGGTCGCGTCCTACTATGAAATGCGTGGCACCGTAATTCTTGCGTATCAACGCGTGCCAGAGGGCCTCGCGCGGCCCGCCCATGCGCATCGCCAGGGGTAACAAGCCTATCATGGCCGTTCCTTGCGGATAATTCTTCAGTACCTGCTGGTAAACCCGCACCCTGGTGTAGTGGTCCACGTCGCCCGGCTTTGTCATGCCTACTGATGGATGTATCAGCAGGCTGGCTTCGGTCTGTTTTGCCGCGCGCAGGGTCAGTTCTACATGCGCCCGGTGCATCGGGTTGCGTGTCTGAAAAGCTACTACCTTGTTCCAGCCCATCTTTTTGAAATGTTCATTCAGCTCTTTCGGGGTGTAACGATGTTCGTTAAAGTCATAGTGTGTCGGCAGTTCCTTGCACTCCAGCTTGCCGCCCACATAGTATTCTCCCGCTTTGTGCTTCAGATAATTCACGGCCGGATGCGCCTCATCATCAGCACCGAATACCAGCTCCGCTTCCCGACTCTTGTCCGGTTTCCATACTTCACCTACGCTCAACACGGCCAGAACTACACCTTCTTGGTCGCGCAGTTCTACCCTTTCCCCCTTTTTCAGTGATTTAGCCGTTTCCTCGCTTACGTCCAGTGTTATCGGCATCGGCCAAAGTTCGCCGGTACTAAGCCGCATGTCTTTGCAAACAGAGTCGTAGTCTTTCTGGTTCAAAAAGCCGTCCAGCGGGGCGAAGCCACCGTTGCATATCATTTCCACGTCACAAATCTGTCTCGGTGTAAGATCTATGGATTTATAGTCGTTGCTTTTACTTTTAACCAATATCGCTCCTTATTAATTGTATGAAATGAGTCATAAACTGTTTAATATTTTCTTGTATTCGCTTACTGTGTTCTGCCAAGAGAAGGAATCGTTGATATGTGCAACGGCGGCTTTGCTCATTCGCTTCAACTCAGCCCTGTCGTCATACATCTTTAGAATTTTACCAGCTATCGCAGAGGAATCCTTGTCATCTACAAGAAAACCGGTTTCTCCGTCTTTTACTATATCGAAAATCCCGCCGGTTTTCGTAGCGATAACGGGTAAGCCGCAGGCCGCGGCCTCAGCAAATACCAGGCCAAACGCCTCTTCCCATCCCTGTTCGTCTACTATAGAAGGCCCGACAAAAATATCAGATGAGTTATAAAATTCAGGCAATTTATCATTATCTATCCAGCCTGCCATTCTTACCACGTCAGTTAGATTGTTCTTTTGAATAAATTCGGCCAGATTTTCCTTTTCAGGCCCATCGCCCACTAAAGTTACGGTTATTCCGGCTCTTTTCTTCGACGGTATCTCACTTATCGCCCGCAAAAGATAAATTACGCCTTTTTCTTGGCTTAATCTGCCCACGAACAATACGCTTAACTTAGCTTTAGGCTTCGGAAGGTTAGCGGGCTTGAAACGTTTAAGGTCTATGCCCATAGGTATAATCGGGTAGTCGCGTCCTGGATATATTTTCCGACAAGCCTTCTCGGTAGCACTGCTATTCACAACCACGGCAGACGCATGTTTAAGGACAAATCTCTTAATCCTTGTCATGTGCTTGCCCCTGAGCTTAAACACGTCGCCGCCGTGTACCGTAACCACCACGGGAGTGCGGCTGGCCTTTCCCGCCAACACGGCTATAAAACCTTGGGGAATCATCCAGTGCGCATTGATTATTTTTTTTCCCGTAAACACCGAGCTTATTAGTGAAAAGCTTTGGGAAACTACAAAAAGCAAAAGTTTAAGTAAATAAACCGGACTTTTGCTAAACTTGTCAGCCGCATGACCCTCGTAAACAATGTTTTCATAGCCTGCGGGGAAAAAGTATCTGAACCTTTTTACGGTTGTGTTTTTATTCAATTTTTCCCTGGTTTTAGCACCTTTATAATGCGGCACGATGGCTTTTACTGACTTAAACCCAGGCGACAGCTCAAGGCAGAAGTCTTTAACGAAATGTGGAATTTTATCGTTTGCCCATCTGGGAAATGTGGTCGCCAAGACAATCAACGTGTATTTTTTCATTAACAGTAGCTTATCAATATTATGGTTGCTTTAGCTAACCGTTTTACATTTGTACCCCTTATCTGGTTAAATTAATTGAGGTAAAAGGGTCATTTGATGAAATTGTTTGTTCAAATTCCGTGTCTTAACGAAGAAAAAACCTTACCCGACGTTCTTAGGACGATTCCCAAGGAAATAGAAGGTATAGGTTCAATTGATGTTCTGATTATAGATGACGGCTCTTCGGATAGCACCGTGGATATAGCCAAGAAACATGGCGTAAAGCACTTCGTTATCCACAAACAGAACCAGGGGCTGGCAAAATCTTTCGCGGACGGGCTTGATTATTGCCTGGCGCATGGCGCGGATATCATCGTAAATACCGATGGAGACAATCAATATCCGCAAGAAGATATCGGTAAGCTGGTCAAACCCATACTGGATGGCAAGGCTGAAATAGTAGTTGCCGACCGCCAGACGCACAAGATTTCGCATTTTTCACCCCTTAAAAAATTCTTCCAAAGATTCGGCAGTTGGGTTGTAAACAAAGCCGCCGGTACCAAGCTTCCTGATGCCGCCAGCGGTTTCAGGGCATATTCAAAAGAAGCGGCACTGCGCATAAACGTAATCACCACCTTCAGCTACTGTATGGAAACCATCATTCATGCCGGCAACAAGCGCATACCTATAACCAGCGTCAAGATAACTACCAACCCAAAGACGCGCGAAAGCCGTCTGTTCAAATCCATGTGGCAACATATGTACAAATCCGGCGTGGCAATAGTGCGAAGTTTCACCATGCACAAACCATACGTTATCTTCATAAATCTGGGGCTTTTATTCTTCGTCATCGGCCTCGTACCGTTTATCCGCTATGGCATAATCTACATTTCCGGGGACCGCGGCCAGCATATACAGTCATTGATACTAGGCGCGATATTGGTATTCGCCGGCATCATATCCTTTGCGCTTGGCATTATCGCCGATCTGATAAGGTCAAATCGAATTTTGGTTGAAGATACTTTGGAACGAGTTAAAAAACTTGAAATTCAAAAAGATAAGTAAGTGGCATACAAAAAAATACGTTCATTGACCTCCACGGGCGATAAAAATTTTATCGAGCTTTTACAACATTCATTTTGGGCCATAGTCATACTTGGCCTTACAACAGGCCTTCAGTTTTTGTTTGATTTTGTACTGGCTCGTAAATATGAAGCTCACGGTACAGGAGTTTTCTACCTGTGCTTTACGGTACTTATGACATTGGCCTTGTTTGGCCGGTTGGGGCTGGACCAGGCAGTCGTACGTTTCATACCGCCCCTTTTAGATAAAGACCCTGAAAAGGCCGCAGGTGTAAATAGCTCCTCAATCAAACTCTCGCTTTACATGACCATCCCCTTGGCCGTTTTGTTATTCGTTTTATCTCCGTTGTTAGCAGAAGATTTGTTCCATTCACCCGAGCTGACTACTTATCTTCGTATATTTTCATTAGCTCTGCCGGCGCTCTCTCTAAATTATGTTGTGGCCGGGGTTTTACGTGCCCTGAAAAGAAGCAAAGAGTCGCTGGTAATCGCCAGGATGTCTATGTACGGCCTGGGTATAGTGGGTATATTTACGCTTGGGACTGTTTATGGGCTCAAGGGCGTGGTCATCGGATTTGCCATATCCATATATATTTCGACTCTGCTGGGATTTTATTTCGTCAGAAAACACCTGACAGGGCATACTCACGTAGTACCTTTTAGCAAAAAACAATTATTAATTATTTCCGGCCCGCTTTTATTCGTAATATTCGCAACCCAGATGAGCGGACAAGCAAGCGTTCTCTTACTCGGCGTATTCTCTACCAATGCGGATGTCGGTATATTCAACATAGCCCTTAAGATTTCTATGCTGATGAATCTCATACTTGCGGCCATAAACGTCTTTGCCGCGACAAAGATATCCGAACTTTATTTTTCAAAGCAAAAAGAAGAATTAAATATCTTTATCGGCAAGATAAGCGCCCTGGGGACTTTGCTGGGCCTGCCATTGTTTATCATAATCTCTCTTTTCTCAACCTTCTGGCTGGGGCTTTTCGGCCATACTTTCGAAGCCGGTTCCTCGGCTTTGATTATCCTGGCCGCCGGGCAACTGGTAAATGTTTCCGTCGGCTCAACAAGCTACATACTTGCTA
>DASSOT010000035.1:0-5381 GCA_035700225.1 Saccharimonadales bacterium (SeqCode)
CGATTATCCGGCGCATTTGCATTCACGGATACGCGTAGCCGCATTCTTAAAACCGTTGAGCGAGTATATTGCCGCCGCCGACGCAGTGGTTGCCAGGGCGGGGGCTACTACGATTGCCGAAATAGGGTCGCAGAAAAAACCGCTGATCATAGTACCGAACCCGTACCTTAGCGGAGGGCACCAGTTGAAAAACGCGCAGATATACGAAGATAAGAAAGCGGCCATAGTTATTGGCGAACATCAGGCGCTGAAAGACCCGAAACTGCTTTCAGATGCGATAAACAGGGTGATTTCCTCACCGGATGAAGCCGAAAACATGGCTGGACGCCTTTACGGCATGGTCCAAAAAGATTCCGCAGATAAGATTTCAGAATTGCTCGTCAGGGTAGCCAGGAAAAGGAGAAGGGATACTTGAACAGGTTTTCCAGGGAAAAGAAGGCTCGCGAGTACAAAGCGGTAAATGAGAAACCGCGTATTTTTTCATATAGTTCTTCTAGAAGACCGTCTTCGGCCTCTGCAGGCATGTCATCTTCGACGCAAAAAAAGATATCCAGGCTGGTGAATATAGCTATCGCTTTCGTGCTTCTGCTCGGTGCCGCCTATATGTGCCTCTTGAAGCCTTCGGCTCAGGTAAAGATAAGCGGTGAGAAGTTCTATCCCAGGGATAAAAGCAGTTACGAAACAGGCATAGATGAACAGTTGAAAGGCTCGATATTTTATAGGAACAAACTGACCTTTGACAGCAGTAAGCTCAGAGATGATATCAAACAGGAATTCCCTGAAGTAAACGAGGTGGATATAAATATATCTCCACTGCGGCACATGCCGGTTATCGAGATAACACTTGCCAAACCTACAGCACGTCTTGTAACTACTGATAAGACATATATCCTGGATGACGAAGGCAGAGCCTTGTTCGAGCAAAAGGACGCTTCTGACAGTCTCGATACTGACTCGCTTCTGACTATAAGCGATGACTCAGGCCAGGATATAACGCTGGGCAAGCCTGCTCTTACACAGGCCCAGATAGGCTTCATAAGAGAGGTGATAGGGCAGACCGGGTCTAAAAACCTGCATCCTGTTTCTCTTTCGCTTTCCAGCGGCGGAACCGCTTTGGACGTAAGGTTCAAAGAGTTTGATTACTTCGTAAAATTCAGCTTCATGGCTGACGCGAGGCAGAGTAGCGGGGCATTCATAGCTCTTTACCGGCAACTGCAACGTGATGGCTCGCAACCTTCGCAATATGTAGATTTAAGAATCCCTGAAAAAGCCTTCATCAAATAACGCTTTTGTTTATAATTTTGTGCTTCGTTAGAATCCTATAAAATGAAAGACATAACCAAGCAGGCTATTATAGAGGCTGGCGGTACGGGGAGAGAACAGGTTGACTTTGTGCTACGCCATTCAAATGAAGAAGACTTTAGGCAACAGGCACCATTACATTTGAACGATGCGGATCAGGTATGGGCTTTAGGTATAGTCGCGGGACAAGATGACCCTGCAGACCTAAGTGTTAATTACGCTGTTCATGGTGACGGCATGCCAAATTCTCGCCACTTACGATCAAGAGCCAGAAGCGAGTATCGCCAAGGACAGAAATTTTTTTCTTCAGCTTTTGACGAAATGATTCATGGCAAAAGAGAAGATAAGATGTGGAGGGGTTTTGAAATAGATATACTTAAAAATGCAGCCATACGCCTGTCGGAATTTGAAGGACGTTTTTTAGGGGGCTATATAGTCAGCCATGTCAGGGAGACGGATAGGATTATGGGCGGGGTAGGCATTTCAAGGGTTCTACGCGATACATTTTTAAATGGAATGCGTACCTCAGGTTTTCAGACACCCGAAGAACAGCGTGAGTTAGCGACAGAAGAGCAAATTAAAGAAATGCATGAATTTTCTATTGATACGCACGAGCAACTACTCAATGCAAGCTTTATGATAGGGGGGACTGTTACAAGATGGTTGCCAGAAAGGAACGGCTTGCGCCAGGTATTTAATCGGCGAAAAATGGATGACGAATGGCATTCTGGGAATATATGGTAGCCTACTACTCTACCCCATGTTCGCTTTTTGTTCATATATGGTGTTTTTGGTTGTTTTAGAAAAAAGTATATTTCATATATAAATAAACAAAATGTCAAAAAAATCAAAAAAAGGGAAGAAGGCAGGGGAGAAACAAAAAAATATATAAAGCGTGAAAAAGCGTGAAAATGCAAATGCACTTGTGGAAAACTCTGAATATGGTGTGAAATATTTAACAAACACTAGGCGCTTTTACGAAACACCGGGGACCATAAGGTCGAAGGTTTTTACATAACGTGCGCGGAAGAAGAGCTTGGTAGTATTAAAAGTCCGCAACAGTACAAAATAGCGGGATACTCCCCTAGCATAAGGGGTATTGGTTATAGTCTGTAATAGATATATTAAGGTCGCAAAATATACATTGTGCGACGTTATATCTATAACTCAGAATCAAGTTCTTATACTACTACTCTGCTTATGTTTTTATTATTTTTTGGTCCGTATGCATGTTTTGTTTTATGCGCCCTGCTCTGTCCACCTTGTTCCTGTTTCCGACCTGAGCTATTAAGTATATTCTGCTTTCATCTTACATACGTAAAATAACCCTGTTCGTATTTTGTTCAATAAAAAAAAGTTATTTAGAATACCGGTTCGATATCCACGAGCCAAGTGTGCTCCAAGCTACCAGTGGCCTGAGGGCATGTACCTACTACGAATTGATCATCTCGAATGTCAGTATGTTTATGGGGCCGATCCCCGTCGTAATAATGCGTTATTCCCTGAGTGATACGACCATATACATCAGTAGGAGCATACCAGTGTTCAGTACCTTCCGCTATATTCAAGCCGGGCGGTAGGATATCTTTCGTGCCTCGGATAACATCCACAATAGCAACTAATATTTTGTCTTCTGGCAATAATTCCGGAGGTACCGGTCTAAATCCGTCATACTGGGTAGCGTGTGGCGGGGCTGGATAAAGCCCCCACTCGTGACCGACTACAGAAGCTCCGCACATTTCAGCTACCACTCCCAGTTCCTCGTCGGTCCTCCTTAAGATGTCCATCAATCCATTCTTGAGTAGCTGAGTATCGTCTATGACCATCTGCAAGGGCCGGATTACTCTGTCCGGGAATGCTTGATTCCTTTTCGGACCGGCATCAGCGTTGTTGGCATTGAACAGGTCCTGTGCCCAAACCAGCTCGGTAGCTTCGTCAAATACCGGCAAATCTAAATCTTTAAATTCCGGTGAGGCTACCAGCATAAAAGTCGTTGATTATTCAGCTAAAGCGTAGGTGGCTTTGGCGGTGCGTTTGAACTGCGGTTTGCCCTGCAGGTTAAGCAAGATAGTTGTTTCTTTTACATAGCGGCTTTTCAGTACGCGCTTGACTATCTCGTCCCTGTGCAATGGTTCGTTTGCTTCTTTTAGAACCTCGGCGATGATATCGGCTACGGTACCCTGCTTGTAACCCCACTCCTTCAAAGCGTAAATCCCCCGCCCTATCAGCACGAAACGCTTGTCTTTGATAAGCTCGTTGTGAATAGCCTGGGTAGTTACGTCTTTTCGCTTGAATTCGGACTCTTTTATAGCGTCGGCTATTTCGTTGAAGTGCATGTGTTTGCCGTATTCCTTCAGTATGACGTAAATTTTGTCACGGATGTTCTTCGGATTGACCGTAGGCCATTTCATCAGGCCCCAGACACCGTTAAGCGTAGCGAGATGTTTGGAAGTGCTGGCAAGCGCCTCGACGTGCTTGGGGTCGGTTTGTTCGACCTGTTCGGTAATCTTATCGATAGGATGAGGTTTACCGAGGTCTTTTATTGCCTGGACAATTTTGCCTACGTGGGCTTGTACTGTCTTTGAGTCGTGGACTTCATTGATGGTTACTGCCTGGTGGAAATGATCATTGTCAGGTATGACGCTAAGCGCCGGGGCCAGTTCTGCAAAAAACGCGACCCGGGACTGGTCTATCTTGGTGCTTTCCTTCCCTACCAGCGCATCTGTAAGTACGTCGATCTTGGCTACCTTCCCCAGCTCATGAATCTGGTCTTTGAGCTCGGTTTCAATCTGTTTTAGGCCGGGTATATCACCTTTTTCAGCATCAGCTTGCAAACGCAAAAGCACAGTCTTTTCCAGCTGTCTTACCCTTTCCCTTGTAATTCCAAGAAGCTCCCCTATTTGCTCTAGGGTTTCCCTTCTGTCAAACAAACCGAAACGCCTTGAAATAATCTCACGTTCCCGCTCGCGTTCGATTGTCGAGAGGATATTATTGACCTTTTTTTCTATATCTTTTTGGGTCATAAGTCCGCTTCCCTTCTTGTATGGGTGATATATGTAATCATGTTATGCTTATTATATAACTTTAATTTTTACTAGTCAAGTATTATTGTTTGATAATACTATGACAACACTTTTCACCTCTTTTGTGAACATTAGTATAACACGTTACTAAATATGTCCAAAATATACGTTAGCATTAAAAAATGCCCTACTACTTCTTGGCAAAGGTCTGTTTATTTAGCTCTTCGGCGCCTTTTGCTGGCAGGAGCGGCTTCCAGGATGGATTTAGCCGCTTCTTCATCTATATCTTCGGGTTTCAGCCCTTTGGGAATCCTGGCGTTTTTCTTGCCGTTCGTTATATATGGTCCGTATGGACCCTTGACTATAGATAGCCCTTTTGAAAATTTCTTAATGAATTTGTCCGCGTCGCCCTTCTTTTTGGCTTCATATAAGGTGCGGGCGGTGGCTTCGTCTATGGAGAACGGGTCGTGCGGTTTTATCGATACGAAGGTGGAGCCTACTTTTATATATGGTCCGAAACGTCCTATGTTTGCGATAATTTCTTCACCTTCTGCAGTAGTGCCGACCGAACGCGGCAAGTTGAACATCTCCAGCGCCTGTTCAAACGTGACGGTATTCAGCGTGGAACCCTCCGGCAAAGGCGCAAATACAGGTTTTTCGGTATCTTCGGTCCTGCCCTTTTGCAACATTGGTCCGTACCTGCCGAAACGCGCCAGGATGGGTTTGCCTGTCTTGGGGTCGTTACCAAGCTCTCGTGCTTGGCTGGTTTCCTGCCGGCTGACATTTTCGGACTTTTTCACCAGCGGTTCGAAATCTTTATAAAAGTCGGAAATCATGTTATTCCAGACGATATCGCCGGCGGCTATCTTGTCGAAATCTTCTTCTACATGGGCTGTGAACTTATAGTCCAAGATGGAAGTAAAATGCTTTGTCAGAAAGTCCGTAGTCATCTCTGCCAGGTGGGTCGGTATGAGCTTTTTCCGCTCTACACCAGTGTTTTCAGTCGTAGTACCGCTTTGCACTGAATCATCTTTGAGTGTGAATACCTTCAGCTCT
>DASSOT010000036.1:0-2982 GCA_035700225.1 Saccharimonadales bacterium (SeqCode)
TACTGGACCGTTTTTCTGGATGCTGACGACATCATTGAACCACAGTACCTGCAAAAACTTGTTAAGCTGGGCAATAGAAGCCGCTACGATGTCGTTTATACCGATATGGAGTATTTCGGCGCGGTTAGCGATATTTTTCGCTCGCGGCCGTTCAGCCTTTTCCCGATGTTAAGCCGCAATTTTGTTCACAACAGCGCTTTAATCAAAACTTCGCGCCTAAAACAAGTCGGCGGCTACAAAGAGCAGATGAAGGAAGGTTTGGAAGATTGGGAACTTTATTTAAGTCTGGTTGAAGTCGGCTCAAGATTCGGCTACCTGCCGGAGGCTATCTTCAAATATCGCCAGCACGGTGAGGCCCTAAGCCGCAACGTCGATGTCCAAAAGAACAAGGAGCTTGAGCTCTATAATCGACTGCGTGATCTACACCCCAGTTTATTCCGGCACATGAACCCGAACCGCCGCCGAGCTCTGCGGGCTTTGAAGCTTTTATACTCTTTTGTGCGCTATCCGTACTTATTCATCGTCGTTATAAAAAGCTTGTCGCGCGCCGCCAAGTCCGGCGCCCGTACCAGCTTGCATGAAGTCCGAAGTTATCTTCACCAGAAAAGCGGCTAGACGTGTTAGTGCTATGGCACAAGACAAGAAGATGTGGCCGAAACGCCAAAAGTTTATAATAGATTTTTATGAATGGTATAACCGCTAGTCTGATAATGTCCGGGGACTCCGCCAGTCGCGAGGATATTTTGGCGCTCGAAAAAGAAATGAAGCTAATGGTGAGTGCCTATGGCACGGCTGTTGAAATAGTTTTGTACTTTTCCAAGCCGACTAAACTGATCACGGCAGAAAAGAACATCGTTTTCACATCTTCTAAAAAGATCTCCGCTTTTCAGAGCGCGATAGTGGTATCCTCCGGGGACATACTGGTTTTTACCACGCTTCGCAATTTTTTGATTGATGAAAAAAATCAGGCTTTAAACCAGGCCCTAGATAATCCAATTGAAACCATAGCGGCACCTTTAGTTAAGAATTTCCTAAGCAGAGCGGGCATGGTCAGCGTCGTAAAGGTGCCGTACATATACGCCAAGCGGCAATTCGTAGTAGGCTTAGCCGCGAAAACCGAATCTTTCACCAGTCTCCTGGACTGTGCCGAACAAAAAAAGGCCTTAGTAGAAGTTCCTGTTGTTAACGCTCGCTTCCCCGAGAACGTTATCCGCAGCCGGCTTTTGCGGCGTCCGGAAAAGGCGCAAAAAGCACAGGCCGCGGCGAAATCGTTCAAGAAGAGAACTGTCAAATTCAGCGCCAATATCCCAACTTTTATCATTTGCCGTGACCGCGTAGAACCTCTAAATAAGCTGGTGGAGTGGTGCGAGAAGGAGGGGCTGGAGAACATTATCTTCATCGACAACGACTCAACTTACCCGCCTTTGCTGGATTATTATTCCAGAACCCCTTATGAAGTAATCAGGCTGAATCATAACGTCGGCTACTTATCGCCTTGGATGACCGGGGTGGTTGATATCTACGCTAAAGATAAGCCCTACATTGTTTCGGACGCCGATGTAGTCCCGATTGACGAGGCCCACGGGGCTGTCAAGTTGTTCTGCCGCTTACTCAATGACTATCCGGAATACTCCAAAGCCGGTTTCGGCTTAAAGATCGACGATATCCCAGAAAGCTACGAGCCCAGGGATTACGTAGTCGCCTGGGAAAAGAAGTTCTGGGAAAAGGAAGTGGAGAAAGACGTCTATGACGCCGACATAGACACCACCTTCGCGCTGTGGCGGCAAAACCTGCAGCATACTTATGGTCCGAGCTTGCGAACCGGCGGCAAATATATCGCCCGGCACGTCACCTGGTATATGAACAGTAAGCATCCTTCTGAAGAAATGCGCTATTACCGCGAGCACGTCGACAAGTCCATCGGCACCTGGGGGACCGATTCTAAAGAGTTACAGGAACTATACGTCGACAACCACAAAAAGAATGGTAAAAAGCCTGCCGCCAAAAAATCCGAGAAAGCCTAATGGGTCGGCTCGTTCAGTTTGAGGTACTTCTCGGCGGCCTTGTCAGTCTCGCCGATAAATTTAAGCGATCCGTTATCCAGCACTAAGGCGCGGTCGCAGAACTCGTGGACGGCGTTCATATCGTGCGAAACAAAAACCACTGTCCGCTTTTCTTTTTTGATCTGCCTGAAATAGTCATAGCATTTTTGCTGGAAGGCGGCGTCGCCGACAGCCAGCACCTCGTCAATGAGCAGGACGTCGCTTTTGGCGCGGATGGCGATAGAAAAGGCCAAACGGACCTGCATCCCCGAAGAGTAGTTTTTCAGCTTTTGATCCATGAATCTTCCCAGCTCAGCAAAACTAACGATATCTTTATACATGACCCTCATCTCTTTGCGGTTAAAGCCCAGTAGCGCGCCGTTAAGAAAGACATTTTCTCGGCCGGTCAGCTCCGGGTTGAAGCCGACGCCTAGCTCGATAAAAGGTGTCAGCAGGCCATCAACAGCTATCGTGCCGGAGGTAGGCGAATAGATGCCGGCTAGCAATTTTAACAGTGTACTTTTGCCGCTGCCGTTTTTGCCGACAATGCCGAAGAACTCGCCCTTTTTAATCTCAAAACTGATATCCTTCAGGGCGTGCTGTATCTCATAGCCGCGATCCCGGCGCCAAAAATTAACCACCGCCGACTTGATGGTAGTGGTTTTTTCATTAGGCAGCTTAAAGTCTTTACCTAAATCGGTGACTTTTATCGCGGTATCCATCAGATATTCTCCGCGAAGAACCTGGCTTCTTTTTTAAAGTAGAGAACGCCGCCGATAAAGACGGCTACTACTATGGCGAAAGGAATATATTTGTAGTATCCGCCGCCAAAGACCTGGTAGACTGTCGCGCTTTGGTGCGTAACGGTCGTGTAACGCGCATCTTGGACAACTTGAGCCATTGGGTTAATCATCTCTAGTTTCTGAAAGGTTAGGTTTGC
>DASSOT010000037.1:0-30687 GCA_035700225.1 Saccharimonadales bacterium (SeqCode)
GCCCACCCGAGAAACTCCTCCTGGATAAGATGGATAAGAATGCCGCACGGCGGACCCGGAGCGTAATAATGATGTTCGGCCCACTGATGCATCTGGTCGATGAATTCAACATCCCTTATGCCGGCGGATGCAAACTCGGCAAGCGCACCGTCCAGCCGCATCTTTATGCCCTTGAAGAATTCGGTGTAAACGTAACCACCAAGTCAGGTACCTACCACGTCACAGTAGACAAAAAACAGCCGGATTACGTAATCATGTATGAGTCCGGCGATACCACCACCGAGAACGCTATCATGGCGGCCGCCTACCAGGAAAAAGAAGTAACTATAAAGATGGCCAGCGCCAACTACCAGGTACAGGATCTCTGCTTTTTCCTAAAGAAACTGGGCGTAAAAATCGAAGGCATAGGCACAAGCACGCTAAAGATAAAAGGCGTAAAAGAAGCGCGCAAGAACATCACTTACAACCCCACCGAAGATCCTATAGAATCTATGACCTTCATAGCGGCGGCTGTGGCGACCAATTCAAAACTTACTATCAAAAGGGCGCCTATAGAATTCATCGAACTGGAACTGCTCAAACTGAAAAAGATGGGTCTGGAAATAGACGTCAGCAGTTACTACAAGGCGAACAACGGACACAGCCTGTTGGCGGATATAACCGTGCACAAACACAACGGAAAGCTCAAGGCGCTGGAAGAAAAAATCTATGGCAGGCCTTATCCGGGGCTGAACATCGATAACCTGCCTTACTTCGTACCGATTGCCGCTTCAGCCAAAGGCCGGACATTGATTCATGACTGGGTTTACGAGGAACGCGCTCTCTATTACACCGAAATGAGAAAGCTCGGGGTCAACATAACCCTGGCCGACCCGCACCGGGCCTATATAGACGGCCCTACGAAATGGCATGTGGACGATATAATCTGCCCGCCGGCGCTTCGTCCGGCCGTACTGCTCCTCATCGGCATGCTTGCCGCCGACGGAGTATCCATCCTGCGCAATGTATATTCTATAAACCGAGGTTACGAATCTTTGGCAGAAAGACTGAATAAGCTCGGTGCAAAGATTGAAATAATCAACGATATCTAGACTTTTGATTCCAAAAGCCGCTTCATAGCCAGCGCCAGCGCGGCTTGTTTCATCGGTAAGTTGTGAGTGCTCGAATATTCGTAGGTTTCGCGGGTCGCTTTTATCATGTACTCTGCGAGTTTTTCGTTGACCTTTTCTTCCGCCCATATCTCACCCGCCCTGTTCTGTAACCACTCCAGGTGGCTGACGATTACGCCGCCGGCATTAGCGATGATATCCGGAATAATGTCTGTGCCTTTGGCCGTCAAAGTGTCGAAGGCATCCTCGTCTATGGGTCCGTTTGCCAGCTCCAAAATAACAGGGGCTTTGACCAGGCTGGCATTACCTTTTACGACAGCGTCTCCGAGGGCGGCCAGTACCAACACATCCACGTCCAGCTCCAAAATAGCATCGCGGTCCAAAAACTCCACATGCGCACTGGCCAAGTCGTCGATAAGTCCTTTCCGGCGGTTTTCAACCCCCTCAAGACTTATGAAGTCCTTATTATTCTTAAAATCTTTTACAACAAGGGTTCTTCTGGAATCGGATATGGCTACAACGCGCGCGCCCAGTTCCGTTTCGGCAAGTTTGGTGAAATACGAACCTACATTGCCGACACCCTGCACGGCGAATGTCATTTGTCGCGGGTCTTTACCTTTGAGCTTCAGATACTCGCCGATGGATATCATACCGCCCCGTCCGGTTGCGGCCTCCCTGCCGTGGCTTCCGCCCTTCCCGATGGATTTGCCGGTAAAGCTGGCCTTGCTCTGGTCGCCCGTTATAGTTTCGTATTCCTCCACCATCCAGTCGATAATCTGGGAGTTTATGTTCACGTCCGGAGCCGGTACATCCTGGTCCGGTCCTATATGCGGGTGGAGGTGGCGTACATAAGCGCGGGCCAGTTGCTCCAGTTCTTCTTCCGATAGATCACGCGGGTCCACCGCTACGCCGCCTTTGCCTCCGCCCAGAGGCAAGCCTACGGCGGCTGTCTTCAAGCTCATCAGGATGGATAATGCCCTGACTTCATTTAAGTCTACGTCCTGGTGGAAGCGGATGCCGCCTTTGTACGGTCCGCGGGAATTGTTGTGCTGTACACGGTAGGCCCTGTGGGTCTTGCCGTTATCGAGCACGATGTCGAACACATGTTCCTTGTCAATCTCAAGGATATAATCGACTTCCTGTTTGCTAAGCCCCAGGTGCTTTCCGGTCTTTTCGATTAAGTTCTTGGCTGTCAATATCATTTGACATTGATTGTAACATTCTCAAAAGCTTAAGGTCATTGGATAAATTGAAAAAAAACCGATAGTTCATTATAATTACCTCTGTTTTATAAAAGTTCGCGAGTGTAATACAACGGCTAGTATGCTAGCCTTCCAAGCTAGATATGCGGGTTCGATTCCCGCCACTCGCACCACGACGGAATTTGTTCCAACCTTGCCTGAAAATTTCACAAAATCAATTTGTTGAAATTTTTAGCAAGGTCTAGCACAGTTCCTCCTTTCAATTTTTCAAACAGACTTCGTCTTGGTTTACAAAATTGTGTTCTAAATAATAGTTATGGAATATGAAAACGAGCTGAAACAGGCTTTCAAACTGGCGGATATAGCCGACGAAATCGGCATGAGATATTTCCTCTCTCGTGAACTGAAAGTAACGACCAAACCCGACTCCTCGCCTGTAACTCAGGGCGATACCGAGATTGAAAAAGCGCTTAGTAAGATAGTCACTGAAGAATTCGGCGATTCATATGTCGGCGAAGAAGGCACGCGCAGTGGAAGTAGCAAGCGCCGCTGGCTGGTCGACCCTATAGACGGCACCAAGAATTTTCTGCGTGGCTATCCGGTATGGGGAAGCCTGATTTCTCTTAAGGACGGCGACGAAGTCATAGCGGCTTCGGTTTCCGCTCCGGCACTTGGGCGGCGCTGGTGGGCAACCAAAGGAGGCGGTTCATTTACTCGCGACGTAACCGGGAAAGAACGCAGGATATCCGTATCGAAGGTTGCTAAACTATCAGACGCGTTTTTGTTACACGGCACATTCAACAGCTTGGAGCAAGTCAGTGTCAACCCGGATGCGGTGTACAAGCTCATGCGCTCCGCCTGGAGGCACCGCTCGCCGGGAGATTTCTTCGGCCACATGCTGATAGCGGAGGGCACGGCCGATGGTTTCGTGGATGTACCGTCTGCTTTATGGGACATCGAAGCATCGACCTTGATAGTACGCGAAGCCGGCGGTTCGATGTGGTTAAGGCCCAAGGATGAGTCCGAAGTAAAACTTCAGCGCCTTGCGGTATCATCGAATTCAGCCATAGAAAAAGACATATTGGATTTCTTAAGGTTAAAATAGCAAGCCTTCACTGTTATAATGTAGCTTGGTAAAAAGTTCGGGAAAAACTTATTTGTGAGACGCTTCGCTCGTGTCTACAAAACAATCCCCCGGATTGTTTTGCCCCGGTAGCTCAGTGGATTAGAGCAAGACGGTTCTAACGTCAAGGTCGGGGGTTCGAGTCCCTCCCGGGGTGCCAATTTTTAACACTAAACTTTTACATTATTTATGAGTGAGAAATTACAATCAAAAGAAAGAAAGTTTTGGACCTACTTAGCTCTGGGAATAGTAGCCTTGCTCGGACTTGATGCACTGTTGGATTGATATGCCGGATTTAGCAGACAGACTTAAGACCATCGAAGAAAGCGCGACCCTCGCGCTAAACACACAAGCCAAGAAGCTGGCGGCTGAGGGAAGAAAAATATATAACTTCACTGCCGGCGAGCCAAGTACTGATACCCCTGAATACATAAAAGACTACGTTGCCAAGAAACTGGACCAGAACCATTACGCGCCGGTTGCCGGTATAAGCGAACTGCGTACAGCAATCGCCGAACACTGCCGCAAATTTTATTCGGCAGAATGGATTATGCCGGAAAACGTTTTGGTTGCCGCTGGCGGTAAGCCGGGACTTTATCTGAGCCTGCTGGCACTGCTCAACCCGGGCGATGAGGTAATATTGCCGACCCCGGCCTGGGTGAGTTATAAGTATCTTATAGAACTCGCCGGGGGCGTGGTGGTAGAAGCAAAGCTACAGGATGATTTCGACCTTGATAACACGGAGATAAAATCCAAGATAACTGATAAGACCAAAGTCATAATAATAAACTCACCGAATAACCCTACGGGCTCGGTTTATTCGCCCGACAAGCTGAAAGAACTTTCAGATATACTGCCCGGAAGCGGTATAACCGTTCTGGCCGATGACATGTATACAAAGTTGGTATACGCCGATGATTTCGAGCCAATTACCAACTTCAGGTTTGAAAACCTGGTTATCAGTAGCGGGTTTTCCAAAAGCCAGGCCCTGACCGGCTGGCGCATAGGTTATCTAATAGCTTCGGATGAGATTATCAAAGCGGCCACCAAACTTCAGAGCCATCTTCTTGGCAATACGAGCACGCTAAGCCAATACGGCGCGGTGGCCGGGCTTGCCCAAGGCGACAAGCCGCCGATGTATGAAGAGCTTAAAGCGAACCGCAACATAGTTGCGGCAAAATTGGGAGGAGTTGAGAAAATCAAATTCAATCCGCCGGCGGGAGCGTTCTATGCTTTCATCGATATACGAGATATTACAAAGGACAGTATGAAATGGTGCGAAGAGCTTCTGCAAAACAAAGGAGTAGCGCTGGTCCCTGGAGAAGCATTTTCCGCCCCCGGTTATGTGCGCTTGTCCTTTACTACGGATAAAGATACGCTGGAAGAAGGCCTACAAAAAATAAAGGAATTCGTGGAGGCGAATTTATGAGCATTAGTTACGTACTTGAGCGCACAGTGCAATTTCTCTTTGAGAAACGGAGTAAGTCGTACGAGTGGTGCGGCACACGAGTATCGCAGAAGAAAATTGTGCTGGGTACCAAGAATGCCTTGCAAGCGCAAACTTGCTTTGGGCTAGGAAGGCATGGTACGTACTAATGCGGAAAATTCCGGCTACGATGGCAACTCAGCACCCGGACAATGCCTTGCCGCCTTTTTGGGACAAGCAAAAAGATCCTTTCGTAGCAGTTTATAAGGAGATTCCCGAAGCCGTTACCTGCTTTGAGGAGCTGGGTGTATCCGAATACATGTGGGACTGGGAGGGCAAGCATGCCGACGCGGCAGTCATAGACCGGCTGTTTAGCGAGCATTATGATTATTTTTCAAAACACCAGCTAGGGCGCGATAAGTTCCTGACTTTCCGCATACCCAATGTGTGGGAAGAAAAAGGCTACAACCTCCTGCAGGCCATGACAGTCGTTTTGAGCGGGGAGGATTTTGCCCGCGACCTGAAGTTCGAAAAACGCCCGCTTTTTGAAGTCATCCTGCCCATGACAGAACGTGCGGAACAACTGATGCGCATTCATAAATTGTTCGAAAAATTAGCCCGGTTCAAGTCTTCCGATTTTACGAAACATGAACCGGACAACGATGATTATCTGGAACTTATCCCGCTGATTGAAAGCGTGCAGAGCCAACTGGACACCGGCAAACTGCTCGAAAAATACGCCAGCTTACATAAAGAACATTTCGATTCAAAGCCGGTTTACTTGCGCCCTTTCTTTGCGCGCTCCGACCCGTCGCTGGTTTCCGGCATGCTTTCTACCGTGCTGGCTAACAAGATAGCTTTGTCCCAGGCATACAGCTTTTCCAAGAAAAACGACGTACCGGTCTTTCCAATTTCCGGCGTAGGCAGTCTTCCTTTCAGAGGCGGCTTAAGCCCCGATACGGTGGATGATTACATAAGCGAGCATCCCGGGATGAGAACGGTCACCGTACAATCTTCATTCCGCTATGATAACCCCATAGCCAAGGTCAAAGATGCTATCACGGAACTTGAGGAAAAACTGCCTAAGACTTCTCCTGTAGTGTTCGACACCGCCACGGAAAAAGAGCTTACAAACATAAGCTGTGAGTCGGAAAAAATATACCAGAAGACACTGATGGCTATAGCTGGAGATATGAAAGCGGTCTTCGCAAGCGTACCAAAAAGACGTGAGCGCCGACAGCACATAGGACTTTTGGCATACGGCCGCAAACTGGGCGAACAGAAAATGCCGCGGGCCATAACCTTTACCGCTGGTTTTTACTCCATTGGCGTGCCGCCGGAGTTCATAAGTACTGGACGCGCATTGAGCAAACTGAACTCCGAACAGCTTAATCTGGTCAGGAAAAACTACAGACTGCTGAAATCCGACCTGCAAAGGGCAGGAAAATATCTGAACCGGCAAAACCTATCCCAGCTCGCAGAGCGAAACGACGGCTGGAAGGATGTGCAGAAAGACATTGAGCTTGTAGAAAAAGTCCTGGGGATTGAATTTGGCGTCGAAACCAAAGAAGAAAAAGCACATGAACAAATAACTGCGCAGATAATAAAGCTCAGGGGCGAACCTTCGGACGAATTAAAGAGCAAGATAAGCGAGGCGGCTGTCTTGAGAAAAAGCCTGGGATGATAAAAGCCGTTCTTTTCGACATGGACGGGGTACTCGTGGATTCGCGCGAGGCTAACCGCAAGTTCAAAATAGAACTTTTCAAACGCGCCGGATACGGTGATATTGACCTTGAACACATAGAGGGTTTTCACAAACCCATGCAGACCGTCATAACCGAAGCGCTGGCGTCTAAAGGCGTGACTGATAAAAAAGAAATTGATAGGGTTTTCAACTTGATGTTCGACTCAGCAGTACGCGAAGTCCAGGATTTCAAATTCCCCAAGGATTTGGAATCCACTTTGGAAGAATTGGGCAAGCGCTTTGACCTGGGTATAGTGACCAGCCGCATACGCTTTGGTATAGATGAAATATTCAAGCTCCGGCCCATAGAAAAATATTTCGATGTGGTCATATCTTTCGATGATTGCCTGAATCATAAACCGCATCCTGAGCCCCTGCAAAAGGCTCTGCAGAAACTGAAACTGTCGCCCGCTGAAGCCATATACATCGGCGACAGCGACACAGACATAATAGCCGCCAGCGCCATCGATATGCCAAGTATCCATCTGTCCGAGGCCAAACATGAACTTGCCCATCACCAGGTATTCGACTTTGACGAGATAGTCAATGCAATAAAGTTGATAGAGAACAATTATGCGTACAGTAATTCCTGAAAATGCCAAGCTGATTCCGAAAAACGCCACACGCGTGTTCAAGGGACAGATATTCGACGTATACCAGTGGGAACAAAAAATGTACGATGGCAGTCTTGAAACTTTCGAGATGTTGAAACGCCCGGACACCATAAAAGTCATAGCCATCAAGGACGATAAAATTGTGATTCTCGACCAAGAGCAACCTGATTCGAACAAAGCGTTTTACGACCTGCCCGGCGGCAGGCACGATTATAAAAGCGAGGATGAGCTGTCTGCCGCAAAACGCGAGACCCTGGAAGAAACCGGCATGACGTTCAAGGAGTGGCGACTTGTGAAAGTCGAACAACCGCATAGCAAGATTGATTGGTTCGTTTATCTTTTCCTGGCTACCGGTTTTGAGGGTTTGCAGAAGCAGAATCTGGACAACGGCGAAAAAATAGACGTCAAGCTTATGAGCCTGAAGGAAGTACAGAATTTATTGAACAATACCCGGGCGCGGCATTTACCCAAGGATTTACTGGAAGCTTGCGAAAATATTGATGAATTAGTCGGTTTGCCCGAATATACAAGTTAAAGTATAATTACCCCTGTTAAGGCGAATGTAGCTCAGTTGGTTAGAGCGTCTGGTTGTGGTCCAGAAGGCCGTGGGTTCAAGTCCCATCATTCGCCCCATAAATGTCCAGTGGACTTTTATGTAGACACGAGCGAAGCGTCATCCGTGATACACGAAAAATAAACTCATGAGGTCGCGGGACGTGACCAAGTCCCAGCCAGTCGCCATGTGCTATCATTCAACCTATGCCTCATATAAACACCGGCCCTGAAGAACATGACAATACGGTCAGCGCTTTTATCGTTAAGCTCGGAAAAGAACCCAGAATAATACTCCATATCCACAAATATGTCGGCAAATTTTTGCATTTCGGCGGGCATATAGAACCTGATGAAGACCCTTGGCAATGTATAGTCCGTGAGATAAAGGAAGAAAGCGGCTACGACATAGGCCAGTTAAAAATACTCCAGCCAAAAAACAGTCTGAAAGCGCTGGACGGTCTGGTTATACACCCCTTCCCATTTCTGCACGTTTCTTATTACTACGACGAACTTTCCCATTACCATGACGATTTGAAATATGTTTTTGTGACCGAGGAAGACCCCATGAACAAGCCTACGGACGGCGAGTCGGAAGTCATCAAAAGTTTCACAAGACAGGAAATCCTGGACTTGCCCGAAGACAAGATAACGGACCATGACAAGAAGCTTTGCGCCTATGTTTTTGACAAGATACTTGATGAGTGGGAACCGGTAGATCCGAAAGTATTTGGGTTCTGATACAACCCGAAGGTCAACGTACCCGTAGGCGCGCCTAGAGCCAGCACGACTACCAAGGGTACGAATAAATTATCGAGTCCATATCGTGAGATACTCTCAATCGCCGTAGCCAAAAATGGCGTGACTGCGAACACAGCTAACGAAACCCCTGGCAGTTCCTTGTTGCTAAGGACTATGAAAGCAATCATGCACAAAGCAAATGAAACCGTCAAAAAGGCGAATGACCCCACGATGGAACGGGTATGCTCCCCAATTTTATAATGCATCACGCCGTATTTTTTACCCATTATTGCCGCCATGCCGTCAGCCAGCGACAGGTGCAATACGGCCACAGCAAAAACCCAAGGTTCGTTCGTAGCCAACGCCGTTAGGCCTATGCCTATCGGATACCACAACTCTCCGCTGGTGCGCCGCTTGACGTTATGTATTGCGCCGAAAACTCCGAATTGGTATGAGATTGCCACGCCGGCCAAAAGGGCCAGACTTAGTATCCTTATGCTTTCCCAGCCCATATAAAGCGGCCAAAAAGCTATGAAGCTCCCGACCAGTATGTGTATGGTCTTCCTGCCTGTTTCCGGTTCTATGCTTTTTTTTCTGCAAAGTATCTCATTGCCCACCAGCATAAAAAGTATCAGGCCGAGTGAAAGAGCGATGGCCATTGGCTAGTCCTCGTCTATCGCTTCAAAATCATTAACATCAAGTCTTATTTTACTACCGCTGGAGGCAGTATGCTCCAATAAACGTTTGGCGAGGATATTTTCGACGTATTTTTGAGCGACGCGCCGCATGGGCCTTGCGCCCAGTTTGGCATCGTAACCTTTGTCGACCAGCCATTTCTTTGCCTGTTCGCTCAGCTCGACCTGGACTTTCTGATTATCCAAAGTCTTATTTATACCGGCTATTATCAAATCCACTACCTTCAACAACTCTTCCGGCGTAAGCGGTCTGAATACGACTACCTCGTCAAAACGGTTGACGAATTCCGGCGCAAAAATATTGCGCTCTATGACCGTGTCTACCAGTTCGGCTTGCAGTTTGGCTATGTCTTTGCCTTCGTCTATCAGCCTTCTTATCTCGTCGGCCCCGGCATTGGAAGTAGCTATTATGATGGAGTCTTTGAATGAAACCGGCTTATTGTCTATGTCGCGCATAACGCCTTCGTCAAGCAGTTGAAGCAGAAGGTTGACGACATCCCTGTGCGCCTTTTCAATCTCGTCCAAAAGAATCACACTGAAGGGGCGCCGCCTGACCTGGCCTAAGAAACCAAGCTGTTCGCCGATAAGCGGCGATAGTAACCGGTCCACGTCATCCGGCCTGACATACTGGTTCATATCCACCCTTATCATGGATTTCTCATCGCCGAAATAGACCCTGGCCAGCGCTTTGGAAAGTTCGGTCTTGCCTACACCCGTCGGGCCGAGGAACAGAAAAGTGCCGGCCGGTCGGTCGGGATTGCCAACCCCGCTTCTGGAGCGCCTGAGCGCGTTAGCGATGACACTTACAGCCTGTTTTTGGTTGATGACGTACTTGTGAAGTTCGTCTTCCATATTGAGCAGAACGCCGGTTTCTTCCTGGCTCGCCTTCTGCAATTTGACTCCGTAGGTTGATTCTATGCTCTGCTGAACGACTTCAGCGGTAATATAGCTGTCTTTCGTAGCAGTCGCAGAGGACTTCAAGACTGTCAAAGCCGCACCGGGCATAGCCTGATTATCCACATAGCGGCTACCGAGTTTGAACGCTTCCTTCAGTGCCTGGTCCGTAAACAGAACTTTCTTCTGGTATTCGACCACCAGTATCTGATCCCTTAGTACCCTCAAGGTTTCTTCTTCGCCCGCGGAGGGGACCTGCAAAGGCTGGAACTTGCTGGCGAGCGTGGAATTGTTCGCCCCTATGCTTTGCCATTCACGCGGTGTCATAGCAAAAATAAGCCGCGGCGAACCGGACTCCAGAGCCGGTATGAGCACATTGCTTAAATCAACGCTCGCATCGCCCTGGCCGAAAAACACCTGGGCATCATCAAAGAACAAAATTATATTCTTAGCCTTCCTGGCTTCAGAAATGATAGTAAGCACCAGTCTTTCCAACTCGCCCGGCGCGGTAGCCTGTGCGATAAGCGTCGGGGCATCAAGCGCGACAACCTGGCTATATGCGATGTTATCAGGTACGTCGGAACCTTGCAGGATGTGTTCGGCAAAGGCATAGACGCATGTAGTCTTGCCCGTACCTATATCACCTACTAGCGTGACGGATTGCTGGCCGCTAGCCATGGCTTTTATCATCTGGTCCACCAGCTTGTCGTGCATCTGGGTATCCGCAAAAAAGCCGGAGAACTTTACCTCTTCGCTGATATTATGCCCGAGATATCTCAGTGTCGGCGTATAGCCGAAAGCCCAGTCGCGTGCCAATCCGCCGAAGCTTTTGTTTTTGCTCGCCAAGCGTGCTTTTTCTTCTATATTCGAAATCCAGATTATGCCCTCTTCCAAGTCCTTTATATCTATCTTTAATCCTGCGAGCAGGTCTTCTATGCCGTTTATACTGCGCAAAAGCGCAACTATGATAACCCCCGCCGGAATATCGGAAATACCGTATTTATCACGAAGCTCGTATGCGATCTGCCAGACTTTCTGGCCGGAACCGGGTTCCTTGCTAAGCATTTGTTCGAAAATGGAATGATGTAACATATAGCGGTTTTCAAAGAACCAGCGTTCATTCGTGTCCTTTACGGCCTCCCACAAATCAAATGCCGACGGGTCGGAATTTTTCAGCCTGGCCAGAACCTTCGGTTCAAGCAAGCCGTCGATACTGTTCCCGCTCGCACTCTCGGATAGGTTTTCCAGCTCGCCTTTATACCACCAGCGGAACATCAAGCAGATTACAGCAGGAAGTAAGGCTATGAAGCCGAACCGGTTCTTTTCAAAAATCAGAAAAAGGCTTGCCAAAACAGACAGCAGGACCACCATATTCATGCCCGGCAACAAACCTTTTCTTTCAAAGAAAAGTGCGTAACTGGACTTCTTTGCCCGGGCGCTTGCGAGGTTTATGCTTTGCTCCATCTTTAGATTACCAGCGTCATTACAGGGAGTATTAAGACCAGCAGAGGTATGAGGGGCCAGAGTATCAACATGGCCAGCCCGCCGGCGATTATACCGAAAGTCAGGGCAAAGGCCGCTATCAACAGGAAGGTCCTCATGGCCGCACCAACGAGGCGGGACACCAAGTTATCGATAGCCGCTTGAAAAAAATTCCGGAAAGAAGACTGGGTTTGTATCTGTTTCCAAGGCGAAAACCAAGTTTTTAACAGTATGGGTACGGACAGCGTCTCCTCAACGACCTTCAAGTCGTTCTTCAGTGAGAGCATCAGCCAGCTCCAGCCCCGGCCGTACCACCAGCCGAGCATATATGCGATTGCCATAGCTGTTATTGTAGCAACCAAAAGCGTTATCGTAAAAGTAAACCGCCGAGGTTAATCCGCTTATGTCATTGACTTGACCAGCGCTTGATAATTTAATTAAACCTGTAGTGAAAGCCAAAAATTTAATCAATGACCAGCTCGGTGCCTCCATCTTGGCGGAAGTTCTGGTCGTACTTTTGGTCCTTGGCGCCGTAGCATTCGGCGCATACAGGATATACCAGGACAAATATCAGGCAGTAGCCTGTGACAGCAAGGATTGTTTCGAAAAGAAATTCGACAAGTGTGAAAAAGCGAAATACACATTCAAAAGCGAAACCGAAGGAGCATTCTACTCCGAGATATACGGGCCGAAAGACGGCGGTTGCAGTACTCTTATGCGTTACCTTAAATACCCTCAAAACCCGAGCTGGGTAGGAAAAGACCTTGTCTGTACGCTGGACAGCAGTAAATCGCTTGATGACGCGCTTAATTCTACCTTGAGCCGCATAGTCGCCGGACAGAATACATCTTGCAAAGGACCATTCCTCGAAGTCTTACAAAATCTTCCAAACTCATAAAACACGGTATTATTGGTCGGAGTGGGCGGATAGCGCTCCGGCTATTCGCGCGGAGCTAACCGGCCTCGGCGATTCAGAATCAAGTCACAGACATGAAAAATTCCATGCGGATGCATGGACATTTTCATGGTCGGAGTGGGCGGATTTGAACCGCCGACCTCACCGTCCCGAACGGTGCGCGCTACCGAGCTGCGCCACACTCCGAAAACAAACTACTAATAAATTCTAACAGATTGACCGGACGGGTATTTAGCTATGCAGTTTTGGCTCTGAATTCTCGCCTTTTATTTAAGCTCGTAGGTATTCGGCTTTTAGATGTTCTTATCTCTTGTCTCAATAAAAAACCTGCTACAGTTTTTCTCAAGTTGCTTGGTTCATGCGAACTCCTAACACCTTCGTCCATTTCTTCTAAGGCCGAAGCCCATTCCTGCGCAGAATGCTCTTCAGGCAAAGTTCCAGACTCTGCCGCTTTTTCAAAGAACTTAGTAAATATTGGCACAAGGTGTAAAGATCTATCGAGAGCTACATCTATGCTATCTCCCGTATCCAAACCAGCATAAAATGCTTCTCCACCTGCCCGAACTGCTAGATTTTCCCTAACCGCGGGATCCTGTATTCGTTCAAAAAACTCTGCATCTTCCATGATTTAACCTTAGTTTATAGCGATTAATTTAATTCCGACATGGTCGGGGATGCCGGACTCGAACCGGCGACCTCGCGCTCCCAAAGCGCGCGCGCTAGCCAACTGCGCCAATCCCCGTAAATGTCCACCGGACATTTACGTAGCTATCGTAGCTACGAAACAGAGGTTATTCTAACAGATAAGCAAGCCTTTTCCCAGCTTACTTCGCAAACTCAATCGCCCTTGTCTCCCTTATGACGTTCACCTTGATGGTGCCAGGGTACTGCATGGTCGATTCAATCTTATTCGCGATGTCGCGCGCCAGCTTGATGGAACCCAGGTCGTCCAAGTCGGTAGGCTTGACGAACACGCGGACTTCGCGGCCTGCGCTGATGGCGTATGCCTTGTCCACGCCCTTGAACCCTGTAGCCACATTTTCCAGATCTTTCATGCGCTCGGCAAAGTTCTCGGCGCTGATATTTCGCGCTCCCGGGCGGGCGGCGCTGATGGCGTCCACTACCCGCACGACCAGCGCTTCCGGCGTTGTGGCTTCCATATCATCATGGTGCGCCTCAGCCGCATGGGCAATCTTTTCATCGACTCCGTATTTACGAGCGATTTCACCAGTTATGTGATGGTGCTTGCCTTCTATCTTGTGGGTCAGAGCCTTGCCCATGTCATGGATAAGCGCGGCATACTTAGCCGTCTTTGCATCAGCTCCTATCTGCTCGGCCAAAACACCGGCCATGTGCGCCATCTCGGTACTGTGCTTGAGCACGTTCTGGCCATAGCTGGTTCTAAACTTCAGTTCCCCCAGATACTGCAATATCTCTTTCGGAATACCGATGATACCGACTTCGCGGGCGGCGTCCTCGCCGGCTCGCATGACATCTTTCTGGACCTGCTTTTGTGCTTTTGCAACGACTTCTTCAATCCTGCCGGGATGTACACGTCCGTCCTTAAGCAACATCTCTAGTGTGACTCGAGCCACTTCCCTGCGGACCGGGTCGAACGAGCTTAGCACTATCATGCCCGGCGTGTCATCCACCATTATATCTACGCCTGTGGCGCGCTGTAGCGCTTGTATGTTACGCCCTTCTTTGCCGATTATCCGGCCTTTCATTTCCTCATCTTCCAGCTTGACCGCTGTAACCGTGCGCTCGGCAGTCACCTCGCTCGCCATGCGTTCCATGGTCTGTACCAGTATGGCGCCTGCCTTTTCCTCAGCCAGGTCGCGCGCATCGTTCTGAAGCTTGTTTATAAGGCCCTTCAGGTCGTTCTTGATATCGCGTTCGGTCATTGCCATCAGCTTTTCGCTGGCATCAGCCTTAGAAAGCTTGGCAATCTTCTCGAGTTTATCCTGCTGTTTTTTCCTGATGTCGCGTATCTCGTTTTTGAGTTCTTCTATCTCTGATTCGCCTTTGCGCAGGCTCTCGGCCCGCTTGTCCAAAGTATCCAGCTTTTTGTCCAAGGCTTCTTCACGGTCCAACAGGCGCTTTTCAATATCCTTAAATTCTTTTCGACGGGTCTGGTCTTCCTTGCGGGACGAGTCCGCCAATTCCTGGGCCTCCTGCTTGGCTTTGCTTACAAGCTTTTCCGCTTCCTGCTGGGCTTTTTTCAGCTCCTTTTTCGCCTTTTCGTCGGCCTGGCTTAATCTTTGTTTGTTTACAGCTGTGGCACCGCCGAAGCCTAGGGCAATACCAACCAGAGCCAATACTATAGTTATTGGATCCATAGCTTTAGTCCTTTCTATCGCTATCAGATGGGAAATTCAGACTGCTGATTTTTGGCGTCACTATCACTTCATTAGCCGGAAAATCAACGCGATTCCCAAAACTGCATTTATCGATTGTTATTAGAATTTATTCTTAAGTCTGTTAGAAGCTGTGTTGAACAACGATTCTACGCCTGCCATTATAGAACCAAAGATACGCGCTTGCAAAATTATTTTTTAGGTTTGGTAGTCTTAGGTTCTGAACCGTAATCCAAGACCGCCAGGCGCTTGCCGGGTTCGGCCTTTAACGCGCCGATTCCAGCCACTATCCAGTCCTCGCCGGAGGAGCCGGCTATCGGTATGTCGAGTTCACCGGCCAAGGTATTGGCGACGCTGGCGCCTATCCGAAGACCTGTGAAACTACCCGGACCCTTGTATATGACCACGCCGATTAGGCTTGAATAATCTATGCCCCGCCGCCCGAGTAATTCTTCAATTTTCTCATGCAGGCTTTGGGACAAGTTCCTGCCAGCCTCCCACAAAATATATTCCAGCTTCTTATCTGCTTCGTATAATCCCACCTCGGCTTGCGGTTTATCAGTGCGAATAGTCAATATCATCATCTGCCTTTCGGATAGGAAATTATTAGTTTTCTCGCGTGAGCGCCAGCGGGCATAAGCTCTACCTTTATCCTATTTGCGGGCAGTATATCGCCCCCTTTTTCGGCCCATTCTATAACCGTAACCGAGTCCTTTCGGCCAAGAGTTTCGCTTATTTCATGGCTCATTATTCCCGGTTCTTCCAGGCGGTATAGGTCAAAATGATAAAGTTTGAGCCGTCCTTCGTACTCGTTTTTCAGGGCAAAGGATGGGCTACTGACCTTGTCTTTCGAACCAAGCCCTATGGCTAGCCCCTTCACGAACGTAGTCTTGCCCGAACCCACGTCGCCGCGCAGTTCAATGAGCTCCCCACCCCCTAGCTGGCGGGCAAGTTTTTCTGCGACCATGACTGTTTCGGATTCATCGACACAATCTACCATCAGCTTGCTCATGGCAGTAATTATAAATCAGACAGGTTTTTCATGCTTGCACCGGCGGGATGTATACTAAAATTATGCTCAAGCTTAGCGACGCATTATTGAACGTATCCGTAATGTCACTACGCACCGGAAGTTCCGTAGGTACGGCAACGGAAATGATTATCAACCCGAACAACCTGAAGGTGGAAGGTTGGCATGTATCCGACCGGTTCGACGGTAAGAAGCTGATACTTTTAAGCAACGACGTACGCGACCTGGCGCCGCAGGGCCTGGTCATAAACGACCATGAAGTGCTGGCCGAAGAAGACGAGCTAGTGCGCCTGAAAAAAATACTGGAAATAAACTTTCAACTTATCGGCAAATATGTGATGAGCCAGAGCGGCAAGAAATACGGCAAAGTGTCCGACTATGCGGTAGAAACCGACAGCATGTTCGTCAAAAAAATCTACGCATCACAACCGATTATCAAAAGCTTTTCCGGCGGCAGTATCAGTATAGACCGCACCCAGATAATAGAGATTACCAACACCAGGATAATCATTGAGGACGCCACTGAAAAAGCCGGCGACGTCGCAACATCTACCATTGCGGCCAGCTAAAACGCGTCAGGCGTCGCCGGCGATATCATCCAGGGCTTCCTTAATATCGGAATAGTTGAAACCCTGGCGGGCCAGATATTGCATAAGTTTCTGTCTGTCCCGGTAGCGGGCTTGTTGCAACTTTTTCACAATAAGCTTCCTTAGGGTTTCTGCCTCGTCAACGTTTCCTTCCTTAAGTACCTCTTGGATTATATCTTCCGCAACTTTCTTCTGTTTGAGTTCGAGCCGGAGCTTGCGACGGCTGGTTGGTTTGAGAAGCCGGCGGTTCTCTACCCACGAGCGTGCAAAAGATTCATCGTCTATATACCCTTTCTCACTTAACCTGTTAAGTATTTTTTCAGCCTCTTCCTCTTCATAGCCTTTGCGCTTGAGGTAATCGGTTATTTCCCCGGCGCTTCTGGGCCTGCGCGCGATAAGGTCAAGCGCTCTGTACACGCCCTTGTCTTCTACTGCATGTTTTTTCAGGTCTTCCAAATCCTGCGCGCTTAAATCCAGGCCAACCTTGAGACCGCTGGAGATTAGACCGCTTTCGCTGAGGGCAAAGCTATATTTCCCGTCAACAAATATAGAATAGCGGTCTTTACGCTTTACCTGCTGTTTTATGTCAGTAACCTTCATACCAGTTTCGAAGCTATATACGAGAACATCAAAAGCGCGAACGGAACCTCAAGGTAAATTCCCTTCAGGGAATGGGTCTGTATATCCACATGCCACTTATTGAAACGGTTCATGGGTCGTGGCTTAAGGCGCCCGAACTTATCATAAAATATGTAGCGGTAGGCCCAGGCGGTGTCCGGTAGACAGGCTAAAAAGACGCAGGCGAAAACCAGCAGGGGGGCTTTTTCGAACAAGAGGAAGACAAAGAAAAGGCATAGCAATAAAGCATCGGTCAGGATAAATTTGCGGAACAGTTCTTTTTGCTTCCAGTAGCCGGTAAATTTTTCCAGCCCGAAATGCGGCACGACATCCAAAACGAAGTGCGAAGCAAACGCCAGCGGTAAAGCTATCGCCGGATGAGTTATGCTCAAGCCGATAACGGCGCCGCTCAGCGCATGGTTCGTCGCCGTCATAGCTTATTCTTTGGCGGCGGCTTCGCGGATTTCCTTGTCCAGCTTGTCCATGAGTTTCGGGTTATCTTCCAGGGCTTTTTTGGCCGCTTCCCGGCCCTGGCCGATCTTCTCGCCGCCCAGCGCGAACCAGGCGCCGCTTTTTTCAATTATTCCGTGCTCCACGGCCAAATCCAGAATGTCACCGCTTTTGCTGATGCCCTGGTTGTACATAATGTCGAATTCCGCCTGGCGGAACGGAGGGGCTATCTTGTTCTTCACTACCTTGACCCTGGCGCGGTTGCCGATGATGGCGTCGCCCTGTTTTATCTGTGATATACGGCGGATATCCATGCGCACGGATGAATAGAATTTCAGAGCATTTCCGCCGGTGGTGGTTTCCGGGTTGCCGAACATGACGCCTATCTTCATGCGTATCTGATTGATGAAAATAACGGTGGTGTGGGAACGATTGATTACACCTGTCAGTTTACGCAAAGCCTGGCTCATCAGCCGCGCTTGCAAGCCCATGTGCGAGTCGCCCATGTCGCCTTCTATTTCCGCCCGCGGAACCAAGGCGGCAACAGAGTCAATCACCACCACATCGACTGCATTGGAGCGAACCAACGTTTCAGCAATCTCTAAAGCCTGTTCGCCGTTATCCGGCTGGGATATAAGCAGGTCTTCTACGTTGACGCCCAGCTTTTTGGCGTAAGCAGGGTCAAGCGCATGCTCGGCGTCAATGAAAGCCGCCGTGCCTCCCTGTTTTTGTATTTCGGCGATAGCATGTAGCGTAAGAGTCGTCTTGCCGGAGCTTTCCGGGCCGTATATTTCGATTATCCTGCCCTTTGGAATACCACCGCCAAGAGCTATGTCCAGACTGAGGCTTCCGGTAGGAATGGTTTCGACATTGGCCCTATGGGCTTCGCCGAGCTTCATGATGGAGCCTTTTCCGAACTGTTTCTCTATGGTTTCAAGAGCCAGCCCCAAAGCCTTGGCCTTGCCCTCTTTTTCAGTTGTCCCGCCTGTTTTTTTATTATCAGCCAATTAACTCTCCTTTTGGTCTAATTTGAATTTTTAGTATAACATTTTCGTTTCTATTCCCAGGTAGTCGGTTATGGTTATTTATTGTATAATTCTTCGTATACTTCTACTCCCGAGAGGGTGGGGAGCAAATTTTAATGATTGCTGAGAGAAACCAAAAACAACCGATAAAAAACAGCGGAGCTTCTGCATAGCTTATGCGTATTTCGGATTCTCTGGTAGAGAAACTACTGATTGACGGCGGTAAGGCTACGGCAACCCAGCTGAAGCCTTTGAAGGAACAGGAAAAAGCCGAGAAACAGACCTTACAGCAAGTGGTCATCAGCAACGGCATAGTGACCGAAAAAGACCTGACCAAACTATACGCCAAAGAGATAGACGTACCTTTCATCGAACTCAACCCTAAAGAAATAAAGCGCGAGGTCCTGACTCTCATACCGGAAAGGATAGCGCGGCAGTACAAGGCCGTCCTGTTCGGAGTAAAAGAAGACGGCTCCAAGCTCATCGCCATGGAAGACCCGGACGACATTCAGGCGCTCAGTTTTTTGCAGAAACAGCTGGGTACGAACCTGAAGGTGCATATAGCATGTACTTCGGAAGTTGAAAGCTCCCTGGACCAATACCGGGGCAACGTGGACAACGAGCTGACAAAAGTCCTTACCGAGGAAGAAGCCGAGGAGGCGTCCGACGATGTAAGCGAAGAGGACTTGGCAGAAGACTCCCCTATAGCCCAGACAGCGAACCTGATTATCGAATACGCGGTCAAATCGGGCGCCAGCGACATACACATAGAACCCCGGGAAAACCACGTGCTTATACGCTACCGTATCGACGGCGTCTTAAGGGAGGCCAATAAATTGCCAAAGAAAACCCTTGGACCCCTTGTCAGCAGGATAAAAATTCTGAGCAACCTGAAGATAGACGAGCGGCGCGCGCCCCAGGACGGACGGTTCAAGATTCAAATCGGAAGCGGCGTGTTCGCTCTTCGCGTGTCGACCCTGCCCATAACCGAAGGCGAGAAGGTCGTTATGAGAATCCTCAGCGAGTCCAGCAAACCGGCCACACTGGAAGAGCTCGGTTATTGGGGCCAGGCCTTGAAAACCATCAACGGCGCCATAACCCAGCCGCATGGCATGATACTGGTGACCGGCCCTACGGGTTCCGGCAAATCAACCAGTCTTTTCAGTATCCTGAGCATACTTAACAGACCGTCGGTCAACATCTCTACCATCGAAGACCCTGTCGAGTATAAGATTCAAGGAGCCAATCAGACCCAGGTCAACCCGAAGGCCGGCATGACGTTCGCCGCCGGGCTGAGAGCGCTTCTGCGGCAGGACCCGAACATCATAATGGTCGGCGAGATAAGAGACACCGAAACGGCAGGGCTGGGCGTACAGGCCGCCCTTACCGGCCACCTGGTTTTTGCCACTTTGCACACCAACAATGCGGCAACCTGCCTGCCCCGTCTGCTTGACATGTCCATAGAACCGTTTTTGATAGCCAGCACGGTCCGGGCTGTCGTAGGCCAGAGGCTGGTCAGAAGGCTGTGCGTAGACTGTCGGGAGTCAGCCACGCCGGATTCCACCGAGCTGAATAAAATAGGCGAGATATTCAATACTTCCGATTCTGCCACTATGAAAAAGGTCCACGAACTGGAAAAGACCGCCCTGGAAAGCGGTATCGGCAAAGCCAACCCCAGCAAAAAGAACACTGCGTCTACGGATAAGCTTTCTACGACGCCGGAAAAGATAACTCGCATATGGAAAGCCCGCAAAGACGGTTGCGAGGTGTGCGGACACACCGGATATAAAGGAAGGGTCGGTATTTATGAAGTATTGCCCAACAGCGAGGAAGTCCAAAAGCTAATAGTCGGCAACGGAACCAGTGAGCAGATACAGGATCAGGCCATAAAAGAAGGCATGATAACGATGCAGGTAGACGGATTCATAAAGGCGCTTCGCGGCCAGACCAGCATAGAAGAAATATTAAGGGTTACAAGCGATAAGTAATGGCTAAATTTTCCTACTCCGCTACAAAAGACGGCAAAACCCTGTCCGGTACAGTGGAGGCTTCCAGTAAAGAGAACGCCCGAGAAACCCTGATACATCAGAACATACACCCATTGTCCATAAAGGAAGTCAAAGAGCACGGGAGCTTCATGAAGCTTGGCGGGGGCAAGGTCAAATCAAAAGACCTGGTAGTATTCACTCGCCAGTTATCGACCATGATATCCGCCGGCGTACCCCTGAACAGGTCGCTGGCTACCCTGCAGAACCAAACGGATAATAAATATTTCAACCAGATAATCGGCGAGGTTTCAAAAGACATTGAAGGGGGCGCTCCGCTGGCCGACGCTTTGGCCAAACACCCGAAAGCCTTCAACGATATCTACATAAACATGGTGCGAGCCGGAGAAGCCGGCGGTATATTGGAAGATATCCTGAAAAGACTGGCGGCCCAGGTCGAAAAAGACGCGACCATGCGCAAAAAAATCAAAAGCGCCATGGCCTACCCTACCGTGATTATGAGCATCACCGTCATAGCCTTTTTCGGAATAATGGTATTCATCATTCCGAAGATCGCAAAGATACTAAAAGATTTGGGCGGTCCGGATGCTCAACTACCGATTTATACGCAGATATTGCTTAATACGAGCAACTTTATGCGTAGCAACGCCTTGATTATCATAATCATCATAGTTGTAGGCGTATATTTTCTGCGCAGATATATAAAAACCCCGAAAGGCAGATATCGTTTCCACGGTTTATTGCTCCGGCTTCCCGTGATTAAGACGATTATCGTGAAGATTGCACTGGCTCGGTTCGCACGGACCTTCGCTTCACTGATGTCGGCGGGCGTGGCGGTACTGGATGCTCTGCAGGTAACCGGCGGGGCCATTGGCAACCTGGTCATCGAAGAAGAACTTAAGAATGCCGCCAAGGAAGTAAAGAACGGCCGGCAACTTTCCGAACCTCTGTCGAAAAGCAAATATTTCCCGGCTATAGTGTCGCAGATGCTTGCCATCGGCGAGGAAACCGGCGAGATAGACACAATCCTGATAAAGGTAGCGGATTTTTACGAAGAAGAAGTCGACGTGGTGATTGACGGCATAAGCGCGCTTATCGAGCCGATAATGATAGTAGTACTCGGCGGTATAGTAGGGGTAATAGCCATCAGCGTCATGGGGCCGATAGCCAGCCTAAGCAACAATGTCGGTGGATAAACCAACGAACTAAACTTGACCGGCAAGACACTTATGGTTAGAATTTGTTCAGATGCTTATCTACCTCTAAAGCTAATGGGTTGATAAGCTCATTAGTTAAAAACAATAAAAAGGAGGGTGGGTCCTCATGATCTCACTAAAACGTAAACAAAGTGGTTTCACAATCGTGGAACTATTGATAGTAATTGTCGTTATCGGTATTTTGGCGGCGATTATAATAACAACCTTTACCGGGGTCCAGAAGAAAGCCAGGGACGCGGACAGGAAGTCGGACATCAACGCTATTTATAGCCAGGTTGAAGTCTACTTCGCAGAGAACGCGAAATATCCTTCCCTGACCCAGCTGAACGATTCAACGTTCAGGACTTCTAACCTCAAAGGTCTTCAGGATGATGCCCTGACCGATCCTAAGGGCTCTGGCGCGACATTGGTTTCCGCACCGGCCTCAAACGCGTACTCTTATGAAGTTACGCCGGCAGGCTGTGATAACAGCACGACCGATTGTACAGGTTTCACCCTGACAGCTACGCTTGAAGGTGGCGGCACCTTCGCCAAGACCGGTTCGAACAACTAGCTTAGAAAGCTGGTAACTATAAAAACCCTGGTAAACATCGCCAGGGTTTTTTATACTGTCAATTAAGCATGAGGGCTTTGAAAACCAAATCCGACGGTTTCACACTTGTTGAACTTATCGTTGCTATAGCTCTGATAGGAATCTTTGTAGGCTCCATAGCCATAGCACAGACGAATTCAGCCAAGCTAGGGCAACGTGGCAGAGATGTAGCGGTTGTGAATTCTTTCGCTGAAAACAAGATAGAACAGCTGAGAAGCAAAGGTTATCTGGGCGTCGGCCTGGGTACCAGCGATGTCACCAGCGAGCTTCCGTCCGAGCTACAATCGCCCCGCAGTGCCACACTGACCGTCAGCACCGACCCGGTCGCCATGAAAAAGGTCGTGCTGTCGATATCCTACAATGACCAGGGCGACACCAGGACATATTCGTATACAACTTACATAGGAGAGATAGGTGTCGGCCAATAGCTTGAAAAAACAAGACCGCGGTTTCACGCTGGTGGAACTGAATATAACCATGACGGTGATGGCTATTTTGGCCATAGGTTTTCTGGCGGCATTTACAAATTTCCTGGTAGCCGCCAGTAGAACGAACACATCCATAGAAATGACCAGCGACTCGCAGAACCTGCTCAGGGTCATGGTGGAAGAATTGCGCTATGGAGCGGGCGTCCGGCAGACCAACACCATAAGCGACCCGAACGGCCCTTCCGGCGGCTGGAATACGGACAACACCAGCTTCGTAATAATCACGGCCGTACCTGTGTTAAACGGCTCGAATGATTATGTGATAGATCCTAATACCGGCGAACCCTACATGAACGAATTCGTGTATTACAAAAACGGAACGACTCTTTATAAAAGAACTTTGGCAAACCCTTCTGCTACCGGCAACAGGCTCAAGACCTCCTGCCCGGCAAGCCTGGCTACTTCTTCCTGCCCGGCAGACAGAGAGCTAGTCGAGAACCTGGACACTATGACCTTCACCCTATATGATCAGGACAATAATCTGACTTCGGTAGCCGCCAATGCCCGTTCGATAAAAATAGACCTCTCGCTACAGAAAAAAACATTCGGAACGCCGCTTCAGTATGATAATTCAATAAGAATAACGCTTAGGAATAATTTCTCATGAGACGCTTGGACAGGACAGGTTCGATAATGATATCGATACTTATCATCTTCCCCTTCTTCATATTGGTCGCGACAGCCTATATGCAGTTTGCTGTATCAGAGTTCCAGGTAGCTCGCAAAGACCAGTTCAGAACATTAGCCCAGTTCGGCGCCGACGCCGGCATAGACAAATCGATGGAGGAAATCAACAGTGACAGTTCATGGGCCGGAACAACCGGCGAAGTCATCCTGCAGAACGACACTACGGCCAAAGTGACATATGAAACCGTCGTAACTAATTCCGGCTCGCAAAAAAAGACCATAGTCGCCACCGGGCGGAGCTACAGAAGCGCCAGCTCTTCTTCACCGGAATCAATCATTAAGATAACTGCCGATGTAAAAGGCATACAATCACAAAGCTTCAGCATAATCACCGGGGTAGGCGGCCTAGAGCTCTACAACAGCGCCAAGGTACTGGGAGGGGATGTATTCGTCAACGGTACGGTAACCATGACCAATAGCGCGCAGATAGGTCTTCAGACCAGCCCTATAAATTTGCAGGTCGCCCATCAGAGCTGTCCTAATCCGGTGAATTCCAGCTACCCGCAACTGTGTGCGGACGGTGAGAACGGCCAGCCTATAAATATTTACAACAACTCTCATATATACGGTAATGTGAAGGCTAACAATCAGATATCAGGAAGCAATATGAGCGACCCCGGGCTTACCGCAAGTAGCGGAGTTACACCCCAAGCTCTTCCGCCCCACGATAGAAGCGCGCAAATAGCCGCTGTCACCGACAACTTGACCGGTTCTGCGGCGTCCTGCTCCGGAAAAGCCGAGATAACCTGGCCGGCTAACGTAAAGATAACTGGCAATGTAAGCATCAGCCATCAGTGCGAGGTCACCGTGCTCGGAGATGCATGGATAACCGGCAACCTCACTATGTCAAATAGCGCGCAACTAATCGTAAGCGATTCGCTGGGCACTACCCGGCCGAACATTATGATTGACGGCCAGTCCAGCTCACTCAGCAATAGTTCTCAGATAGTGAGCAATAATCAGAACACCGGCGCCCAGCTGATTACCTACTGGAGTACTGCCGGCTGTTCACCGAACTGTAGCGATGTGACAGGCACCGACCTTTATAACACCCGCAACAGCACGACAATATCGCTCAATAATTCGGCTTCCGGACCGCAGACCATCTTCTATGCCAAGTGGTCGAAGATACAGGTTTCAAACAGCGGCCAGATAGGCGCCCTGGTCGGACAAACGATAGTCTTAACCAACAACAGCGCCGTGACCTTCGGTTCATCCGTAGGTAGCGGCAGTATAACTTTCTGGCTGATTGACGGATACAGAAGATCGTTTTAAGGGTGGAGATATGCTATAGTGTTAAAGAAGTAAGCGTATGTGCTTTGATGGGCAAGCATGAATAAAAACAAAACATATTTCTACAAGGACAAGCCCCTCTTCGGGATGGATATAGGTTTGAACAGCATCAAAGTGATGCAATTGGGCAGTTCCTCCAAAAAAGGCTACAAGCTTATCGGTTACGGCATAGGGAGTTTTGATGCGAAAGCTATCAAGGACGGCGAGATAGTCGATTATGAAATCCTGGCAGGAGCCATAAAGGAAATGCTGGAAAAGAATATAGTCGGCGAGATAACCACAAGGAGAGTGGCGGTAAGCATACCGGCTACCCTGACCTACACGCACACGATAAATCTGCCCATCATAAAGGATAGCGAACTTAAAGAAGCCGTGGAGCTGGAAACCGAACAGTATATACCAGTACCGCTCAACGAGCTTTACATCGATTATGAAATCATTGGGAAAACAGATAAGAGCATCGAGATATTGACGGTAGCGGTCCCAAAGAAAATAGCGGACTCATACCTGGCGCTGATTGAAATATTAGGCTTGGAAGCCATAAGTTTCGACACCAGCATTTCCTCTTCCGGTAGATTATTCAAGATGCTTGAAAGAAGCAGTGACATACCGTCCGTAATAATTGATTTCGGATCCGTTTCTGCTGACATTACTATTTTCGACAAGACCACAATAGTTTCCGGTACTATCCCTGCCGGCGGGGATATCTTTACCGACCTTATAGCCGAAAAGCTCAAGGTAAGCCGGGAAGAAGCCCATGTGATAAAAACCAAGTACGGTATCGGTAAAAGCAAAAAACAATCCGAAGTAATAGCCGTGATGCAACCCCAGCTCGACCAACTCTTCAGGGAAGTCAAAAGAATGATGCGCTATTATAGCGAGCGCACGGAGTCTAAGGGAAAGATAGGCCAGGTCATCACTATGGGAGGAGGCGCGAACATGCCGGGCCTGAGCGATTATCTTACCAACGCGCTAAGGCTTCCGGTAAGAGCCTATGATCCTTGGCAGAATTTTGAACTTCATAAAATAAATCCGCCCAGTCATGATGAAAAGTCCGTATACGCAACAGTAGCAGGGCTATGCCTTATTAACCCAGCGGAGCTGTTCTCATGATTAATCTGCTTCCTCCTCAGTACAAAGAAAATATAATATACGCCCGGAAAAACCGAGCGCTTTTGAACTGGACTTTGGCCATGATAGCCTCTCTGCTCATCCTGGTAGCGATAATAGTATCGGGGTACATATTGATGAATAATTCTATAAAGACTCAGCAATCTAGGACGAGCGAAGCAAGGCAAAGGCTAAAGGAACAGAAGATTGATGAAACAAAAGCGAAGCTTGACGAGGTATCATCCAATACCAAGCTTATACTGCAGGTTCTGTCGAGAGAGATACTGTTCTCCAAACTCCTAAGACAGCTGGGTGCGTCGTTTCCGCCCGGAACCACACTGCAATCCATACAGATAGATAAGGTTGAAGGCGGTATAACACTGCGGGCGCTGGCAAAAAATGTTCAATCTGCTACACAGATACAGGTTAATCTGTCCGATCCGGAAAACAAGATATTCCAAAAAGCCGACATAGAATCAATCGACTGCAGTGCCGCAGGTTCTGAAGACCCGACGCAAACGCAGTCCGCGTATCCGTGCGCCGTCCAACTAAGGGCCTTGTTCTCTACCGATAACCCTTACGTATATATATCCGATACTGCCAAAAGTTCGGGGGCAACTTCACAATGACACCTAAGAAATTCTCTTATCTCATGGCTGGTTTAGTATCTTTGCTATTCATAGCCATTGTGGCCGTAGTTTATCTTGGCGATTCCATGCTGAAGACTCAATCGGAGAAGCTAAGCAGTGCAAAAGCCCAGGACCAGGTCATAAAAGACCAGGAGGTGTCACTGGCACAAGCAAAGACGGATTTGATTAAATACGCGTCGCTTAACGAGATAGCCAAAGCGATAGTACCCCAGGATAAAGACCAGGCAAAGACCGTGCGGGAGATAAATGCAATAGCTTCCGAAAGCGGCATAAATCTGGAGCAAATAAGCTTTGATACTTCCAGTCTGGGACTTCCCGGTGCCGCCGCTACAGGTTCTCCGCAGGGGGCGCAAAACATAACCCAGGTCAAACCCGTAGAAGGCATACAGGGCGTTTACTCTTTGGAAATTACAGTCAGTTCAGGCAGTTCAGCCGTCCCTTATTACCGCTTTCTGAACTTTTTGGAAAGACTGGAGTCCAACAGAAGAACCGCTCATGTTACAAGCATCACGGTTACGCCCTCCGAAGATGATAGAAATCTGGTTACATTTTCATTAGTATTAAACGCATATATAAAACCATGAACGCAGATATTAATTTTGACCCCAAAAAGATAATCGAAGCAACACGGCAGTTTATAAACGATGCTTCGCGATATGCGAAGTTCACCTTTATCATCGTAATCCTCGTGTTGAGCGGGTTTTTAGTATTTGAAATCAACCGCCTTATAAATAAGGAACCTTCTCCTGAGCAGATAGTCGAGCAACAGGAAATAATCAAAAGACCCAAGCTGGACCAGGAAACAATAGACAAGATCGAAGCGTTAAAAGATCACAATATCGCGGCGCGAGCATTGTTCAAAGCCGCCCGCGACAACCCCTTTCAGGATTAGTGCGTTCTGCCACCGTATTTTTGCAGGTATTCCGCACGGGTATCCTGTATCATCTTGGCGTATGCGTTCGGGTAGGGACAGTTCCTGAAGATAAAATGATGCTCTTCTCCGGCAGTTTCTATCGTTAGGGTGCCGTAATTGAAAACAGTGGCGAAAAGTCCGCGCGTATCTGCAGTCACGTCTTCCACATTTGCCATGGAAAGTTCCGAAATTCTGCGGTTGAAAAGACCTATCTGTTGCACCTCGGTTACGTTCAAATCAGTGATTATAAGCTGGTTGCCCCGATAAACCTTGGTGGCCAAAGCTAAGAAAATAATGCCGAATATCGCCATCAAGAGCACAAGTAAACCCACTAATAAGCTTGCGACACTGCCCGCACCCAAAGTAGAAGGCGTCAAAAAGAGCAGTAAACCAAGTGCCAGGATCGAGGCGATTATGAACTGAGCGTATATCAATGCAAGCCCGAAAGGATGCCGGCGTACATCGGCCACCTCTACTTCGGAATCCCCGATCTCTTCCAGATGGCCTGTAGGGTCGAACAGATGGCTCCTCTCCTGAAAAGCCTTTTTGGCCGTAGGATTTTTAGCCAGTTCCTCCATCTTCTCAAGACGTCGTTTTTTACGGTTATTTTTGTTGTTTGCGCGCTTTTTACGGGGTACCTTTATCTTGCCGGAAGACGATGGTCTGTCCTCGTCAATAACCTTCCTCATATAATCTTCGACCGGGTTCGGCCTCTGGTTATCCCTGTCCATGAGAAAATTATATCAGTTCAGTTTGTTTCTTGGTGTCTTTCGGTTTATCTTTGCCCAGATGCTTGTAGGCTTTACCGGTCGCTTTCCTGCCTCGCGGCGTCCTCTCTATCAGCCCAATCTGTAGCAAATAAGGTTCAAAGAAGTCTTCAATCGTCGAACGTTCGTCCCCGGTAACTGCCGAAAGCGTGCTGACGCCTACAGGTCCACCGCCGTGGTTATCTATGATTGTAACTAATACCCTGCGGTCGGCTGGATCCAGTCCCAGCTCGTCTATCTCAAGCATCTCCATGGCTTTTTTGGCAGTATCGATATCTACCCTGCCCTTGCCGTGTACCTCGGCATAATCCCGAACCCGTTTTAGCAACCTGTTAGCTATCCTGGGGGTAAGGCGCGCTCTTTTTGCCAGAAAAACCGATGCTTCTTTGTCTATATCTATTTTGAGAATTTTTGCGGCTCGCCTTATTATCCGGGCGATTTCTTCGTCCGAGTAAAATTCAAGCCTGTGCTGAAGACCGAACCTGTCGCGCAAAGGGGCGGCAAGCGAACCTGTGCGGGTAGTTGCTCCGATGATGGTGAACTTCGGCAAATCAAGCCTGAGGCTTTTAGCACTAGGGCCTTTTCCTAAGACTATGTCGAGTTTGAAATCTTCCATGGCGGAATAAAGCACTTCTTCCACACTACGGTTCAAGCGATGTATTTCGTCGATGAACAGTATATCGTTGTCTTCCAGGTTGGTCAGTATACTGGCAAGATCGCCGGCTCTTTCTATAGCCGGACCGGATGTTATGCGCACGGATTTGCCCATTTCGTTGGCTATGACGGTGGCCATAGTAGTTTTGCCAAGCCCGGCCGGGCCGTACAGCAGTACGTGGTCTATCGGCTCATCACGTTTCTTGGCGGCAGTTATAGCCAGCTGAAGATTGCTTTTTAATCTGTCCTGGCCGATATAATTAACAAAATCTTTGGGTCTGAGGGAATTATCCAGCTCTTTGTCTATCTCATCGTTAGATTCCTGGGATATTCTTTCAACTGCCATTACCGCTCCGCCTTCAATGCCTGTTTTATCTTTTCTTCCACGGGCAGTTTCCTGTCTATCCCAGAAAGGGCCCGGGCCGCTTCGGCGCTACTAAAACCCAGGTTTATCAGTGCTTGCACCGCTTCGTCATCTGAGGAAACCTGCAGAAAGTCCGTTGCTGATTCCGAAGAAAGCAGGCCAACCTTGTCCTTAAGGTCTACGACAACTCTTTCGGCCACCCTTTTACCTACGCCATTCGCGCTTTGTATGAAGGTGGTGTCGCCCTCTGCGATAGCTTTTTTCAGACTGTCGGCAGAACCAATACTTAACATGTTAAGTGCCATCTTCGGACCAACCCCGTTCACTTCCAGAAGTTTTTCAAACAAGAGCTTCGTCGTCTTATGTGCGAAGCCGAACAAGTCATGTTGCTGTTCCCTTATGTATTCGAATATATATAGTTTTGCCGGTTTTTCCGCTTCCAGTGAATTAAGGTCCTCGCTGGTGACATATACTCCGTATCCTACGCCGCCTACACTCAGTATCACTTGGTCCAGTTGTTTGTCGCGGACTACTCCTTCAAGATATGCGATCATCGTTTATTTATTATACATCGCATTACTTTTCATAACTCTTTTTCCGTTTGCGTCAGGCCAGGCGGCCGTTCATAGAATGGCAGATGGCAACTGCCAGGGCATCAGCGCAATCGTCCGGTTTCGGCGTTTCCTTCAGCTTCAATATGGTCTTTACCATTTCCTGGACCTGCGCCTTGTCAGCCTTGCCGTATCCGGTGATAGCCTGTTTCACCTGCAAGGGCGTATATTCGAAAATAGGTAGCTCGTTCTGTTCGCCGCATAATAATACCGCCCCTCTGGCCTGGGCTACGCTCATCGCCGTAGTTACGTTCTTTGCAAAGAACAGTTTCTCCACGGCCATGACATCCGGTTTGTTCTGTTTGATGATTTCGTTGAGTTCTTCGAAAATGGTTTTCAGTCTTTTCGAGTCCTCCTGGTTAGCCGGGGTGCGGATTACACCGGCGTCCGCCATCTGCAGTTTCTGGCCGGAAGATTCTATGACTCCGAAACCAAGTATTCCCGTACCTGGGTCTATGCCGATTATACGCATAGCAAGGTTATGGCTTTGTAACCGCCCGCCGTATCCGGCTCAGAGGACTCAGTCTCGCCTTTACCTGGGCAAAGCTCTCCCATTGCCAGTTGCGAGTGACATAAATTGCCCCGGACAAGACTATGGCCAGGCTGAATACGAGCGATATACCGCCAGGCATATGGGATATGCCATTCATCGCCGCCCCGACCAGTGCCGCGCACGGTATAGTTATGAACCAAGCCATTACTATACTTCTTACGACCTTCCACTGTATTGGCGAATGCCTATGTACCGCGCCGGCGCCCAATATGGAGCC
>DASSOT010000038.1:0-2738 GCA_035700225.1 Saccharimonadales bacterium (SeqCode)
TCATATCTTCTTTCCCTCCGCCCCAGACCTTTATGAATCCGTCGAATTTCAGCACCTCGCCCTTGGCTATAAGTTTTTCTGGCCTTTTTGAAACGTCTATAGTAATTTCGGTCTTTTCTATCTGGGCACTCGCCATCTGGCTGGCGATAGCCCGCTTCCATATGAGCTGGTAGAGTTTGCTCTGTTGTTCGTCTCCATCGGCGACTTCCTTTTTGAAATCAGTCGGGCGTATGGCTTCGTGAGCTTCCTGCGCACTTTGGTTCTTGGTCTTATAACGACGCAGTTGATGGTAATTTTCTCCGAACTTTTCTTTTATATAAGCCCCGGCGTTGTTTATAGCGAAATCTGACAGGTTGGTGCTGTCCGTACGCATATATGTTATCTGGCCGCTTTCATATAATCTCTGCGCTACCGACATGGTCTGGCGGACGCTAAAACCGAGTTTGGTGGATGCTTCCTGTTGCAAGCTACTGGTGGTAAATGGCGGGCTTGGGTTGCGCGTAGCTGATTTTTTGTTCGTACCGGCAACGCTGAAGCTGGAGCCGATGCAGTCATTTAAGAATTCCTTGACCGAATTTTCATCTGCCAAAGGTTTAGCAAGCTCGGCCTTGAGCTCTGTATCTTCTATCTTGAAAATTGTCTGGAGTTTATAGCTGGAGTTCGGTTTGAAAGCTTCAATCTCGCGCTCTCTTTCGACTATCAGTCGTACGGCTACGGACTGTACCCTGCCCGCGCTCAGCCCTGATTGGACTTTTTTCCATAACACCGGTGAAAGCTCATACCCGACGATGCGGTCCAGTACGCGCCTGGCTTGTTGGGCGTCGACCAGGTGGCGGTCTACGGAACGCGGATTTTTTATCGCTTGTTCAATGGCCGGTTTGGTTATCTCATGAAAAACTATGCGTTTGGTAACCTTGGGATCCAGCCCTAGCGCCTGGCAAAGATGCCATGCGATGGCCTCGCCCTCGCGGTCTTCATCGCTAGCCAGCCAGACAAGTGTGTCGTTGCCGATTGATTTTTTCAGCTCGGATACGACTTTTTTCTTGTCAGCCGGTATCTCATAATCAGGGGTGAAATCATTTTCAATGTCGACGGACAGACCCTTCTTTGGCAAATCGCGGATATGGCCGAAACTGCTCTTTACCTCATAGTCAGGACCGAGGTATCTCTCAATCGTCTTGGCCTTGGCCGGGCTCTCTACTATGACTAAATTCTTGCTTTTGCTCATATTTCGGTAACGCTCATGCTACTTTCATTGACCGTCGTGGTCAAGCTTCAAGACTAAATCTTTTCTTATATATATGCAAATATTATTTAAGACGCCATTGGTTGTTGCCCAAGGGGGCGATGACGCCTTTTATCTCCAGCATGGTCAATGTCTGTTGGAACGAGCGTATGTCCATTTTGCATAGTTTAAGCAGTTCATCCCCATCCTGTATGCCGCTTTTCAGTTGTATCAGCACGGCTGTTTCCTGTTCGTTATCCCCGTAAATATCAAGCTGTTCAAGCTTATCGGGTGAAATTTTGAGCGCATCGAAGATATCTTGCTCGGAAGTTACCATGATGGCCCCCTGTTTTATCAGGTTATTGGTACCTTTGCTGTTTGGGCTGTTCATACTACCCGGAACGGCAAGCACGGTCCTGCCGGCTTCCAGGGCGAAGTTGGCGGTATATAGACTGCCGCTTCTCTCTGCCGCCTCGGTCACGAGCAAGGCGTCGCTCAACCCGGCGATTATGCGGTTGCGCTGAATGAATGATTCCCTTCTGGGCTTGAAGTCGTCGTCGTATTCGCTGACCAGGGTCCCGCCTTTTACCGCTATTTCTTTTGCCAGCTTTCTGTGGCTGGCCGGGTAAATGCTCTTAAGACCGCTCGGGAGCACGGCTATGGTCCTGCCTTTCAGCCTTAAGGCGGACATATGCGCGATACTGTCTACTCCCAGGGCTAGCCCGCTGACGATGCATATACCCGCGCGTACAGCGGACTCCGCCAACTCTTCCGTGACGGCCCTGCCATAACTCGTAACTTTGCGCGATCCGACTATTCCCAACACCGGTGTACTAAGCAGTTTGTTAACATCTTCGCCTAGTGTGTGGAGCCTTTTCGGCGGGTTGTGCAAGACATTAAGCCTCTCCGGGTACCCTCTTGACCTGTCGGTTAATCGTATTACCTTCATCTATACTTTTCTTGATAAAAACACAATTTTATATTTAAGTATTGACACAATGAAACATTTTTGCTAAAATAGCAACTTGTAAGTCCCGCTGTATGCGGGATTTAAGCACCTTACACCCTATCCGCAAATTTGCGGATGTTAGATTGTTTTAGAGCGCGCTTACAGTGCGGCTTACAGGAGTTGCTACCCTCCACTCCAGTATAGCTTATTCCGCTTCCCAGCGGATGCTCTAGAACAAACTAACCCCTTTAACCCAGTTCGCCTTCTTGGCGGATTGGTCCCCCGTTCAAAGCGAGCCTAAACGGTTCTGCCGCAAGGCGGAGACACGAGACTTTTATGTGGATTTTGGTCTTGCAATGTTTCGCTCGAGGGTGGGTTGAAGGGTGTAATTTTGGCTCGACGAGTTCGAGCCTTGAAATGGCTAACGAGCGGTGCCCACCCCCTCTCGTTGGCCTTTTTTAGTACTCAGGTTAAAGTGGCTTTGTGCACGCTAGCAGGTGTTGTTTTGTCGAGGGCATTTCATTTGTGACTACGAAATAGCTCGCTGAGTTATTTCGCCTCCGG
>DASSOT010000039.1:0-17552 GCA_035700225.1 Saccharimonadales bacterium (SeqCode)
AAAACTAGTAAAGCCGTCGGCATAGTATTCTACACTTTGCTAGTGACTGAAGGCGCGATAGTCGGCGCAGGCGGCTCAACCGTCATCTTGCTGATTATGATGTATTTTTTCGGTTATGAAATAATTCAAGGCTACGCGACAAACACTCCGGCTGACCTGCTTTCTTCTATTATTCCGGCTGTCGTATATTCATTTTACGGATTTGTTGCACTTGTGCCCGCGGCGATAATTTTTTTGGGAATGCTGATAGGCGGGTTCATAGGAGCCAACACTGCTCTTGAAAAAGGGAGTCGCTGGATCAAGAATCTATTCACCTTAATCATCATAGCGTCCGTGATAAAAATATTGTTTTTCTAGGCGGTTCGTAGTCCGAAGAAAATGTTTTCCACATGCAAAAAAGCGCGAGCTTTTTATTTTGACGGTATTTTGGGCTACACTGGATACTACATGCAACAGGAGGGAAGTTGTTAATGAAATACCACATTAATTACGGTATACAAAACACTCAAACCCTAACAAAAAGAATCATTACTTTAATCGCAGTGGCAGTAAGCTGTGTCGGACTGGCAGTCGGAATTCCGCTTTCCGCCCATGCCGCAGGCTGTACATCCGTCACTACTTCAAAAGGCAACCTTACAGCGGCACAGGTCGGCGGTAACGTTACCGGCGAAGTTAATGCTACCGGCTGTGACATCGGCGCTTATTTCAACGCTGATAACCCCGGCCAGGTAAAGAATGCTAGCATTCATGATGCGAACCAATACGGCGTGTTCGTGGATGGTAACGTAGCCAGCGACACAAAGGTTAATGTAACCAACAGCGAAGTTTACAATATAGGAAATCACAGCGCTGGAGTATTTGCACCAAACGGAAACCAGACCGGACTCGGTATTTACTTTGCTGGCTTTAACAGCGTGGGTACAGCATCCGGCAATATAAGCGGAAATGATGTCAGCCAATATCAAAAAGGCGGCATAGCGATAAACGGTGAAAACGCCAACGCGAACGTCAGGGGTAACGACGTGACTGGTTTGGCTAACGTACCATTCATTGCGCAAAACGGCATACAGTTCGGTTACGGAGCAACCGGGCAAGCTCAGAACAATACTGTTGATGGCAACTGGTACACCGGAGCCAACTGGGCTTCTACCGGCATCCTGGTTTTTGAATCAGACAATGTGAACGTCGACAAAAACACAGTTACCAATAACCAAGTAGGAGTAGATGCCGAATCGTGGTGCTACTTCGGGGTGCCCAGCGCCAACAACAATAAATTTGTCAACAACACCATCAGCGGAGCAGACTACGGCGCAATTGTAGCGGCTTATTCCCTATACTCGGATTGTGATGCTCAAGCCAACAATAACAAAGTCACCAACAACACCATCAGCGGCACGGACAGCGCTGATAGCGAAGGTATATTTGTAGGAACTTACGTATACACCGGTTCTTATTCACCGGAAACTAAAAACAACAAAGTAATTCATAACGATGTAAGCGGATTTGAAACCGCACAAGATACCTCAGGCGACGCAACCGCAAAGGTTCACGCCAACTCGTTCCAGTAAAATAAGAACAAATACCAAATTAATGCGCGGGCGAAACAGCCCGCGCATTTGATTTGTGTGGGGTTTTTTACATACTGGCGATAGTATCCAGACCATAATGTGTATTTTAAAACCTAAAGAAAAGGAGTTTAGTTCATGAAGAAACGTATTTTATCAACTTTTAGCACGGTTATCGCCAGCCTCGGGTTATTCGTGGGTATGGTGCCGGGATTGGTATCAGCCGAAGCTTCACAGGTTGTCGTTACACCCGGCAATACACAGGGCTGGTCAACCGCAGACACGAGGACGGGTGGTGCCGTAAATTATATTGATGATACGACCGCTCCAGGCGATCCGAATAATGGTGCGCTTCAACTGACGACTGACGCATCGACTACGGCGAAGGCCCAGTACTTGCACGAAAACGATACGTTGCTTGCGGACGTCAATGACCTTAGTTATTCCACCAAGCAAAATTCTGCTTCTTTTCTTGAAGGAGATGCTTCCTACCAGCTTCTGGTCGACTTGAACGGTAGTGCTGAAGGCGGCTTCACAACATTCGTATACGAGCCATATCAAAACGGTGTCGTAACACCAGGAATCTGGCAGTCATGGGACGTTGACAGCGGCCAGTTCTGGTCCAGCCGTTCGTTCACTGACGGAGGAACTTGTAATATAACAGCTGGCGGCGGGGGAGCGCCTTTCTACACGCTGGCTGATTTGCAGACGAACTGCCCCGACGCGGTAGCAGTGGGCTTCGGAGTCAATGTTGGCTCTAACAACCCGAGCTATGATGTCGAAGCAGATTTAGTTCAGTTCAACGATACTATCTATAACTTCGAACCGTTTGCAACGCCTAGGGATAAAGACGCATGCAAAAATGACGGCTACATGGCCCTCAGCGATCAAAATGGCCAACCTTTCAAGAACCAAGGCCAATGCGTAGCTTACGCCAATCATAACGATGGTGTAGGACGGGACGATATAAACGTCCATGGTTTCAGGCCATAAACAAACTTTAGGCACAGCAAGTAAATGCGCGGGAAACTTTACCCGCGCATTTTATTTATTAGCCTCTGGGATTTGACAACGAGCATTAGAATGAGAAAATGGTAAACATAACCAATTAAAACAAAAAACAAAAAATGAAAAAAATTATCGCACAACTCTCTACTATTATAAGTACCGCCGTAATACTGTTGGTAAGTACGCCGGTTTATGCGTCTATCAGCAGTACGATTAGTATCGATAACTTCTCCAACGGCGGGACAATCAAAGCTTCTACAGGGTATTCCTGCGCAACATCGCACTGCGACTATAGCTGGAGCAGGGCGGATGGCACCGGCATAACTTTTATGGTTTCTTCAATCAAATCAGGCATGAAACTTAAAAAATTCGATGGTACGCGCGGCAGTGATGGTAGTAGTATCTGTGCGGAATCCAACCCTACCAGCGCAAAAAAATGCACCATATCCAATGCGGATAACCTAAGTCAGGTAAGCGCGGATTATGTTTATAGCAACTATAAACTAGCTGTCACGGAACAAGGTTCCGGTTCAGGCTACTTTACGGTTACAAAGGGTTCGAGTTGCGGAACGAATTGTTTCACCGGCTATGACTATAACGACCAATTCAGCATAACGGCGCATCCTGACCCCGGTTCGGTTTTTACGGGATGGGAAACTTCGGGCCAGCAATGTTATGCGTATAGCGGAGTAGGCAAGGCCAGCACAGCCATACGCAACACCAACGCTACCTGTTCGGTAACCATTCGCTCATCAACTCAGACAAATACGGCTGTCGGCACGTTCAGCAAAAGTACAACTTCCAGCTCAGGAAGCTCCTCATCTACAACTTCAAATTCTTCTTCTACTTCAACCAGTAGCGAGACGACTACGGATGGAAAGCCCAAGATTCCTACGGTAGATACCATACAGGTCGATGGCAATGAAGTATCTTCAAAAGATTCCATAATTCTCAACTCAAATCAGCCCCTTCAGCTTGCCGGCAAGACTGTGCCCAACGGCATAGTTACCCTCACAATCCACTCCGACCCTATGACCGTTACGACCAAGGCGGACAAAAATGGCAACTGGAGCTACACCATCAGCGGTTTGCCTGCTGGCGACCATTATGTGGAAGCGTCCGTCAAAGACCCCAAGACCAAAAAGACCTCCAAGCTGGGCAAACTGCTTTCATTTACCGTAGCCCAGACCGACAACCCGGCCAGCACCGCGGTGAATGCGGGGAACAATGTAGCTTCTTCAAGTAAAAAGAGTGTTTTTATAGCGATAATCGTTTTGTTGGCTCTTGCCGCCGCTGGCTGGTATTTCTACGGCCGCAAATGGTGGCAAAAACGCAAAATGAATAAAACCGGCCCCATAGCCGGTTAAATTTGGTGCGGGTGAGGGGACTCTAACCCCTGGCCTCATCCTTGGCAAGGATGCGCTCTAAACAACTGAGCTACACCCGCACATTAACTAGCAAATTGTAGCAAACCCCCCTGTTAAAAGCAAAAGTGCCTGGTTAATTGCGACTTGCTACGGTAGCCGCTGGTTGTATTCTAAGCTCCCTGAACTGAGCAGGACCTTCTATGGTTTCAGATTCCCCTTCATAACCGTGAAAGGTTAAAGATGCACCTTCTGCAAGCTCATACAAACCGAGGTCTGGATCATCGGTTGATATACAATCATCTATAGCTCGCGCTCCTAAATCGTGATGATTATACATATTTCCGCTTCGTCCTTCTATGTGTATACCCCGGCGTACTTTTTTACCTTGGAGGGTAAGGGTTTCTGAAGCAATATTAAACCCCTTATCACTTTTGGCAACAAACAGACCTCCTACTTCGGTAGGTTTAATTTCAACGCTTTCAACTGCTTGCATTCTGATTTCAACACTAACGCCTGGTTTCATCTTATAAAGCTCCTAATTTTATCTGCTATAATACACTATTTTATTAATTGAGTCAAGAGCGCGTCCTTTTTGCTTTACCTTAAGTGCTAAAATTATAAAGGATAGAATTTTAAAAAGAGGAGGAGATAAAATGGCTAAATATATTGATGGGTTTGTTTTGGTTGTACCTAAAGGAAAAGAAGCAGAATATCAGAAGATGGCAGAAATGGGCCGGGATTCTTGGATGAAGCATGGCGCACTTCAATACTTTGAATGTAGAGGCGATGATCTTAGGCAACAGGAAATGGGTGACGAAAAATCGCGTGCTTACGCGGAAATGACGGGTGCAACAGCCGATGAAAATGTATGGTTTTCTTTTATCATCTTTAACTCTAAAGAACACCGGGATGAAGTAAACAAAAAGGTAATGGAAGAAATGAACGAAACCTTTAAGGATCAGGCCGATTTTGAAATGCCGACAGATATGAAAAAGATGGCATACGGCGGCTTTGAAGTAGCGGTCGAAGGTTAAGTCTTTTATTCACAATGAGCGCTGGTAAGAAAACAATCGTACCTGGCGGGGTAGATGAATACATCGCAAAATGTCCGCCAGAAATCCAGGACAAATTACAAGAAATCCGGACGGCTATACGTGAAGTCACGCCGGATGCTGTCGAAACTGTCAGCTACTTTCAGTTCCCGGGCTACGGGTACATTGATAAGGGCTATGACTATAACGGTATGTTCGCATGGTTTAGCTATAAAAAACCATATATTCGCCTGCATGTCCGCCCACCGGTAGTCGACGAACATAAAAAAGAGCTTGAAGGCTGTAAGCTTTCCAAAGGAGCCGTCAGCTTTCCGGAAGAAAGAAACATATCGCCAGAGCTGGTTAAGAAAATGGTAACGGCAAGCCTGGATGTCATGAGGAATAAGTCCTAAGATAAATGTAATACGTAAGGCGCTAAAAGCAGTTAGGGTATAGAGATGAATTCAAAAAATTCTAATCTGAAAAGAATGGACAATATCGGTATCGTGGTCGAGTCTCTTGATGAAGTTATTTCTTTTTTTGAAGAGCTGGGCTTAAAGCTTGAAGGACGAGCAAAGGTTGAAGGTGAATGGGCCGGGCGTGTTACCGGGTTAGGTAACCAGAACGTTGAGATTGCTATGATGGTTACCCCGGATGGACATAGCCGCGTTGAACTATCTTGTTTTCTTGTGCCGCCGGTAATTGCTGACCACCGCGACGCTCCAGTAAACGCCCTTGGCTACCTGCGGACAATGTTTACCGTAGAAGATATAGACGACACACTATCCAGGCTCGAAAAACATGGGGCAGAGCTTGTTGGCGAAATAGTTAAGTATGAGAATTCTTATCGTCTTTGTTACATTCGCGGCCCTGAAAAGATATTGATAGGCCTGGCAGAAGAACTTTAAGTTTAGCTAATTACGACAATAAATAGATTGCAGGCGTATAATAGATGCATGAGGAAAATAGTTGTACTAAGTTTTATATCGCTTGATGGGGTAATGCAGGCGCCGGGAGGACCGGAAGAAGACACGTCCGACGGATTCAAATACGGCGGGTGGACGGTACCATATGCCGATGAATTTTCCGGCAATTTAATGGGCGAGCAGATGAGCATGCCGTTTGACTTGCTACTTGGCAGAAAAACCTATGACATATTCGCGTCCTATTGGCCGACGCAAGGGCCGCCAAGCGTGGCTGAACCATTCAACAAATGTACGAAATATGTTGTATCGCACAACAAGATAGATTTGCCCTGGAAAAATTCAAAACTCATCACCGGCGATGTAGCGTCTAAGATAAAAGAGCTGAAAGAGGGGAAAGGTCCGATGTTGCAGGTCCATGGCAGTGGAAATATGATACAGACCCTTCTAAAAAATGACCTGGTGGACGAGCTATGGCTAAAGATATATCCTGTAACGCTCGGCCCGGGCAAGAAGCTGTTCATGGAAGGAACGGTTCCGGCGGCATTTGAGCTTACAAAAACCCAAACTACGCCAAAGGGCGTCATCTTTGCCAATTACAAAAGAGCCGGCGATGTAAAAACCGGCTCATTTGTATAACAGGCTTGTGATTTTTTGTAGATTAAAATCACGTCCTGCCGGTGATGCTTGTCACTGACCCTATTCTCGTAAAAGACTATGCTTTCCCTTCATGCTTAAGGAGGGTATTTGCCGGAAAAGTTAAGCGGAAAAGAATTGTTATCACCAATAAAATTCGGTATTAACAACATAAGACAGATCGGTGGGAAGACGATACAGATTGCAAACCAAGTTCTTAAACCTGCCAGCAAAGAATCTGAAATAGAAAAAATCATGGCTGTTAATAGCGTGCCAATAAGTGCAAAAAACGTCGTGTGCCAGCTGGCGGAACAGCATGAAATACCTGGGCTTATGGAACTGAACACGGCACAGCTTCTTTGGCTAAACCGTAAGTATCATAGCCAGGACCGTCCAGGCCACGAAGGCGATTACGTATACCAGACCATACAGCTCATGCTCGATATTGGAATCCAGCAGGAAAAAGTAGAAGATCTCATTGATTCTGACTTACCGCGGTCAGTCATCGATCAACACTTATAATGTGAGCTATAATAATGGTCGGTGGCCAAGCATAAGAAAAATAAACAACGATACAAAAGACCGTTGCAAGCCGGAGTGGTTCTGTTTACGTTTGTGCTGGCTGGGTTGATTTACTGGTATTTTTCGCTTAGTGCGCCTGACTTACCCCAACCTCCTCTGAAAGAACTTGTCGGCAAACATCATGTTGACCTGGGAGTCCGCGTAATACCGGACAGATTAAACGAAAGGGTCTACCCTGGCATAGTTACCTCGCAGTTCGACTTTGTGACGATTGACGGCGGCGTTCACTTTGAACAAGTACACCCGGAACCGACGAAATTTGATTTTAGTAAATCGGATAAAGTTGTTGCTTTTGCAACTGAGCACAATATGCCGGTGCAGTTTCATCATCTGGTCTGGGGCGATGACTATGTATTGCCAGACTGGCTGACAGAAGGACATTACAGCAAAGAACAGCTCCTGGATATACTGCACGACCACATAACGGCCATAGTTCAGCGCTACAAAGGCCAGGTCAAGGAATATACGGTAGTGAATGAAGCATTTACCGAAAACCAGCATATATACGGTCTGAAAAACTGGTGGGCAGACCATATTGGCAACGGCACGAAATATATAGATGATTCCTTTATCTGGGCGCATCAAGCAGACCCGAAGGCGAAATTACTCCTGAACGATTTCTATAACGAAACCGAGAATAGCGTTTCCGACGCTATGTATGATTATGTAAAAGACGCCAGGGCCAGGGGCGTGCCGATAGACGGCGTGGGTATGCAACTGCATATTGATGCTTCGCGGCCTCCTATAAAAGAAGATATTGTAAAAAACATGAAGCGGTTCGGAGAAATCGGCGTTCCAGTATATGTCACTGAATTTGATGTGAACACTAATTCGGTCAAAGGCGACGATGCATACAAGAACTGGTTGGAATCTAAGATAACCAACGATATTGTCAGAGCGTGCATAGAATCAAAAGCTTGTGTGAGTTTTGATGTATTCGGTCTCGGCAGTAAGAATGATTTACTAAAGAAACTTATCAGAGCGGACTCCAGGGCGTACATGTTTGACAGCAGGTACAGGCCCAGGCCGTCCTTTTATACATTCAGACAGGCATGGATGAACCCATAATGCCATTGTATCTGATCACCGGATTGCCAGGTGCCGGCAAATCTACGGTCAACGCCGAGCTTAAAGCCAGAGGATACGAATCTTACGACGGTGATGAAGACAAGCTTGCCGAATGGTTCGACGAACAAGACCGGGTCGTAAAGGTACAGAAAAAAGACATCGACCAGAAATTCCTGGACAGCCACTATAAGGGTTTGCCGCGCGAAATTGTCGAAAACCTAGCCAGTAAAGCCAAAGACAAGCCTATATTCATCTGCAACGACCCTGAAAACGAAGAAGGGTTGCTGGATTTGTTCGAACAGGTGTTCGCTTTGATGATAGACGAAAAAACAGAGAGGTATCGTCTTGCTAACAGGACCAATGCGACCTGGGGCAAAAGACCTATTGAAATTGAATACAGCCTGGCCTTCAAGGAGAAGTGGTTACCCTTGGTAGATAAATACGATTACATCACAATTGACGCAACCCTGCCGACTGTAGAAATAGCCGACTATATATTAGAGAAATTGTGAACTGTTTTTGATGCTACACTTGTATCAATATCTATTAGGTTATTATTTGTGAAATTTTTGAAACGATTTAGGACTGGAAAGACACTGGAATATTTCTTGGAAATATTTTTCAAGCGCAAGCTGGCGGTTACGGTCAACCTTACTTTTACGCCGATAGCTGTATTTTTCGGGGAAATACTTGTCGGTTATTACTTTGGGAAGCTTTTCCAAAAATTAGTCGAATTCAAGCCGGGCGGAGATACGGGAGCGCTTTATCATATAGCATGGACGATAGTTGGATTTTATCTTTTGCAGATTGCTTTTTATAGGGTCAATGACTATACGGCATTATGGCGGCAAAGTAACAATTTGCGGGATTTGGAGCAGAATATATTCAAAAGACTGCCCCAGTATAGCTATAGGTTTTTCTCCGAAACTTATGGCGGCGCGCTTGTCAGCCAGGTTAATCGTTTCCTCAAAGCTTACGAAGAATTTGATGACGTAACCATTTTTGATTACCTGGAAGGTCTATCCAGGATAGTTTTATCCGCCATCATGCTACTGTTCATAGCTCCTCCCTTAGGCATACTTCTTGCGGTCTGGGCTCCCATATATATTTTCATCGTAGTGTATTCGTCTATGAGGAAGGCACATGCTACGCGCGCGGATGCCGCGGCGGATTCCAGTGTAATTGCGTACTTGGCAGACGCTATCACCAACATGGTTACGATAAAAACTTTCGCAAAAGCTAAACTTGAACATAAAAAATTCAGCGCTGTGAGTACTGACCGTTACCACAAGCGTTTGCGTTCCTGGCGGCTCAACGCCAACATACGAAACTTACGCTGGTTCGTTGCCGTGGTTTTCTTTGTGGCGTATATCTTATTATCTATCTACTTAGTGACAAGAGGCAGTATCAGCCCGGCAGTCATGATTGCTGGACAGATATATATATTTGCAATATTCAACAGTTTGCTTAGCCTTCACCAAGTTATTCAGAGGACGGAGCAACTGTTTGCCGACGCGGCCGAACTTACGGATATCCTGGACATGAAGCCTGAACTTACCGACCCCAAGCATCCGGAAAAATCCAGGATAAAGGACGGGTTGATTGAATTTAACTCCGTAAGGTTCAAATATCCGAAGACAAGCAAAGACGTGTTCGGTAGTTTGGACCTGAAAATCAAACCCGGAGAAAGAGTAGGGCTGGTAGGGCATTCGGGTTCCGGCAAGTCTACGATTACCAGACTTGTGCTCAGGTTTCTGGATGTGGATTCCGGCGCGATTCTGATTGACGGACAAGATATCAGGAATATCACCCAAGATGATTTGCGCTCCAAAATAGCCTACATTCCGCAGGAACCGATTCTTTTTCACAGAACTTTGATGGAAAATATCATTTACGGTAGAGAAGGTGTTACGCGGGCGGAAGCTAACAAGGCTTCGCACTTGGCTTATGCGGATAATTTCATCCAAAGATTGCCCGAAAAGTACGATACATTGGTAGGGGAAAGGGGCGTTAAGCTCAGCGGCGGTGAAAAACAGCGTGTAGCTATAGCCAGGGCGATGCTAACCAGGGCCCCCATACTTATACTTGATGAAGCTACTTCCGCCCTGGACAGCAAGAGTGAAAAGTACATAGGCAGGGCGCTTGACGAACTGGTGAAAGGCCGTACGACTCTGGTCATAGCCCACCGCCTGAGTACCATACAGAAACTGGACAGGATAATAGTCCTGAAAGACGGTTTAATTATCGAGGACGGAACCCACAAAGAATTGCTGGATAAAAACGGGGAATATGCCGAACTTTGGAGCCATCAGACCGGCGGTTTCCTTGACGAATAGTGTTTTTAACAACCTGGTTAAGGTTGCATATTCGTGCAAAATCGTGTAATTTATTGCAGAATATAGTTTTTATAGTAATTTTCAAATGTCCCAACACCTTAGAGATTTTAACGACCCCGAAGCGGCCCCCATATTACAGCCGGAGCTAGACCCTATTCAGCGCGGTCTTATGAACCATGGCGAAACCATCCTGAACGGTATGGGCGTGAATGTATCGGACACTTCAGACGGCAAACGCTTAGTCATAAACGCGGGCGGTCATATGGCCGGAATGGACGTGCATGAACCGGATGTAGTTATACCGGCTCTGCTTCGACATGGCAGTAACGGACTTTTCTATACCTACACTGGCGGCGCGGACGGCAAGCCGCTATGGACTATTAATTCCGACTTCACCGCTGTACCCGGAGATGTGAATACCGGCAACCCGGACTCTGATGGGCTGGTTATTTTGGCCCAGGCCTTGCACTCTGCAACCGAACGGCCTCGTAAAGTCGGCCGGTTTGCCGCAAGGCTTATCGCTCCTTTCATGGACGCAAGAGCCGAACAGCAATGGCGGATGAGCACCTCCCGCACAAAAGAAGAGATTTCGCGGCATTATGACCATAGACAGGACTTTTATGTGGGCGAACATGGCATACTCGACCAAAAATACACGCAGTATTCTTCCGGGCTTTTACTTCCAGGACATGAATTTGAGAGTCTGGAGGAACTCCAGCGGCACAAGGTAGAATCAATCGCCCGGAAGCTGGAGCTTGAGGGTGCCGAAACCCTGCTCGAGATAGGTACCGGCTGGGGCGGTCTGGCTATAGCCCTGGCCGAAATCGCGCCGCATATCAAGATTACTTCGCTTACAATTTCGGAAGAGCAGGCAAAGATTGCCCGGCAAAGGATAAAAGAAGCGGGCCTTGAAGACCGTATCGAGGTTTTGTGCCAGGATTACCGCGACCTGGAGCCGGAAAACAAGTTTGACAGGGCGGTTTCCATAGAGATGATAGAAGCAGTAGATTGGCGCGACCTGCCGGTATATTTTGATGCTTTAACAAGGTTAGTTGACCCTAAGGACGGGGTTATCATGTTGCAATCCATCAATGTAGCGCCGGAGCAAGAAGCTCTTCAGCGCCGGAGCAACGGATTTGCCAGTACAGCTATTTTCCCGGGAGGCTCGCTGGTGTCATTGCAAACTATCAGCAAAGGCATGGCAGAACGGGGCTGGCGTATGCACGAAGCTACGGACCTGACCCGTTCGTATGACCTGACTCTCAGGGAATGGCGTAGGAATATGCACACAAACACATCGGCCTTAACCGACCGATGGGTTGAAGAAGGGAACTCGCCGGAAGCAGTCGCCAGGTCTAACAGGGGCTTTGACTTTTACCTTGCCTTTTCGCAGGCCGGCTTTAGAAAAGGCACCGACCACATCCAGGATTGGCAGACCAGTTTCCGCCCCGGACAGTGACCCCATACATTGTCGTTTACATGTTAATTTGCTAAACTCGGTTATTAGCAATACTAGAGTTTTGAATGTAATTTATGGGTGCAGTAGAACAGTTCATAGGTGAAATAGGAGGGGAGTTACCACCAAACCTTGATCCTGCTACTATTGATCATGAAGAAGATGATCGGGCAGTCCGCGGGTTGGTTCCTCTTGTAGAAGACCTATATGACCGCCACCTGGATAGTTCGAAACCGTGGTATCCTCACCTTGTAGTGCCCTATGATCTAGGTAAGACCTATCCGCCTGATCCTAAAGACAATGTTTTTGTACCAGGCGCTTCTCCGATGCCGCTTGAAGTCAGGACAGCTTTCGAAATCGGTCTTTTAACGGAGGATAACCTCCCCGGGTACTTTAACTCAAAAGAAGTGCGAATGGGTCATCTCAGCGAAGCGCATAGCGGTTGGATTAGAACTTGGACAGCCGAAGAAGGCCTCCATGCTATAGGGATAAGGGATTTACTTATCGTTACCAATGCCGTTGATGGTATACAGCTGGAAGATGACCGAATGTTACAAGTGTCAACTATGGATGTGCCTGACCCGCCATCTGTAACCGATGCCATTATTTATACTGCGCTACAGGAAAAAGCCACAGAGATATCACATCGCAACTCCGGAATATTATTGGCTGAAACGGCCGCTTATGATGAGCGGTATTATCCTATTGACAGCGAAAAAAATAGACCTGTAGATTCAGGCGAAGGTCTAACAGTATTAAGTGCCGAAGAGAGAGAAAAACGTGCAATCATCATACGCCAATCGGGACGCATGATGATGAATCAAGTTGCCAAAGATGAAAGCCGACACTTTGCCTATTACAACCCCCAAGTTCCAGCGCTTCTCAGGCTGGCCCCTTCGCACACCATGCATGCTGTTCTGCGACAGGTCCTTACCTTTACTATGCCGGGCAAGGGCATTAGAGACTTTGATGCTCGTGCCAGGATTATCGCTGATGCCGGAGTCTATGACAGGCGGATTCATCACGATTCTATGCTAGACCGTGTAGTCATGAAGGGCTGGGACATTGAAAATATCGAAGGCTTAGACGATGATGCTAAAAGATCACAAGAAGTCCTTGTTAAATTTGTTGAATTTGCAGATAGAAATGCTTCTGAATTTGAAGAAAAAAGGGCAGAAAGAAGAGAGGCCGCTATTGCACGGGGCGAATCTCCGGTCTGGGTAGGTAAAGAAGCCGCCTGAAATAAGTTGAAATACTCGGGCATGTGCACCGTTTCTGTTAGAATTAATCAGTGGCGAGGCGCGGTGGCCGAGGAGTTAGGCAGCGGTCTGCAAAACCGTTTACGCCGGTGCGAATCCGGTCCGTGCCTCCAGGGCAGGTGGCGGAATTGGTATACGCGACGGACTTAAAATCCGTTGGTTGAATAAACCTTGAGGGTTCAAGTCCCTCCCTGCCCACCATATAGAAATTATGAAAAACACGATTAAACTTATTGGTATCAAGGCCGAAGGCAAACATGGCGCTAATCCTGGCGAGCAGGATTCGCCACAGGTCTTTATAGCCGACCTTGAGATAAAGCTGGAAACGTCTGGCGATGCACTCGAACAAACAGTCGACTATGAGAAACTTACGGGCATAGCAAAGGAGCAGATAAAAAATCAATCATACAAATTGATTGAAACTTTGGCATATAATATAGCTTCTGAGATAAGCAAGTTGGAAAGAGTGGAGAAAGTATCTGTAAGCATACACAAGCCCTCGGCGGCAAAAAACATGGGGGTTGATGACGTTATAGCAAGGGTTGAACTAGAGAAAGAAGGCTGATGAAAGACGAAGTACGCAAAATTTTGGAAGAGCTGGGCGAAAACCCCGAAAGAGAAGGGCTGAAAGGCACTCCGGAGCGGGTCGAAAAAGCGTTGAAATATCTGACCAAAGGTTATTCGCAGGATATCGACGAAGTAGTCAACGGCGCTATTTTCAAAGAAGATTACAACGAGCTGGTTTTGGTCAAAGATATTGAAATATACAGCTTGTGCGAGCATCATCTATTGCCTTTCGTGGGCAGGGCGCACATCGGCTATATACCGGAAGAGAATGTTATAGGACTTTCCAAAATCGCCCGAATCGCCGATATGTTCGCCAAAAGATTGCAGGTTCAAGAACGCCTGACCAACCAGATAGTGGATGCCTTGCAGGACAAGCTAAAGCCGAAAGGCGTGGCGGCAGTGATAGAAGCCGAGCATTACTGCACGATGATGCGTGGCGTGGAAAAGCAGAATTCCAAGATGATTACATCCGCTATGCGCGGAATTTTTCTGAAGGATATACGAACCCGCGAGGAATTCTTAAAGCTCGTTTCGTCCTGATTTTTCAAGCTTGAGCGTGGTATAATATAACTGATGAATAACAGGAGGGAAAAATGCTGATCGGTTTAATAGTCGCGGGGGTGATAATACTATTCGTGATATATGTTTACAACAGTCTGGTGAGGGCCAAGACCAGAGTGGATGAAGCTTGGAGCGACATAACGGTCCAGCTGAAAAGGCGTTATGACCTCATCCCGAACCTGATTGAAACAGTCAAGGGCTATGCCAAGCATGAAAAAACGGTTCTGGAAGACGTGACCAATACCCGGGCAGAAGCTATAAACGCGCAGGGTCCGAAAGAGCAGGCAAAGGCAGAGAATGCATTTTCCGACGCTTTGAAGAGCCTGTTCGCGGTCAGCGAGAATTACCCCAACCTGAAGGCTAACGAAAATTTCAAGGCACTGCAGGATGAGCTGGTTGATACGGAAGATAAGATACAGGCGGCCAGGCGGTTTTACAACGGTTCTGCCCGCGATTTGAACATAAAGATAAAGACATTTCCCAACGTCCTTTTCGCCGGTATGCTGGGCTACAAAGAGTATGAGTTCTTCGAGGTCGGCGAGTCCGAAAAGGAAGCCGTTTCACAACCTACAAAAGTTGAATTTTAAGAGTTCATCAAGAGTTTAATTAAGCCGGGAGCCAAGACCGTATGTATTCAAACATAGCCGCGAACAAAAGAAAGACTTACCTGATATTCATAGTGTTCATTGTTTTTGTGGGCGCTTTGGGGTGGTTGTTTTCTGCATACCTGGGCCATCCGCTGATTACGCCGTATGTGCTGATAGGTGCGTCAATCTATGCATTGATAACATACTTCGCGGGTGCCAAGATGGCTGTAGCCGTGAACGGTGCGAAGCAGATTCAAAAGAGGGACAATCCCAGGCTGTATCGGATAGTTGAAAACCTGGCTATAACTGAGGGTCTGCCTACGCCGAAAGTCTATATCATGGATGACCCGGCGCTGAATGCGTTCGCTACCGGCAGAAACCCCAACAACGCCATAGTCTGCGCGACTACAGGCATATTAGAGGCTTTGGATGATGATGAGCTTGAAGGCGTAATGGCGCACGAGCTGGGCCATGTTAAGAACTATGACATACGGGTGTCGATGTTTGCTTTTGCGCTCGTTTCGGTGGTTTCGCTGATGGCTGATGTAATCCTGCATTTCACCTGGTTCAGCGACAGGCGCGAAAACAATAGCCCCGTAGTGATGATAGCCGGTCTTGCCGCAATGATAGTGGCGCCCATAGCCGCCAGCATGATTCAGCTTGCCATATCCAGACGCCGTGAATACTTGGCAGATGCCACCGGAGCCATGACTACGCGCTATCCTGAAGGTCTCGCCAGCGCCCTGGAAAAGATAGGTAAGAAAGGCAGTGTCACAGCAAGAGCCAACAGTTCGACGGCGCACTTGTTCTTTGCTAATCCTTTGCGCAAAGGCTCTATCTCTGGCCTGTTCAGCACCCACCCGCCGATAGAAGACCGTATAAAGGCACTCCGCGAAATGGGTAGCAAACTCTAACAAACCGCTGGTATGGCACAAAAGAAGAACATCAAAACCAAGCAAAAAAAACCGCGCGTAATAAAACAAGGCGAATACAAAAGCTTCAGACTATCCAAGAGAATCAAGCCTGTAGCGGTCAAGCCCCTGCCGAGCATATACAAAATATGCAAGCTGGCGCTGGTACCTATAAAGAATAATAGAAGATTGTTTATAGGCATCATACTTCTGCAGTTCGTTTTTACTGTCATCCTTGTCAGTGGTTTTGGCGCGCTGTTTGATTTTCTAAACCTGAAAAATAATCTGGAACAGACTTTCGGCGGAAACCTCAGCAACGCCGGCACCGCTGTAACCTTGTTTTCTTACGCCATAAGCACCGGCGGCGGCGCCGATGCTCTGTCTGCGAACTACCAGCTAATGATTACGCTCTTAGTAAGTCTGGCCTTGATATGGTCAATACGCCAGGTCATGGCCGGAGAAAAAGTAGGCGTAAGGCAAGCCTTTTATCGTGGCATGTACCCGCTCATACCGTTCGTAACGGTCTTGTTCGTCATCGTTCTGCAGTTAATACCGCTGATGATAGGAAATTTTCTTTTGTCCATAGTAATCAATAACGGCTTGGCGATAACATTTCTGGAAAAAAGCCTGTGGTGGCTGATATTCATTTTGCTTGCATTGCTTTCTTTTTATATGATTCTTTCCTCTATCTTCGGACTTTATATATCGGCGCTTCCCGACATGACGCCGATGAAAGCTTTGCGTTCTGCCCGGGGATTGGTTCTGCACAGGAGGCTTTCCGTGGCCATAAGGATGGCGGCTCTTCCGATAGTCGTAGGCATCATTTATGCCATCGTACTGATTCCGTTGATACTAATATTGCCCGTGCTGGTGATACCTGTTTTCTTTCTGCTTAACGGCTTTAGCTTATACTTCGTACATTCTTATCTTTATAATCTATACAGAGCCCTGCTATAAACGGAGCTGAAGATGAACAAGCATAAGGCCAAGGAACGCATAGACAAACTGCGCGAGCAGGTAGATGAATACCGCTATCGCTACCATGTCCTTGATGACCCGATGATAACCGATGAGATTTATGATTCGCTTACCCGGGAGTTAAGAAAGCTGGAAGAAGAATTCCCGGAATTTTTGACACCTGACTCGCCGACCCAGCGCGTGGGCGGCAAGCCTTTGGACAAATTTGTTTCCGTACCCCATGAATCGCCGATGTTAAGCCTGAGCGACGTATTCACACCCGAAGAACTGCAAGCCTGGATTACCCGTATAAAGAAGCTTCTGCCAGGGCAAGAAAATCTGGAGTATTATCTGGACTTAAAGATGGACGGCCTGGCCTGCGCCCTGGTCTATGAAAACGGCGTGTTGGTCCGGGGCCTGACCCGCGGCGACGGCCGGGTGGGCGAGGATGTGACACAGAACGTGCGTACCATCAGATCGATACCGTTGCGACTAAGGCGCGACGCAAAAGTTCCAAAAGAATATTACGAAGGAAAGATAGAAATCCGCGGCGAGATAATGCTATACCGTGAAGATTTTCAACAGCTTAACCGCGAAAGGGAAAAAGCCGGTCTGCCTGCTTTCATGAACCCGCGAAACACCGCCGCCGGCACCGTGCGCCAGCTGGACCCGGCTCTCGTAGCCGCCCGCCCACTCAAATTCCACGCTTATGCACTGATAGCCGACGGTATAGAAACA
>DASSOT010000040.1:0-3219 GCA_035700225.1 Saccharimonadales bacterium (SeqCode)
TGATAGATGGTATACAGCCCAGAGTTCTAGGTTTGCAAGATATACTCCAGGAGTATATAAAGCATCGTAAGAACGTAATCACCAGGAGGACACAATACGAACTCAGCAAGGCCAAGGAAAGGGCGCACATACTAGAGGGCCTTAAGACAGCGCTTGATCATATAGACGAAGTCATAAAGATTATCCGTGCCAGCCAAACTACTGAAGAAGCACAGGCCAACCTGATAAAGAAGTTCAAGCTCAGCGAAATTCAGGCGAAAGCCATATTGGCCATGCAACTGAGGGCTTTGGCCGGTCTGGAGCGAAAGAAGATAGAGGACGAACTGGCGGAATTGCAGAAATTGATTGCCAAACTGGAAGGCATACTGGATGACGAAAAGAAGATATTTAAGATAATCAAGGACGAACTGCTGGAAATGAAGAAGCAGTTCGGCGATGAGAGGCGAACAAAAGTAGTACCCAACGAATTAGGCAAAATGAGCGACGAAGATTTGATTCCTGACGAGCAAGTCGTAGTTACACTTACATCAGCTAACTATATAAAAAGAAGCCCCATCGCTGAATATAAGCGCCAGAACCGTGGAGGCAAGGGTAGGCGCGGAATGCTCACAAGGGACGAAGATGTCATAGAACATGTTGTAAATGCTTCTACGCATGACTATCTTCTGTTCTTCACTAACAGAGGTAGAGTCTTCAGGCTGAAAACTTATGAAGTACCGGCCGCGAGCTTAAGTGCGAAAGGTGTAGCCTTAGTTAACCTGCTTCAACTTCAACCTGAAGAAACGGTTAGCTCAGTTATAAACGTCAGCAAGGAGTCACAGGATAAGAATCTGATAATGTGCACCGTAAGAGGCGTAGTAAAGAAAACTCCGTTTGAACAATACAAGAATGTAAGAAGTTCAGGCTTGATTGCCATAAATCTGGATGACGGTGATGAGCTCAAGTGGATAAGGATGACAACGGGCGAAGACGAGGTGGTTATTTCTACCGCAGAAGGCCAGGCTATACGTTTCCACGAGAAGGGCGTGAGGCCAATGGGCAGGGTTGCCAGGGGCGTCCGCGGTATCAGACTGCGCGCCGGCGACCATGTAGTAGGGATGGATATAGTGGAAGAAGGCTCGAGCATCTTCGTAATCAGCGAATACGGATATGGCAAACGTACCAAAATTGCCCAATTCACAGCCCACGCCAGAGGCGGCGTTGGCATACGCTCGGCTGTAGTGAATGACAAGACAGGCAAATTGATAGGGGTAAAAACATTGTCCGGTGACGACAGCCAAGAGGCGATACTTATCTCGGCCGCCGGCCAGACCATACGCCTGGGTCTTAAGGATATACCTGAGCTTGGACGGGCAACCCAGGGCGTAAGAATTATGCGCATGAATGAAAAGGACCATGTAGTTTCGCTGGCCCTGGTCGACAAGGTTGAAGAAGATGACAGTGAAGAAACCGAAGACGACAAGGCTGGCAAGCAGACCAAGATTGACTAACAGCTATGAGCTCCTCACGCTTCAAACGTAAAAAAACACCGCATCTTTTTGCGCACAGAGGCGGCGTATTGGTCGATAAAAGCTTGGAAAATACCGTCAAAGCATTTTCTGATGCTACCGGACTTGGGTATGGTTTTATTGAAACCGATGTCATATCCACGAAGGATGGCGAGGCAATCTGCTACCATGGCGCTCATAACTGGTACGCTAAGCGCCTGAGTGGCCTTGAGTTGCGTCGTAAATTGCAAAAGCTAACATATGACCAGATAAAGCAAAAAAACGGCTCAAGGGAGCGACAGATGCCATTGCTTGGAGATGTACTAATGAAGTTCCCGCAGACTTGCTTCAGTATTGATGTAAAGACCAAAGAATCCATTTCTCCGGTGGTGCAGGCAATAAAAAAACAAAAGGCCCAGGACAGGGTGATAATAACATCGTTTAGTCTTTACCGGACGCTCAGGGCTAACCGGCTCTTGAGAGGTGGCCATATAGAGGCATCGCTTTGTTTAAGCAGGGTAAGCCTTTGGGCCACACCTCCCTTCAATAGATTTTTTTTCCGTTTTGCAAAAACCTTAGGCATCGGATACTTACAGGTTTCTTATAGGCGGATTACCAAAAGACTTGTTTCGCTTGCGCATAAACAGGGGTTGCATGTTTATGCGTGGACGGTCAACGACGAACAAGGCATAAAAAAAATGCTTTCATTGGGCGTAGACGGCATCATGTCCGACGATACAAAATTGCTTATGCGGACAGTAAAAAATAAAAAAGTTTAGCTTATCTGTTGACAAAGTGTTAGTGGCTCATGTAGTATTGTATGAGCTTTTCGGGAGTTATCTATTGGTTTCTCTTGTAAAGCGGTCCTTAAAAATTTAGATAGTGCAAATCAACGTCAGTTCATAGAACTGAGTTTCTTAAGTAATTAAGAACAGTATCAGTTCTCTTTTTTTGGAGAGTTTGATCATGGCTCAGGATGAACGCTGGCGGCGTGCCTAATACATGCAAGTCGAGCGGAAACACTTCGGGTGTCGAGCGGCGGACGGCTGAGTAGCGCGTAGGAACGTACCCCAAACTGAGGGATAAGCACCAGAAATGGTGTCTAATACCGCATGTGCTCCACGGAGTAAAGCTTCGGCGGTTTGGGAACGGCCTGCGTATGATTAGCTTGTTGGTGAGGTAAAAGCTCACCAAGGCGATGATCATTAGCTGGTCTGAGAGGATGATCAGCCAGACTGGGACTGAGACACGGCCCAGACTCCTACGGGAGGCAGCAGTAGGGAATCTTCCACAATGGGCGAAAGCCTGATGGAGCAACGCCGCGTGCAGGATGAATGCCTTCGGGTTGTAAACTGCTTTTATATGCGAAGACTTCGACGGTAGCATATGAATAAGGATCGGCTAATTCCGTGCCAGCAGCCGCGGTCATACGGAAGATCCAAGCGTTATCCGGAATTACTGGGCGTAAAGAGTTGCGTAGGTGGCATAGTAAGCAGATAGTGAAATGATGTGGCTCAACCACATGTCCATTATCTGAACTGCTAAGCTAGAGTATATGAGAGGTAGCTGGAATTCCTAGTGTAGGAGTGAAATCCGTAGATATTAGGAGGAACACCGATGGCGTAGGCAGGCTACTGGCATATTACTGACACTAAGGCACGAAAGCGTGGGGAGCGAACGGGATTAGATACCCCGGTAGTCCACGCCGTAAACGATGGATGCTAGCTGTTAT
>DASSOT010000041.1:0-6130 GCA_035700225.1 Saccharimonadales bacterium (SeqCode)
ACTTCCAACCGCTGTTCGAGGCTGACGACTTACTAAGAGTTCCAAACTATAACACCATAGTCAGGACGCTTGTAGGAGGAGTGCCGACCCAGCCTTTCAGTATGGCTACTATACCGCCCCTGGGTAATCCGAACGAAGAACTGGGCCAGGCCTTGAAGCAATTATCAGCCGCTAAGCACGGACGTCCCAGAGAGATAGTAGAAAAAGAAATCTTCGCTCGGTTAAGGACTAATGAAACCAATCAGGTACCTGCCGGTCCTAAGCCTGTGCAACCAGGTTCTCCTCCTGCCGGAGCTAGGGGAGGGGTTAATCCCAGCGCATCTTTCCTGGATCAGTGGCGGGCTAAACGCCAGCAAGCGCCGCCCAGGGTTCAGCCGCAAGCAAGCACGTTGCCACCGTCTTCCGCGACTGTCGGAACTGCCCCGGCAGGTAATGTCAATACACAGTTCTCAACACCTTCCAGGCCAGCTCCCCAGAATCGACCGACACCTACATCCACTCCTACAGCTACTCCCGCATCTGCCCGTGTTTCTTCTTCAGCCGACGTTAAGAATGCGCCCGCTTCGCCTAAAACCGAACAAAAGCCTGCGCCAAAAACCAAAACCGGTCCTGATAACAAGAAACCGAAAGTGCGTGACACTATCTATATAGACAGGGACGGTAATTTGAAAAACCGCGCGGCCTAGGGTTCATTTCGGTGCCGCAGAGGTCTTATCAGGAACTCTATTATCAATCCCAGCACAAAGCCTGCAGGGAAGCTTATTAATCCTATGAAGTAGTTATACTCGTATCCGTAATAATAACAGGCCAGAAGCACCGCTATGCTTGCTAGGAATGAAGCTATGCCTCCGAAAAGCAGGCCTTCCGGGCGTGCTATAGTTTTAGCGCTAGCTTCGCTTATGCCTTCAACCGCTGTGTTATGAAGGAACTTACTGAATGGCCGTTGGTACGGTTTTAGATTTTTCCTTATTTGCCGCAAAGATCGTTTCAAGGTATTACCTTTGAGCTCATCGCCCACAAATTGGCGCTCGGGCGGAGCATGTTTGGCTTCATCTTCTCTGTATCGCGCCAACTCCTGACTGCTGGTCCTGGCGGTTTCTTCAACCTTGCTCATTATCTCATCAAGGTTTTCCTGATGTTCATGTCTGACGTTCGAAGTCGTTTCATGGTGGTGCTCATAACGCTCGCTACTGCTATGCGGCGTCTGGTGTAGTTCCGGCTTGCGTCCCAGGGTTTCGCTCATTTATTTATCTCCTGAGGAGGCGTAGGTACGCCTTATTATGAGCAGTTCCTTGCTTATAAGTCCGTTTCTGGCCAGAAAATATCCGCTGAAAGAAACGAGGCCGAAGCTTATGAAGATTGCAGAACCAGGACCGGTATTCGGCAGGGTTTCCATCGACTTTATGACCGGGCACTGTACGTACATAGAAACTTCATTGCCGTATTCATTACTTATCTGGCAGTCGAAATTGGTCGATATGTTAGAAGGAGAATTTGTACCGGGAACAGGGTCCTTTATCTTTACTCTGAATCTCTTGGTATTATCTTGGCCTGCTTTCAACGTCTGATTCGCCCAAACGACTTCTTTGGTCTTGTCGTTGTAAGTTCCGTCCTGTCCGGCCAGGAACGCCCTGTCAATATCGGCATAGTCAGTTACATCACCGACAAAATCCCTTATGTTGTAGCCAGTCATGTCCGTCTGCCGGCTGTTATAGGTTGTAAGCGTATATTCCAGTACATCCCCGGGCAATACTGTGGATTGCATAGCATCGCGCCCCTTAAGGTTCTGCGTAACATTCCAAACGTTTTTGCTCAGGCTGGGTGGCATATTTACCGGCGCAGAGGCTGTAGTTGCTACCGTTACGGGAGCGGCAGGAGGGGCGACTGTACTTGTTTTTGTAACGGTTGTTGCGTGCGAAGAAACGGTTACACAGGTCCCCGGCGCTCCGCCTCCGGTTACTTCCGGTGCATTGCTCGCCTTCAAGCGCACGCTATTGCATATGCGCACGCCGTTTCTAAGGTTGCTTTTAGCTTTCACGGTTATGTCGAATATGTGGCTGTTATCCGTGTACCTTAGATTACCTACGTTTTTTTCAAACTTGTTATTTCCGCCTACATTCAGGTCGTTCGGGCTGACGAGTGTAAATTTCTCCAATTGCAGGTTATCTATTATCCTGACGTCTTCGGCCAGTGAGTCCTCTTGCTTGTTTCTGTATTCTATCCGGAATTTTATAAAACCCCCCGGTTTTACAGTGCTTACGTTGCCGACTATGGTTTTTCTTACTTCAAGCTGTGGCGGCGGCAATTTTCCGGGGCCGTTCTGTGTATAGTTGCCACAACTTGCAATTATCCAAAAGGTTTCGCCGGTAGTACTGTTGTGCCCCCGGAAAGCATCATAGACCGAAGCTCTTCCGCCCCTGTCCCACGCCCTTAAAGGGCGCAAAAATACGGTGGGTCCGGCGGTCTTTACCGCCACTTCCTTATCTTTGTATTGTTGCAGAACATCGGAATATCCCGTCAGGGAGTTCCTGCCCACGCTCCAGAAATTGGAGGCATCAGATTTTATCCTGGCATTCGGTTTATTGCCGGGGATGGAAGATATGTCATGGCGCGTAACACCGAACTTGCCATAAATATCGGCTATATGAGTATTAGGATTGTCCCAGGCGTTCAAAAGCTGGCGTTTAGTACTTATGCCGCCCCTTATCAGGTCGTTATCGGATTCAGCCAGGGATTTTTCCGCCGGAATACTTGCCGCGAGCACTTGGACCAGCATGCTTAAAACAATCATTACGAAACCCAGGCGCCTGATTGACCGTTCCTTGCGCAACCTTTTGCCATAGAAAGACAGCTCTTCAACGAGTCGGGGGTTGAAGGGCAGGTTTGATATAAGGCGGTTTAGCATTTTGGTTTCCCCTTGCTTATGCTTATTGAACCATAAATTAACCTGTTAGCACAAGGCTGGCTGTAAGCAGTAGGCGCCGAAGGCTGAAGGATGTTGAAAAATGTTTTCCAAGTTCGTATAATATATAGGAAATAAATGGAAGATTCTGACAGGTATTCACCAAAACCTGCATTTCGTGCTCAGGAGGGATAAAAACGTATAATGGCAAAACAAAAAAAGGATTATGACTCTGGTTCTATACAGGTACTAGAAGGTTTAGAGCCGGTAAGAAAACGTCCGGGTATGTACATCGGGGGTACCGGGCGGGAGGGCCTCCACCACCTGATAAAGGAGGTTGCCGATAACTCTGTAGACGAAGCGATAGCCGGTCATGCCACCACCCTTAATATTACGCTTCTGGCTGACGGCGGAGTCAGGGTAGAGGATGACGGCCGAGGAATACCGGTAGATACACACCCCAAGACCAAGAAAAGCACGCTGGAAACGGTACTTACAGTACTTCATGCCGGCGGCAAGTTCGGCGGGGGCGGTTATAAAGTTTCAAGCGGACTGCACGGCGTGGGTATCAGCGTAGTGAACGCGCTTTCCAAGCATCTGAAGGCCGAAGTTTATATGGACGGCCAGGCATACGTACAAGAGTTTGAGAGAGGAGTTCCCCTCTATGCCCTGAAGAAAGCGGGCAAGACAGATAGAACCGGTACGAGCATTACTTTTTACCCCGATGACACCATATTTGAAACCGTAGAGTTCGAGTACGATTGGGTAATTGATTATTTAAGGCACCAGGCTTATCTCACAAAAGGTATAAAAGCTAATGTTTTGGATGAACGTATAAATGAAGAGTACGGCTTTTATTTTGACGGCGGTATAAAGTCATATGTAAAACACCTGAATCTTGGCAAGGACGTAATCGATGATGAAGTATTCTACGTTGATAAAACGGTCGAGGACTCCCAGGTAGAGATTGCCATACAATACGTGGACGCCTTTACGGAATCAGTCAAAGCCTTTGCTAATAACGTTTACAACCCCGACGGCGGAACGCATCTGACCGGTTTCAGGTCAGCCCTTACAAGGATAATTAACGACTACGCGCGTAAGAACGGGCTTATAAAAGAAAAAGAAGATAATTTGTCAGGCGAGGACACCAGGGAAGGGCTGACGGCGGTCATCTTGGTCAAATTACCCGACCCGCAGTTTGAAGGCCAGACCAAGAATAAACTAGGCAACCCGGAAGTTAGAGGGTATGTGGAGCAGGTTCTTTCAGAATACCTTAACTATTACCTGGAAGAGCACCCTGCCATTGCTAAGAAAATAGTTGGGAAAGCTCTGCTGGCCGCCCGCGCGCGCAAAGCCGCCCGTGCCGCCCGAGAAAATATCATCAGAAAGGGCGTGCTGGAAGGCTCCGGACTTCCCGGGAAGCTGGCTGATTGTTCCAGCAGGGACCCCAAAGACGCCGAGCTTTACCTTGTAGAGGGTGATTCTGCCGGAGGTTCAGCCAAGAGCGGACGTGACAGCAAGACTCAGGCCATACTGCCGCTTCGCGGTAAGGTGCTTAATGTCGAGCGCGCCCGACTGGACAAGATGCTTGCAAACAATGAGATAGTAACCCTTATAAAAGCTCTGGGCGTAGGTATTGAAGAACAGTTCAGCATGGATGGCCTGCGTTACAACAGGATAATCATCATGACGGATGCCGATGTCGACGGAAGCCACATCAGCACTTTGCTTCTTACATTCTTTTTCAGGCATATGAGGCCGGTTATCGACGGAGGCCATTTGTTTTTAGCTAAACCCCCACTGTACCTCTTGAAGTTGCCCAGTAACAGGAGAATCTACGCTTACTCTGATGACGAGAGGGATGAGCTGGTTAACGGCTTGATTGAAGATCGCAAGAAAAAGGGCGTTAAGGTCAGTAAAACCGAGGACAGGAAAAAACAGGCCGGCCTATCCGATATACAGCGCTACAAGGGTCTAGGTGAAATGGATGCGGAACAGCTATGGGAAACTACTATGAACCCGGAAAACAGGGTGCTTATACAGGTCAGGCTTGAGGATGCAGAGAAGGCGGACGCTATATTCAACAAACTGATGGGCACAGAGGTAGAACTAAGGAAGAATTTCATACAGACGCATGCAAAATTTGTAAAGGACTTGGATATATAAGATATGGACGAAGAAAACGAACCAAAATTGGAATTAGAGCACGCTGAGCAAAACCACTCCAGAGAGCTTGAGCTTCGTACTGTCGAAGATGTCATGGAGGACAGCTACCTCAAGTACTCCATGAGTGTCATAGTTTCCCGCGCTCTTCCTGATGTGCGCGACGGACTGAAACCGGTACATCGCAGGATACTTTATTCCATGGAGAAAAATGCCTGGAGGCCAGGCGGCAAATTTGTAAAAAGCGCTCGTATAACAGGTGATGTCATGGGTAAATACCACCCGCATGGCGATGTGGCTATCTATGATGCAATGGTGCGCCTGGCGCAGAACTGGTCAACCCGCTATATGCTAGTTACCGGGCAAGGTAACTTCGGTTCGATGGATGGCGACCCGCCTGCGGCGCAAAGATATACAGAGGCCCGAATGGCAAAACCCGGTGCCGCATTGCTGGAGGATATAGACAAGGATACTGTTAACTTCCGAGATAATTACGACGGCAGTGAACAGGAGCCCGAGGTCTTGCCTGCCGGCTTGCCCAACCTGCTACTGAACGGTCAGATGGGTATCGCTGTGGGTATGGCAACCAACATACCGCCCCATAACCTGAATGAGGTATTGGACGCTACTGTAGAGATGATTGATAACCCGGAAGCTACGGTAGACGATCTGATGGAACACATCAAGGGGCCTGATTTCCCTACAGGCGGCATTGTCTATGGTAAAGATTCCATACGATCAGCTTTCGCGACCGGTAAAGGAGGCGTAGTTGTCAGGGGTATAGCTGATGTCCAGGAAACTAAAAAAGGCAAATACCAGATTATAATCAGTGAGATACCCTACGCCCTGAACAAGGCCGGACTTATAGAAAAAATAGCTGACTTGGTGAAAGATAAAAAAATTGGCGGTATAAGCGATATAAGGGATGAAAGCGCCCGCGGCGTTATCAAGATAGTGATAGACCTTAAAAAGGATGCTTATCCAAAGAAGCTTATAAACCAGCTTTATAAGCTTACGCCCCTGCAAACGACTTTCCATTACAACATGCTGGCGCTGATAGAT
>DASSOT010000042.1:0-3226 GCA_035700225.1 Saccharimonadales bacterium (SeqCode)
GGGAGTAATCAGCCAGATAAACCGCAAGAACGGTTTTAAGGATACGTCGATGTCCGGTCTGGAAGGTCGTTCTACAACACCCGCCAATACCGGAGAACTGTTGATAAGGTTGCAAAAGGGACAGATTTTGAGCGACAACGCACGCAGGTTCGTGTTCGACACGCTATACCAGCAACCAGTTCATAAAGGCATACCTAAGGGGTGCAATGATTGCCGGGCGGCCGATAAGCTCGGAGAAATGAGTGATGTCGCCAACGATGCGGGAATAGTGACACACGGCGGCCACAGCTACGTTCTGGTCGTAATGAGCCAGGGCGGCACCTTCAAGCAAATAGCCGAACTCACCAAAACCATAGAAACGCGCTGATTAAGCCCTGAGCTTGTAACCGCGCTGGAACAAACGATAGTTCACTGCTAAAAGTGCCAGTCCCACACTAGCTATGACAAGAAGGCTCAGGTGCGGATTAATGTCCGCCTTGCCTAGAATCGAATAGCGCAAGGTGTTTATCATGTAATAAATGGGGTTGAAACGGGTAAGAGTTTCAAATGGCTGGGGCAATAGGCTGGCAGAGTAAAATACACCGCCTAAAAATATCAGAGGCTGTAGTATGAAGGTCTGATAAAGGGTCAAATCGTCAAACTTTTCTGCCCGCAAACCCACCAATACTCCTGCCATGGAGAAGAATAATCCTATGAACAAAAAGCTCAACAGACACATAAGGGGGTGTACCAACGGCAAATCCGGCAGAAGTATCTTGGCCGTAATGAAGGCTATGGCCGAAATAATGCTGGCCCTGATAAAACCGCCCAGCCCGAAAGCGGCCAGAAGTTCGGTGTTGGATACCGGCGAGGCTAGCTGGTCATCTATGGCGCGCTGAAGCTTCTGCTGTAGCATTGAGAATGAATTGTTGACGAAGATGTTTATGGAAAAACTCATCATCAGAAGGCCGGGAATTATGAAGATGATATAGCGGTAGCCGTCCAGCTGATTTATCCTGCTACCCAGGGCGGCACCGAAAATGCTGATGTAAAGATACGTTTCAAGCAATGGACCGAAGATAGTTTGTCTCTTTATGGTCCAGAAGCGCGAAAGTTCGCGCCTGAGTACTGTCCAAAAAGGGAGCCAGCGCCTTATGAACTCATCGCTCATTTTATACCCTCTATCCCTTTGGTCCGTGCCAGTTCACTGCGCCCGACTACTTTGAGATAAACATCCTCCAAAGTCTTTTTGCCGTAATGTTTCTTTAATTCGGAGCTGGTGCCTGTCTGGATAATCTTCCCCTTGTTGATAAGAGCGATGTCATCGCAGAGCTCTTCAGCCTCTTCTATATAGTGGGTCGTCAACAGGATGGTCGTACCGGCTTCATTGATTTTACGCATGTATTTCCATAGTTCAAGCCTTAGCTCCACGTCAACTCCGGCTGTCGGCTCGTCCAATATCAGCATTCTGGGCTTGTGCATCAGAGCGCGCGCCAGTATTATACGGCGTTTCATTCCACCGGAAAGGAATATAGTGCGTGCTTTACGCTTGTCTGCCAGGGAAAAATCCTTCAGAAGCTCCTCTATGCGTTCCTGGCGCTCATTCTTGCGCATGCGGTAATATCCGCCATGGAAATCCAACGTGTCCTCTACGCTTAGGAACCAGTCGAGGTTGATTTCCTGAGGCGCCAAACCTATCTGAGCGCGCGCCTGCTGGTAATCTTCTACGATATCGTGGCCGAAAACGGCGGCTTTGCCGCCGCTGGGTATGGCCAGGCCCATTATGCAATGAATAAGGGTCGATTTACCGGCGCCGTTAGGACCGAGCAAACCGAAAAAAGACCCCTCGGGAATATCAAGATTTATTCCCCGGAGCGCCTTGGTTCCACTATCATAGGTCTTTTTCAGACCTTTTATATCAAGCGCGTTCATCCTTTATAAAAGTCTAACAGTTTATACATTGAATTTGAACTCAACAACATCGCCAGCCTGCATAATGTAGTCTTTGCCTTCGGTCCGGACCTTGCCAGCCGCCTTTGCCGCGTTTTCCGACCCTGCGGAAACAAGTTCATCGTAATCAACGATTTGCGCGGCTATGAAACCCCGCTCGAAATCGCTATGTATGGCTCCGGCGGCCTGCGGCGCCGTTGACCCTTGCTTTATCGTCCAGGCCCGCGTTTCCTTTTCTCCGGCGGTAAGGAAGCTTTGCAAGCCCAGAATCTCATAAGCGCTGTGTATGACCCGGTCCAAACCCCGTTCATTTACGCCGTACGTTGCCAGCAATTCCTCGGCCTCGTCTTCGGAAAGACCCTTCAGCTCATCCTCCAGCTTGGCGCAGACGAAGACTGCTTTTGCGGAACCTACCATAGATTGCAAATGGACCTGCTTTTTCTCATCAGATAACGTGTCTTCATCTACGTTAAACAGATATATGACTGGCTTGGCAGTCAAAAGACCCAGGTCGGATATATATTCGTGATTTATTTCCTCCGCGCTGTGGTTAAGCGGGGTGCCGTTGTCCAAGATTGATTTAACCTTTTTGATTTCCTCGAAGATGGGACGTATTTTCGGGTTCGCCTTGGCTTCTTTCTCCATTTTGGACAGTCTCTTGTCTATGGTCTGTAAATCGGCCAGAATCAGCTCCGTATTTATGGTTTCCATGTCTTTTTTCGGGTCGTGTCTTTCATCGACGTGCTGTACGTTATCATCCTCAAATGCCCGGACCACATGGCAGATGGCGCTACAGCCTCTTATATGGCTCAGGAATTGATTGCCTAAGCCTTCGCCCTCGCTAGCACCTTTGACCAAACCGGCGATGTCTACGAAGGTCACGGTGGCAGGTATTATTTTTTTAGAACCGTAAATTTCGGCCAGCTTCTGCAGGCGCGGGTCCGGAACGGGCACTATGCCGGTGTTCGGTTCAATCGTTGCGAAAGGGTAATTGGCCGCCAGTATTTCATTGCCAGTCAATGCGTTAAACAGGGTTGACTTGCCGACATTCGGCAGTCCGACTATTCCTATACTTAAACTCATACGTTAAGAGATTATAGCTTTCTTATCTGTAATTCCAAAGCAGGCCTTCGTGCTATGATTAAATTAATCTGAAAGGGTAGCGGGGTGAAAAAACGATATCTAAAAACATTTCTGAAGATAATCTTAAGCGCAATAATATTGCTGTTGATTCTGATTGCTCTTGGGATAATCTATACAAAGTACAGCGGCGGCCAGGAAGAATCAGCACAACCCG
>DASSOT010000043.1:0-15228 GCA_035700225.1 Saccharimonadales bacterium (SeqCode)
TGGGCGCGTCCGCTAGCAGTTCAAGCCCCACTAGCGAATCCTTGCCGCCGCCTATGCCTACGAGCAGGCCGTTGCTTTCGACTATATTCTCAGCTGTGCCCTGGGAGTTTACGGGAAAATCTATTTTGCGCTCCGGGGGTAAGCTATTGACAAAAAACAGCTCGCCAAGGCCTTTTTGGTAGGTTTTTGTCATAAAATCGGCAGTCTTTTGGTCTATCTGGGCACCGCTAACGCTTATTTCAGCCGGCAAATATGCTTTGTAGTATGAAACACCGGCTATCAGAAAAAGCGTCTGCAAGGCCCTGTCTAGTGCCTCAGGGTTGAAATCTACGAATTCAAAGTCGAACTTATAGCTTTCTACGAAGGCCGGCCCGCCCTCATAAGAGTAATAAAAACGGGCCGTTTTGCTCTCTGCGTCGAATTCGTACTTATCAAAGTTGAAGCGGTTCATAGCTTCTCGACCACTTCGTTGAAGATTATGCCGCGCTCCTCGAAGTTCTTGAACATATCAAAGCTCGCGAAAGCGGGGGATAAGACCACGGCATCGCCCTTTTTAGCGGTTTTTTGGGCCAAACCGACCAGTTCCTGCATGTCTTTGGGTTTTTCCACCGTGAAATTAGTAAAGCGGGATTTATTCAGCTCGTCAGCTATCCTTTGGGCTGAGGCGCCGTATACAATCACTTTCCTGATCTTGTCAGAGTTGTTTATAAGCGCGTCCGCTAGCTCGCTCAGGTCGTTACCTCTTTCGTAACCGCCTATAAGCAGTACTTTGGTTTCAGGAACGGCCTCTATGGCCGCTATGGTGGCGCCGGGGCCTGTGGCGAAGGAGTCGTTATAGTATTTGACTCCGCCTACTACACGCCTGAGTTCAATCCGAAAAGGCAGGTTTGAAAAGGTGGTAAGCACAGCGCGCATGGCGTCCACGTCTTTGCTTATCTGCCAGACTGCGGTAACGGCCGCGCAGATGTTCTGCCAGTTGTGTTTGCCGAGCATCTTTATCTCATCCGTAGAGCAGATGCTTTGGCCGTCGATGATTACATCGTCGTTCTCTATGTAAGCACCGGGAGGGCTGTAATACGGCAAAAGCTTGCCTTTGCCGGCGCTTGCTATGTCGCGGGAGTATTCGTTTTTCGCATAATATATGGCTGTGTCTTCAGAGCCTTGATGCGCGAACAACTGCTTTTTGGCGTAGAAATATTCTTCCAGGTTCGGATGCCAGTCCAGATGTTCGGGCACAACCATCACGCATAAGCCTATAGGCGGGGAATAGGCCAAGTCTATAAGCTGAAAGTTGGCTAACTCCAGAACCACCCAGTCCTCCGGCCGGATGCCGTCTTTCAGCAGGTCAAGCGGAGGTATCCCGATATTTCCGCCAAGATGTACGGTCTTGCCGGCTTGTTGCAAAAGTTTCGCAATAAGCGTAGAGGTTGTCCCTTTACCCTTGGTGCCTGTAACGCCGATGATATTTTTGGTCGGACAGGCCCGGAAAAATTCGTTCGTAACGGTAGTTGTCTTTTTCAGGATTTCCTGCCCGTTTGCTTCAACCAGCTTTGAAGGGTGGACTATAGGCGAGCGGACTATCAGGTCGAACTCATCCAGACCCTGCAAATGGGCGGGCCCGAGCTTTCTGCCCGCATCATCCGGCAAATCCAAAGAAGTATCATTGTCGCATATGGTTACATCGTTGCTCTTTGAGCGCCAATAATCATAAGCAGAACGACCTTGCCTGCCAAAGCCAACTATCGCTATTTTCACCTTATATATTCTACACGAAAACGTTTCAGCCGGCAGGATTAGCCAGTTGGGTTTTGACCAGATCTACTACCTGCTTAGGCGTCATATCGGCCTTTAAGATGAATTTGTCTACGCCGAGCTGTCTGACTATATCCGGAATTTCCTGCTCGCCGACGTTGGTCAGGATGATTACGGGTATGTTGCCCCAGGGTTTTTTGCGCAATTGGATAAGCATCTCGTCGCCGCCCATCTCGGGCATCATCAGGTCTAAAAGTATGATGTCCGGACGCATGTTTTCAACCAGCTCCAGCCCCAGTCTGCCGTTTTCTGCCGTTTCCACGGTGAACCCGTCGGACTCGAATTTTATCCGGTACATCTGGGAGATGGCCTGGTCGTCCTCGATGATTGCTATTTTTGCCATTACTAAGATTAAATGCCAGAAGTGTAACTAATGCAAGCCCAGCGGTTATGCTATTGTATATTTTGTCGATACTACAGACTTTAAGGACGAATATGGGCCACAAGAAACTGGACACGAAAGACCCGAAAAGCGATTACCCGGCTTTTTTGGCGTCTGCGGCTGATAAGACGCCCGAAATAGGCGGTTTTCGGCACCCGCTGATAATAGATATGTCTGCCGGGGGTTCAAAGACAAAGCTTAAGCAAACCCTGGGTTCTAATCCGATAATAAAAGTAATAGACAATTACGGCGAGCAATACGCTGAGCTTCTGCTTAGTAAGAACGCCCATCTTTATAGGGCGAACCATAAGATACAGACCGCCTCTATATCTAAGATGCTGGACGAACATTACGGCGATAAAAAGCCGTGGGAACTCGGTACATGGGTCTATTATCCCTGGAGCGGCGACCTTGTACACGTACTTTCACAAGCGGACTTCGAAGAGCTTAGGACTATCAGAAACAGGGACCTTATTACCCGGGAGGAGCAATCCAAGCTTGCCGATTTCTCATCTGCGTGTTTCGGGATGAGCGTGGGAAGCGCAGGCGCGCTGGCATTGGCGATAAGCGGTATTTCCCGCCGAATCAGGCTGGTTGACGGAGCGGTGATAAGCGGCTCCAATTTGAACCGTATATTGACCGGAGTATCCAGCGTGGGGATGGGCAAGGCCGACGTCATAGGAAGGCAGATTTATGAGATGAACCCGTATTCCGCGGTAGATTATTTTGACAAGGTAACCAAAGATAACATAGGCGATATACTGGGTGGCTCGGACCCTGTGGATGTGGCCATAGATGAAATTGATGATATAGAGATGAAGATAAGGATTCGTCTGGAGGCGCGCCAGCGGCGTATACCCGTAGTCATGGCTACGGAGCTGGGCGATACGATAATGCTCGATATAGAACGTTATGACAAGGAGCCCGGCAGGGAACTTTTTCATGGACTCATACCGGGCGCAGAGAAAATTGCGGAAACTCCTCCGGAAAACCATAGGGAGTGGACCAAGCACGCGGTCAGCATAATCGATCCTTTCAACATGCCTATAAAGATGCAAAAATCATTGCTCAAGATAGGCTCCACCATAGTTACCCATCCTCAGCTGGGCTCTACAGTCATGGCTACAGGCGGGGCATTGGCCTTCGCGGTCAAGAACATAGCTTTGGACCAGCCCATTGAATCCGGGCGTTACGTCATATCTCTGGAAAAGGAACTGCTTGCCGACCACAAGACACGGAAATACAGAAGACACCACAAGAAACACACAAAGATTATCCGCCGCTCCGTTGACTCTATGTGACGATCAGTTCTTCTACGGATAATCTGGGGGAATGATGCCTGCGTTCGGAGCCTTTGCCCACCCTTATGACTGCTTGGAGGCGCTGGTTCGTGCCAAGCATTTTTTCGACGTCTTCGTGGAAGGTGGCCGCTTCTACGGTAGCCGCCGATGTCGCCTGGCTTAATCCTGTCTTTTCTATGGATAGACAGACTTTTAGATAAGTCCGCCCGGCTTCAAACCAATCTTCACCAAGGTCTCCATCAGTCGTAATGAGTATGACTGCGCTGGCTGAGAGCCATCTTTTTTCTTCCAGCCCGGATTCTTTTTTCGTCGTTCTGCTGAATCTCAGAAGTTCGGGCTGGACTATGGCCGCGACCCTAGGGATGTAAAGACTTTTTACAGAAATACCGCTGGCCTTGCGCGACCAGGGCCTTACCAGATACCGGGCAAGCTCGTTGCGGAACTGGGGGTTCGACAAAGCCAGGCTAACCCCTTTTGCGGTTAATTCAGCAAGCTTACGAATGAATTTTTCGTCATCTACCAACCATACCTGAACCCTCTTGTCCGAGCTGGATTTTCCTATTGCTTCCTTAAGCGTCTTCGGAATTTCAGATTTTGTGAATACGCTTCTGTCGGTAACCCTGGATTTAAGCAGGTCCGCTTCAGCCTGTAAGGCCCCGCCTGTTTTCTTAAAGGTTATCTGCGCCGTTTTTCCGTTAAAAAATATGTTACTTTTGAGGCCTAGAGATTTTGCGGCCTCGGCCGCCGCTTGAGTGAATATACCCAACCCTATAACTGACTGCCTTCCCACAGGATCGCCTGATTCTAAGGCTCGGGCTTCGTTCAACGATATCTCAAGTTCATACCCGTTGTTGCGCACCAGCCAGGGCTGGGTGTTATGCGCTGACGGAGCGAACCGGGCTAACTCTATTATTTTTATCAATTCTTGTGGTGATAGCCGGTATTTATTCATATTTTGTTTGTACTGCTTAGATTGTTGGCATTATCCAAGGATATATCTTATTATAAAGCCAGGTTAACAAGACCAAAACAAAAATACAGCATGATATCAAAACGTTCCATAGATTTATTCAAGAAGGCTTCGGAAGAAATACCGGCTTACCGACAATTCTTACAGGGGCATAAGCTCAACCCGCGCGATATCCGGGAACCGGCTGATTATTCCAAAGTACCCATAACATCGAAGAAAGATTATCTGCAGAAATTCCGTCTTCATGACACTATGTGGCAGGGAGACTGGGAGGGACAGGTGATGTACTGTTCCACCTCCGGATCCACCGGAACGCCGCACTATTTTCCGCGCAACAGATGTCTTGCGGAACAGGCCTCACACATGGCGGAAGAATTTTTACGGAACTCTTCCCATGGGAATAAGCGCACATTGGTGATAATGGGCTTCGGTATGGGCGTGTGGATAGGCGGTATCTTTACCATGCATGCTTTTGAGATAGCCGTAGAAAGGATGAGCGCGCCTGTAGCCATACTCCCCACGGGGTATAACCGGACAGAGATGTTCAAGGCTTTGAAAATACTCGCGCCTGAATACGAACAGACGATAATCGCCGGATATCCTCCTTTTGTGAAGGAGATAATAGACGATGCGGCCGACGAAGGTGTAAATTTGAACAATTTGAACTTGCGATTGATGTTCGCGGCGGAAGCTTTTAGCGAGATGTTCCGCGATTATGTGTGCGAGAAGGCCGGCGTTAAGAACCCGCTGACAGATACGCTTAATATCTACGGTTCGGCAGATATAGGTGCCATGGCCCACGAAACTCCCCTCAGCATCCTCATAAGGAGATTGGCGCAAAAAGAACCGGTTATTTTTGAAGATATTTTCGGACAGATAGAAAAAACACCTACACTGGCCCAGTACAATCCGGATTTTATTGAATTTGAAGTTGATGACGGTCAGATACTTTTGACAGGTAACTCATCCATACCTCTTATACGCTATGCCATCGGCGACCACGGCGGAGTTAAAAGCCTTAAAGAGATTGAAGGCATCTTTGAGCGCCATGGCACGAACCTTAAAGAAGAGGCGCGTAAGGCCGGGATACCTTTCGATGACCGTCCGTTTGTATATGTTTATGAGAGGACGGATTTTTCAACCAATCTTCACGGCATCAATATATTCCCGGAGTTTATAAGGGCGGGTCTTGCAAACCCGGCAGTATCCGACAAGGTCACCGAACGATTCACGATGCTTACGGAATATGACGACAATCACGTGCAGTTCCTGCGTATAAATGTAGAGTTGCAAAAGAACGTCGTACCAGGAGAAGAGCTTAAAGAAGATGTGCTGGAAGCCATATTCAACGGCCTGATTACTAAAAGCGCTGAGTTCGCAGAAATCTCAGGTAACCGCGATGGCAGGGAGCTGATTAAGTTGACACTTTGGGAAAACGGTCATAAGAAATACTTCGACGGGGACGGGAAACAAAAGTGGGTGGAAAAGACCTAATACTAGTACAATAAGCATTAGGGTAATGATTTATAGATGCTGGAATTTTTAGTACTCCTGTTCACGGCTTTTGCGAACCTTTTTCTGGGTCTGATAGTCTTTATCAAGAATCCCAAGAGCTCGACGAACAAGCTGTTCCTACTGCTGACTACAAGTTTCATAGTGTGGTCATTCGTGAATTATATTTCCGTCCATCCGGTAATTTTCTCCCAATTGACATGGATAAGACTGGTCTTATTCTGCGGGGGTGTCCTGAACCTGTCCGTGTTTCTGACGTTTTTGGCTTTTCCGGACTATTCATTGCGGTTGAACTACAAAAAACCGGTTATCTGGGCCACTCTTACTTCGGCTATAATAATCCCTCTTACTCTCACACCCCTGGTATTTAGCGGTATAAAGGTGGAAGGCGACAGCGTACAGCCGGTTCCGAATGTTGGTATAGGGCTTTTCTTGTTACAGACCATCATTCTGATAGGAGCAAGCTTTTTCTCTATCATAGCGAAATATCGGCGGGCTAAAGGTGCGGAAAGGAACCAGCTGAGGCTGGTACTTCTGGCTATCATAGGTACATTCACCCTGATAGTTTTGGCTAACTTTTTGCTAGTCATATTATTCAATTTTACGGGCCTGGTACCCTTCGGACCCGCATTCACGCTTATCTTCAGCACAGCTATGGCCTACGCCATAGTAAGGCACAAACTATTTGACATCAAAAGGGCGGTTGCCAGAAGCGTGGCTTACTTGCTTTCGCTGGGCCTGATGGGCATCTTGTACGGCGCTGTGATATATGCCGTTTCCTTGCTTTTATCCGGCAGGGGACAATTCGATAATGCCGAGCGGGGGTTTTATATCTTCCTCGCGCTTTTGAGCGCGCTTTTGTTCACACCGATTAAGAAGTTTTTTGACAGGTTCACGAACAGGATATTTTATCGGGATGCGTATGATCCGCAACAGTTCTTGAACGACCTTAACAGTACCGTGGTGGAAAATATAGAGCTGGGCATCCTGCTTCGCCACACCACCCAGGTGATACAGCAGAACATAAAGAGCGATTTCTGCTATGTGAAGATAAAGGCTACGCCGACGGCCGGCGAAAGGCTGATAGGCAACGGCAGGCTTGAATTATCAGAAGAAGACAGCCGTATTATGAAAGAAGAGCTTATCAAAACCGGCACAAAGACTGTAATAACGGATGAACTGGGTTCTGACTTCAAACTGCTGAAAGAAGTCCTTTTTCGAAACAACATCGGTATGCTGATACGCATGATGCCTGGAAGCGACATGAGCAAAGAGGCGATGTATTATCTGATTCTGGGCGATAAAAAGAGCGGTAACGTATACGACAAGCAGGACGTGCGCATCATGGAAATCATCGGCGACGAGCTTTTGATAGCCATCCAGAACTCTATCCGTTTCGAAGAGATACAACAGTTCAACGTGACCCTTCAGCAGAAGGTCAATGACGCCACTGCGAAACTGCAAAGGACCAACAAAAAGCTCCGCGAACTGGATGAGACGAAGGATGAGTTCATCAGCATGGCATCGCACCAGCTCAGGACGCCCCTGACCTCCGCCAAAGGTTATATGAGCATGGTCATAGAGGGCGACGCCGGCAAGCTGAACAAACAGCAGACCAGTCTGCTCAACCAGGCTTTCGTCAGCTCTCAGAGGATGGTCTATCTTATAGCCGACCTTTTGAACGTGTCCAGGCTCAAAACGGGCAAGTTCGTCATAGATGCCCATCCTACGGATTTGTCAGAGATAACCCGCGGCGAGATGGACCAGCTTACCGAAACGGCCAAGCTGAAAAAGATAGAGTTGAAATACGACAGGCCGAAGAATCTGACCAAGCTAATGCTGGACGAAACCAAAGTGCGCCAGGTCATCATGAATTTCATCGACAATGCCGTATATTACACGCCTTCCGGCGGGCAGATAAAGGTCGAAGTGAAAGAAGACGAAGGGCATGTCTATTTTACGGTCAGGGACAACGGCCTGGGCGTGCCTAAAGAGGACCAGAAACACTTATTTACCAAGTTTTTCCGTGCTACCAATGCGCGCAATGCCCGCCCCGACGGCACCGGGCTGGGTCTTTTCATGGCCAAGAAGGTGGTTGACGCCCAGGGCGGAACCATCCTTTTTGAAAGTACGGAGGGCAAGGGGAGTCTTTTCGGCTTCAGCTTTGATAAGAAAAAACTGGCCGTGCCGGATAACATTGAAACTTAAGCCAACTAGACCATTATATTGACTTTTTGTTATATTTATGGTATCTTAAACTAGTTAAATTGAGGTTTAGAGAATGCCTGAGCAAGGTGTGGAAGCTATAAGACAAAACCCGAACCTGTCTATAAGGGACAGGCTTAGCAAAGGTTTGGCTCTCGCCGGAAGCGTGCTTGCCATGGCTGGCGGAACTCTGGTGCGCGAGGCTGTATGGCATCCCCCATCGGCAGTAGCGGCTCAGGAATGCACGACCACTACTACCACTAACGAAGTCAACGGTGTGACTACTACGACTGAATCTACACAATGTAGCGACACAGATGAAAGTGACAACGGTGATTCAAGCCAGCCCGCTCAAACGCCGAAAAACGAAGGCAAGTCGGGTAGCAAAGACGGCAAATCCGGCGGCAAACGTCACCACAAGCCTAAAAACGGCAAGACCATACACGGCCCGAAGACAGACCCGGCAGATTCTCAGAAAGACTTCGAGGGGTATGATATGGGAGACTCATCTTTTACTGATGGCAACGGTTGTTTTGTAACTGGTGAAGCCTCAGCTTTAAGAAGAGTTACCGGCAACCCCAGGATAAGGCCTCGTAGCCTATACTATCCTGAACTGCGACGCCATTGGGGTCCGGACGAAAAAGGCGGAAGCGTACACGGTTTCTTATTTGACGATGTATTACCCCGAACTGCGGCCAGATACGGCGTGAAGGTATGGGATACTGATTTCCGCGGTGCAGTCAAAGCTATCAAGAATGGCGACCAGGTGATGTTGCTAGCAGAACCTGGTTACTTTACGGATGCAGGGCATTATATGGACGCCTGGAAGGTCGCCGGCGGCAACAGATTGGTAATAGACGACCCGAACGGCAAGGGCAAACATGGCGACAGCGAACGCCCGGGCGGTTGGAGCGGAGCTGAGCTTAGCAGAGCAGGAGTTACCGACTTCAGGGTCTTGCACTTAAAACGACAGCGATAGTTAATTATTTTACAGCTCGTTTGGCCTAATCCGGATTAAATATAGGGGCTTACCAGGCTATATCACGGGTTTTATAGTTGACAAGTTATCCAAAAAGCTTATGGATAAACTAATTATAAAATAGTCTTGACAAAAAATAATGCTTGTGATATATTAGCACTAACACTATTTGGTGGTCGCCAAAGGTGGAATTAAAGAGTAAGTGGGAGAAACTTATGGACAGAACAGCTACAATGCCAGCAATGCCTGGTTTAGCGATAGAAGCAAGGGCCGAAATGGTCCCGGGTGCTTTAATGGAAGCTCAGGCAGAGCGCGAAGGCGCAATGCAGGGCACGATACTTGCACATGATATGGCCGCAGGCCGAGCAGGTGCAGGCGCTGAGGCCGTTGGTGCGGTTGAGGCTCCGGATCGCGGAATAATTCAAAGAGTAGCGGACAAGATGGCCGGTACAAAGATGGGTCGCAAGATACTCGGTACAGCCGTAGGTCTAGCTGGCGCAGGTGCGGCTTTCGGGCCGGCAGTCGCCTCAGCTAGCGAAAGCGGACACTCTACTACAACCATAGTTGATACTACGACCAACGTGACTACCCATGGTGCTCACGCTTGGCAGAAAGATGGCGACCATTCCAAAGTAACCGTTATGGGCAACCATCGTATCGTATCAAAAGCTAAAGTAAAGCAGATGATAGAAAACGGCCAGTGTAGCTGGCACAACGGTAAAAAGGAAAAAATATATACTGAAGGCCACGCAACCAGCGGAACAGCTTTCGGTAGGGATAAGCGCAAATCACTCTTCTGCCGCACTGGCGAAGACTTTAACGGAGATGGCAAAGCTGACTGGATCAGGGCACGTTGTGGTAACGCCGCAATAATCGGTGCAGTACCTGAAAGTGCCATAGAACAGACGCTGTGGCTGGGCGGCAAAGGTGTCTTCGGCGTACACGCCAAGTCTGAAGCTACTGCTCAGGCCCAGTGTAGTACTGAAGATGGCCATGCATCCGCCAGCGCCTACGGCCACGCAAGAGCCGGTGCTCACGGCAGGGTCAGATTACACGGTGGTGTTAAGCAAAGAGTCAAGCAGGCTCAGGGCGAGGTTGATTCTGTAATAAGCCAGTCGCTTAGCGGCAAGGCCGGGGCGAAAAGCAAAGCCTTCGCCATAGCCGACGCTCAGTGTAGCGAAAGCAACGGTCAAACCCCTCCGTCTAATGAAGTGCCTCCTAAGGATGGTACTGAAGGTCCCGGTGCGGGTACCCCAGGACAGCCTGGTGGCCCAGGTGCCGGCGGCGACCCTGGCAGTACTGAAAACAGCTATATCTGTAGGGACCCAGCCGATGCTGTGAACGGCGACGGAAACAGCCAGACTGAAGGTGCCAACATGAATGACAATCAAGCTCCGGACCAGTTCGGCTACTGCACAAGCCCGGCTGCTCCATTAAGTTAAGGAAGGGTAGGGAAAGGATAAAAGTTATGAAAAACTTCAAACTCAAAGCCAAACTGGCACTGGCAGGCGCAATTTCCGCAATCGCTCTAGTAGTGATGCCGGCAGTAGCCCTGGCAGGATATGCCCCCTCTAACCGCCCTACGTTCCAATGTATTACACCGACTAACTGCCCGGGAGCCGAATACGTTGTCTTCAACTCATTCACTAACGCTCCTAACTATGGCGACGAAAGGGCCTTCCTGGACGCTAAAAGCGCCAGCATAACCGGCCCCGGAGGCTATCAGGACAAGATTAGCGGCGTAAAAGACGGAGCTAAATACATAGTCCGCGCATACGTACATAACAACGCTAACCCCAACGCTATTGGTGAATCGGCCGCAACGGCTATAAACACCAAACTGCAGGTCATATTGCCGACCGGCGAAAATAGCCATCATGTAGCCGGCGCTAATCTGAGTGCTGACAATGCAAGCCCGCGTAACGTGAGTGATACCGTAGACTTCTCCGGAAGCACGCCGTTTACAGTACAGTTCGACAAGAGCGCACCTGTTCAGGTCACATATAGGCCTAACGGCCAGGGCGGCTACGTAACCCGTACTTTGCCTGGAGCTTCTTTCAGCAACAACTACACTATGAACGCAGACCTCGGCAACTTCAAAGGTTGCTTCAACTACGCTTCATTGGTAACCATGACGGTAGTAGTTCATACCAAAGAACTTCCTCCTCCCCCTAAACCGCCTGAAAAACCTCCGGTAACTCCTCCTGAAACTCCTCCGCAGACTCCTCCTTCAACTCCGCCCAGCTTGCCGAACACCGGCCCGGGCAACGTTATAGCCGGATTCTTCGGGATAACATCTCTGAGCTCAGCTCTTTACTACGCTGTAACTCGACGTCTTTCCCGATACACCAGCTAAGAGCTTGTGGATAACTACTGGAAAAAACTGCGGTTTTGTGCTAACGTTTAACCAGTTGACGAGCACTGACTGACCGCTCAAAACTAAGACAAAAACAATTATCAAAAGAAAACTCCCTTACTTTATAAAAGGGTAAGGGAGTTTTTATTTCACCTCTGTTATGATACTATTTATTGGTTCATAACATGGCTGGCGCCTTAAAACTTTAAGGCCCCATCGTCTAACGGCTAGGACACCAGGTTTTCATCCTGGCAATAGGGGTTCGATTCCCCTTGGGGTCACCAACATAATGCACCCGCTTTTGCGGGTGTTTTTAAGTTGCTTGACGGGTCCCAAGAGCAAGCCAGCTGGATATAGATATGCAATAATTAACTGAAGCAATCATCATGAAGCCTGCAACGCCGACAATTACGCGCAAATGGAAGATATATTTTAGCTTTCTGGCTCTTGCGAACATATTGACCATAATTTTCCCGCTTTTAGTACTGCTTTGGGCCGTAAACATGGCTAGGCAGGGTGTGTCTGGTACCGAATACATAGCTATCATAATCGCACCTCTCCAACTACTCGGCATATTAGTAGCTGTTTTGAATGTGTTCACCATATCTATTTTCCTTCGCAAAAGCCATGTTCGCGGAATGGCAAGAGCCATCGGCCAGGCAATAGTAATAATTTCGGCGCTTTATGTGACTGCGATAGCAGTTACGGCTTTTAAGGATATAAGGGCCTCGCAAAAGCACAACGCGCCTTTGGCAAAGCAGGAGGCCATATCATTGATAAGTTCGTGCAAGGTAAAGAGCATTTCCCGGCAAGACCGCCTTATCCTGTTTCTGAAGCAGGAATCCCAGGAAGGCCACTACCAGGTTTATGCCGAAGACCAGGATTTCACGGCACTTAAAGCGGCGGCGGATGAAGCTTCCGGCAAATGCGGCGAGATAGACGTGCTCGACAGGCCTGAGAATTATCACGCCCAGTCAATAAGCGTAAAAAAGGCATCCAAGCTGTTGAACGGCTGTAAATTGATAGGTTTTTATTACACAGAACATGAAAACGGTTCGGATGAATTCGACGCGGAAGGTTCACCAACAGGTATAGTATTGGCATACAAAGAAGACCCATTGCACATACATATAGCCGACAGGCTTGTGCCTACCATGGTTCCCGTCGCTCGCAAAGCCCAGGAAAAGTGCCCTGACCTGCAGTTTTGGCATGATGGCTCATATGAATATAAAAATTCTAAAGGAAACTGGCAGACGTTGATTATCCGATAAACTGTATGTATGCTCCCGAAATCTTTTTTTGAAGGTAAAAAAGTAGAAGAGCTGGCTAATGCGCTTTTGGGTTGTGAGCTGGTCCATGAAACCAAAGAGGGCACAACAGCCGGGATAATAGTCGAAACCGAGAGCTACCATGAAACCGACGAAGCCAGCCACAGCTATAAAGGTAAGAGCAAAAGGACGGCGGTGATGTTCGGCCCGCCGGGGCATGCGTATATATATTTCACCTACGGCATGCATTATTGCTTCAATATCGTGGCCGAAAATGAGGGGGTCGGCGCTGGGGTGCTGATACGCGCGCTAGAACCGACCGGTGGCATAGAGCTGATGAAAAAACGCAGGAATCAAGAAAATATACACAACCTCTGTAATGGACCTGCAAAATTAGTTCAAGCTTTAGGTATAAGCAAGGCAGATTACGGCAAACCAATTTTCCAGGGTAATTTATATGTTACCGAGCCTAAGCTCAAAGATATAAAAATCGTTTTCGGGCCGCGGATAGGCATATCGAAGGCTCAACAAAAGCCGTGGCGGTTCTGGGTGGAGAATAATCCTTTTGTTTCTGGACAGAGGAAAGCATAAACAGTTAGACTAAAGGGGATGAGCGAGCCTAAACAGGCCCAAGACGCACCCATAAGGAGGTTCAAACGGACCAAGATAGTGGCTACGGTCGGGCCTTCTACCAATAGCTATAAGAAAATCCTGGAGCTGGTCAAAGCCGGTGCAAATGGCATACGGCTTAATTTCAGCCACGGCAGTAATGAAGAGCGCGAACGTCATATAGAGTGGATACGCCAGGCGTCAAGAGAAACCGGCAAGCCGGTGGCTATCATACAGGACTTGCAAGGGCCGAAGATGCGCCTGGGCGACTTTGACAATCTGATTGAAGCACAGCAGGGAGAAACTCTGACGCTTGCTCTACATGCCGATTATGAACATACCGGCGATATTCCTACGCAGTTTGATCTGAGCGAAAAGGTCAAACCGGGGGAGAGGCTTTATATATCGGACGGAAAAATAAAGACGACAGTCACCGAAGTTTTGAACAAAAAGGTGTATGTAAAAGTTCTGCACGGCGGCGTATTGATAAGGCGCAAGGGGATAAACCTGCCGGATACCGACTTCGGCGGCGACATAATCACGACGAAAGATAAAGAGGACATAGCCTTCGGTTCCACGCATGACGTAGACTATGTCGCCCTGAGCTTCGTTCAATCCGCTGATGATATACGCAAACTCAGGCGCAGGCTTGCCGGCCTGGGCAGTAAGGCAAGGATAATCGCCAAGATAGAAACCAAGAAATCCATCGACAATCTGGAGGAAATCATCGTGGAGGCGGACGCGGTAATGATAGCCCGCGGCGACCTGGCCACAGAAACTTCTCCGGAATCCGTGCCGGTTACCCAGCGCAAAATAATCGAACTTGGCAAAAAATATGCACGCCCTACCATAGTAGCTACCCAGCTTTTAGCCAGCATGACTATGGAGCCGGAACCTACCCGGGCGGAAGTATCGGATGTCGCTACGGCTACGATATTGGGCGCCGACGCCATAATGCTCAGCGACGAGACTGCCATAGGCAAATACCCTGTCGAGTCTATAAAAGTTATGAAACGTGTAATCAACTACACTCAGAAAAATACGCCAGAGCCGATAATGACCAACTTCGCCGATGTAGAACACTCACGGCAAAAGGCGATTTCCCAAGCCGTAATCGGTCTATCCCGCGAGATGTCGGCAGTCGCGATAGTGGCTGAAACCAAGTCGGGCGCGACAGCTATACAGATATCTTCCAACAGGCCGGAGGTTCCGGTAATAGCTGTTACTTCCAGCGAGCGCGTAGCGCAACAATTGGCGATTGTCTACGGTACGAAAAGTTATATCAGGCCGGATGATAAACTCCAGGCGACCAAGCTGACGAACTGGTTGTTGAAAAATTCCGTGCTGGCGCAAGGAGATGTCGTTGTCACTGCCAGCGGCCGTCAACCGGGTGCTGTTGGCACGACTGATACAATTAAAATAAGAATACTTTAAGCGAGCAGGTAGATGTTCAACAAAAAAACCATAAAAGATGTAGATATATCAGGTAAACGCGTAGTGCTTAGGCTGGATTGGAATGTGCCGTATGACGAGCAGGGCGGGGTTACCGATGATTTTCGTATAAAATCCAGCCTGCCCACCATAAATTATCTGTTGGAACAAGGGTGCAGTCTGGTCATACTTAGCCATCGCGGCAGACCCGAAAACCGTGAGGCCCAGCTCAGCATGGGCCCTGTGGCAAAGAAAGCCTCCGAGTTGATAGGGCGTGATGTCGGGTTCACGGACGGTCTTATCGAAGAGAAAGTCGGCGAGCAGGTGGATAATCTGAAGTCGGGCGATATCCTGTTGCTGGAAAACACGCGTTTTTATCCGGAGGAAAAAGCCGGCAATGAAA
>DASSOT010000044.1:0-10596 GCA_035700225.1 Saccharimonadales bacterium (SeqCode)
ACCTCGGATAATGCCGCTCAGGATGCTTACCAAGCCTCTCTGCGGACCTGCTATCACGCTTACGAGCTGGCCTCGCAGTTGCTCCTTGCTCGGCAGTGATGCTAACTGCTTGACGTCTTCGGCTTCCATGAATGTTCCGTCTTCGCTTAATGCTCCGACGAATTCCAAAGACTTGTTCTTTTTGGCGAACTTAGCAAAAGCTTGCGCCGGCGCGACTTCGTCCTCGCTGTTAAAAGCGTAGATGAGCTGGGCATTCAGCCTGGCTGTGTCGATATCCTTGTATTTATCATTCGACTGCAGTGCTTTTATGACCAGGCGGTTTTTTATGACCTTTACCTTGGTTCCGCCGTTTTTCGCGTCTTTGCGCAGTTCCTGAAGTTGTTTGACTCCGGTACCCTGATAATTTGCTATCACGGTAATCTTGGAGCTATCCAAAAGGTCGCTTACTTCCTTAACTATTTCTTCTTTTTTCGCTTTGTCTAAAGCCATGGGATATTTCCTCTTTTGTTATTTGTACGGCGGCCTCGACCTGAGCCGGCGCTGAAAGTTACCATTAAAAAATCTTTGGCGATTAACCAAAGACTGTTTCAAAGCTTAAACTCGTTGTTTTGCCTCGGCGACTTTTTCAAGCGGTTTCCCGACGTCGCTGTCTTCGGTAACTGATAGGATATTAACAGATTAGCCTGATATTTTCAAGGGTTTGGAACTATTTGTTTAAGCGGGCAAGTTTTTCCTGGGTGTAGCGCTCTGCGGCCAGCCGGGTCAATTCCGGGTCTTCGCCCTTGTTCACGAACTTCATACCGCCGGCTATCAGCGGATGCACTTCGTTTATCAGCTCATACATCTGCAGGGCTATCTTTCGGTAGGAGGGATGGCCTTGCGGACTCGTCCGAAGTTCTATAAGGTGATAAGCCTCTCTTGCGTTGAAAGTCATCTTCCAGCGCATCCGATGTCCGAGCAGAGTTGCGTACTGGGCCTCTTTTTCATAGCCGTTCTCCTGCAGGAGGCTGTATAGCTTGAGGCTCAGGTCGAAGCATTTTTCAAATTCATCGCTCAAACCCGCTTCAACTACCAGTTCCGGTATTTCATAACCGTATCTGGGCGTCAGTATCTGCCAATTCAAATCATCAACCATGCGGTGTCTTTGCAGGTCGCGGAAGATTCCGTAATCACACAATATATCCCAAGAATAGTGCACCTTCTCAAAGGCCCGGCCGGGTTTATGGCGCCGGTTGTACCTGTCCCCGATATAGCTTTGAATAATCTTCTTCTTTTTACTTAGAGGCCATTTCTGCGCCTCATTCCTTATCTCATCCAGAGAAAGCGAGCTGTGTTCGTACAAAATATCCGGTATGATTTCCATTTCATTGCGAGGCCATACGTCTGAAAGCTTGACAGGGTCGCCGTTGTCGCCGCTAATCTTGTTAGAAAGCAGTTCATCGGCTATTTCACGGGTGTTCTCTCTGGTAAATGCCTTATACCCCATGTTCAAAACGCCACGCTCGTTTATATCGACCCTTTCTAAAAATGCCGGTAACACTTTCCTGGCTTCGATTAACAGCTTGCGCCCGACTTCATGCGACTCTGCCAGCTCATCGCTTAAAAGATGCATGATTAAACTTTCCAGCGCCTGGCCGGACGCGAATATGCCTACGGTTGAAGTCGTGGCCACAGGCAATACTGCTCGGGCAGAATCACAAGCCTGGGCGCGCGTAGCGCTTTTCCAGGCGTTGTCGCGTTCTTCCTTGGGTACGGAGGAATTCGCACGCACATGGTCTGTCAGTTTGGCCAGCATATATGAATAAATGGCAAATATCTTATCCATGGTTTCCTCATATGCCAGCCGGACGTCCTTCTTCAGATAGGGCAGTTTGTGGTAGCGGTAGTTACCGTTCTCGTCTTTCTTATCAAAATATATATAACGGGTGGATTGCTCCAGATATGCCGCCAATCGACCCCATTCCAGCTTTTTGGTCAGGATGTTGCTGGCATTTTCTATGACCACGTGCTGGCCTGCCAGCTGTTGTACGGAATCATCACCGTATGCCGTGATTACGCGTTTTAATAATTGCTCGTCTTCATCGTCTTTGTCGCTGAATTCATCCAGAATCGTTACGCGCATGTCATCTCCGCGTCGGCTCAAGCGTGCCATTGCCGCCGCAATGGTCTGGTGCGAAAGCTTGTCGGTAAAGGCATACACATTATCTTTCGTATTGGTTATAAGAGGCTCCAGATATGAATAGCCCTCGTCGGTTATCGTGACTATGCCGTCATTTTTTTCCAGATAAGGGCTATCCCCTCCGCTGTTTTTTATCTTTTTTTTTAGTTTTTTCGAAGGTAGATATGGCATCATGGTCTTCCATATCTGGTCATTTATGGTTTCGGGTGGCAAAATACCTCCCGACCTGGTGCAATCTATCTGCTTGAAATCTTTAGGAAAAAGCTGGCACAGGCTGTCGTAAATCTCGACGGATTTCTTCAGATGCCCCATGTCTTTTTCATGGATATCTTTCTTGTTCCCCCGTTTATCGACGTTTTTTATAGCTATTTCCGCCGGAACCCTCAATACCAGGGATATGTCCGGGCGCGGAATCTTAAACATTTCAAATTCTATCTGGTCCAGCCAGATAAAAAAGCCTCTTCTTTGCTCGGCGTTGTTAAACAATGTGCCCTGGTGCGCCATATTGGAACCGGTAAATCTATCCGCCAGGACTACTTTGCCTTTTTCAAGCGCCTTTCTTATCTTGTCCGCGGTGTGAAACCTATCCATAGCGAAAAACATCGAAGCCGTATATGGCCCGATGCTTTCTGCTGAACCGAGGTTCCCGGATAAATACTCTTTTATGAAGTAGCTTGAGGGGTTGTCGTATTGAGGGAACTGAAAGGTCTCCACCTCAAAGCCGTTTTTCTTCAGCCTCTCGGCGATAAGTTTGAACTGAGTTGACTTGCCGGAGCCGTCGGTTCCTTCAAGCGCTATAAAAATTCCTGGTCTATTTTCCATACATCCTGCTTACCCCACCAGTAATACGATTATATCTAAAATTAAGCCAATTGTTTACCCACGATGTTCTCAGGATGCTGTTTGTTGTACAAACGATGGCTGTCCTGCACGAGATAAACTTTTCTTATCCCGGCTGTCTGTATCGCATTCCAGCATGGTTCGCAGGCCCACCAGTGTCCCCAGAGATAAAGTTCTGCGTCTTTCAGTTCTTTTCTGGGATGATTGTGCAGAGCATCTTCTATTGCCTTGGGCTCGCTGTGGTTTTTCGGGTGGCATCCTTCGCAAAGCTCGTATCTCTGGCCGGTGGGGATGCCCTTTTTCACCCTTTCACAGCCGAATTTGTCGTGATAATCACTACCGTTGGCGCCTCGGCCGATAATCTCGCCGTTCAGCACGATTACCGAACCGGTCGGCATGTTCTGATCCAAAGAATATTTCCTGGCATGTTCCTTAGCAGACCTCATGTATTTATTGTGAGCATCGACGTAAAGAATAGTTTCGCCCTTAGGCATGTACGGATATTCTATTTGATGATTATTGCCCATTTACCCTAGTAATTATAGGTATTTTTAACTATAATCACAAGGAAATGGCGAGATTTGATTCTATTTACCGGTCCATGTTGAAAGACTTGGGTCAAAAGGGTGTTAAAGAAGTAAACAAACGCACCGGCCACGAAACCGTTTCACTGCCCGGTATGAGTTTTTCCGTTGACCTGGAAAAGGACGGCTTTCCGCTCCTGTCGCTTCGCAAGATACCGGTAAAACTGTTCATAGCGGAGCAGATATGGTTCATATCTGGTACAAGAAAGCCGGAGATATTCCTGCGCAATTACACAAAGATATGGGACGATTTCACTAATCCGGGCGACGTAGTAACGGTAGCTTACGGCTATCGATGGCGCCGTCATTTCGGACGGGACCAGCTGGGCAATCTGATAAGCCTTCTGGAAAATGATAAATCTTCCAGACACGGCGTAGTAGTTACCTGGGACCCGGCCAGCGATGGTCTGGGAGGCGTCAGCAAAAGCAATATACCCTGCCCCTATACGTTCACCGTAAATATAATAGGCGGCAGACTGAATCTTATGAACGTTGTAAGGTCGAACGATATGATACTGGGTTTTCCGCACGATGTAGCCGGATTTGCATTGCTACAATCCATCCTGGCTCAAAGACTGGGCGCAAAACCGGGTGTATACACGCATGTGATAGCCAACGCGCATGTTTATGATACGCATTACTCGGCCATGGATGAACTGATGAAAAGGCCTGTTGACTCGGAGCCTATCAAACTTAAATTGCCCGAAGACAGCTTTTTACGGGCCGAAAACAAGGATGATAGCCTCGTCGAAGAAATTTTTGACAAGCTTTCATCCGGTTATGAGCCCGGTGAACCATTGAAAGGACTAAAGATAGTATTATGAAGGTCATATTGATTGCCGCCGTAAGCGCCGACGGTTACATCGCAAAAACCTCCAACCATCCTGCCGACTGGACCAGCAAGGAAGACAAGAAACTTTTCGTAGAACTTACCAAAAAAGCCGGAGCCATGGTAATGGGGCGAAACACCTACGAAACCATAGGCAAAGCCCTGCCGGGACGGCTGAACATAGTCTATACGTCAAAACCTCTGGACGACCCAGGTGTAGAAGCCACACAAGAGCCTCCTGACGAGCTTCTAAACCGACTGGAAAAAGATGGTTATGATATGCTGGCGGTCTGCGGAGGGCGGGCTGTATATGATCTTTTTTTGAAAAACAATCTTATAGACGAACTTTACATAACTATCGAGCCGAAACTTTTCGGAAGCGGTATAAGTCTTGCTAAGACCCTGTCTGAAACGGAGCTTGAGCTCATAGAAAGTAAAAAACTGAATGATGATACACTAAACCTGCATTACAAGGTAGTTAAATAATGTCCGTACTTACCAACAAAGATATATTGGATTATGTAAAAAAGGGCGAAATCGCATTCAGCCCGGGCCTGGATAAGTTTCAGCTTCAGGCGCATTCCGTGGATCTTAGGCTTGGTTTTACTTTCTTGGTGCCAAAATCATGGTATGTCAGCAAAAACGGGCGCGAACAGATACACATGGACTTTTATGCCACGGACAGGAAAGAACATTTCGACATAGTTGAGCTTGAAAAAGGCCAGTTTTTTGACCTTCTGCCCGGCGAGCATATACTTGTTTCATCTTTGGAATCAGTAAAACTGTCTGATGACCTGATGGCTGTGATGTACCCCAGATCATCGACCAACAGAAAAGGTATCTCCGTAGACCAGACGGGAATTATAGATAGCGGTTACGAAGGCCAGCTGGTCATACCCATCCGCAACAACACCCAGTCGCAGACAGTCAGGCTATACCCCGGCGAAAGGTTCTGTCAAATAGTTTTCCAAAGACTCAGCGAAAAGGTTGAGCCCAGGCAAAGCAGATACCATCGCAAAGACATTATCGAGGGCGTGGATGTAGACAGCCTGGGAAACGAGCGAGAAACCGAAATCAAACTGATAACAGCCGGCGATATAAAAGGCTTGAAGAAGAATTACAAAGCTTGATTAAGCTATAAAAGGCTACAAAGCTGAAGTTTCTACGGCTACGGACGGTCCCATGGTAGTCGTTACGTAGATTGAACGTACAAATGTACCTTTTATCGAAGCTGGCTTGTTGCGCTTTATCGAACCTAGAAGCTCGTCCGCGTTCTGCTTGAGCTTCTTGCCGCCCCAGCTGGCCTTGCCGATACCGATATGAACTATGCCGTTGCCATCGACGCGATATTCTACTTTTCCTGCTTTTGAGTCTTTCACCGCTTTTGCTACGTCTGTCGTGACAGTGCCGCTTTTAGGGTTCGGCATCAGACCCTTAGGTCCCAGCACTCTGGCGTATTTGGCCAGTTTGGGCATCATGTTCGGCATGGAAACCAGCACGTCGAAGTTAATCTCCCCTTTGTCCAACGCGGAAATCAGGCTGTCTTCTCCTGCGATATCTGCTCCGGCTGTCTTTGCTTTTTTTGCGTTCGCATCATCAGCAAAAACAGCGACTCTTACGGTCTTGCCGCTTCCGGCAGGCAGTACGACGCTGTCGCGGATGTTCTGATCGGCCTGTTTGGGGTCAACATTCAGCCTCACGTGCACTTCTACGGTAGAGTCAAATTTGGTCGAAGACGCCTTGCAGGCCAGCTCTAAAGCTTCTTCCAGACCGTATGTCTTATCTTTTTCTATAAGTTCGGCGCTCTTGCGATATTTCTTGCCCCGCCGTTCCAGCCGCGAGCGGGCAGGCTTTTGCTGTACCTTCGGCTTAGGTGTTTCTTCCTCTTCACCCTCTTTCTTGCGCTCTTCTTTGGCCGCTTTTTCTTCAGCCTCTTTGATAGATTTCGCGCTTCGCTTACCAGCTTTTGCCGTGGTTTTTTCAGTTGCTTTAACAGACTCCGTCACTTCTGGCGCATATACAGGCTCTGTAGCAGGTTTTTCCTCTTGAGCGGTGTCTGATACTACTGTTTCTTTCGGTTTCTGGCTTTCGGCTTCCGAATCCTTAGTTGCCCCTTTTTTCTTAGTACTTTTTGCTTCCTTTTTGGCTTCTGCCATATTTACTCCTTTTGTGGTGCTTACGGCCGGGTCGCGGCCTCCCACAAATTAATTAAAAAACTTTTGATCAACAGCTTCTTTATAAAGCCCTGCCTCCGTCAAGGGCAAAGTAGAGATTACCTTTTTAGTCGAAGATACTACTGCAAATAAATCAGCTTTTCTTGATGGATGTTGAGCGGAATCCGCTACATCGGCTCTTCCGGGAAGAGTGTAATCACCAGATGGTCGGCCATTTATCTCTAATACACCCGCTTCATTTGTGCGTAGATTAGCCCACAGTAATTCATAGCCTTGCAAATGTTCCATATTATTCTACTTCGACGCCCATACTGCGGGCAGTACCGGCTACCATCTTCTTAACAGCTTCGATGTCGTCTGTGTTCATATCTTTCGCCTTGTTTTCAGCTATGGCTGTCAAATCAGCGTCGGAAAGTTTCTTGCTCACTTTTTCAGTATTCGGCTTTCCCGAACCCTTCTGAATACCTAGTTTTTCCCTTATCTGCTCATCAGTGGCGGCGGATACTACCCTGAAGTCCATGCTCCTGTCATCGTAGATGGTAATGTGTGCTGTCAGCACGCCTTTCATCTCTTTCGTAGCGTCATTAAAAGGGTTGATGAAGTCCATCATATTAACGCCATACTGGCCGAGCGTGCTTCCTACGGGCGGTGCCGCACTGGCTTTTCCGGCTGGAATCCGCATCTTCAAATTTGCTTTTACAACTTTATCTGCCATTTTCTTCTCCTTAAACCTTCTTTACCTGCAACGTGTCCAGCTCTACAGGTGTTTCACGTCCGAACATGTTGACCAGAACTTTCAATTTGCCTTTTGTTTCGTCGATTTCATTTATGGAACCGTCAAAGCCCTTGAAAGGCCCGTCGATAATACTTACCACTTCGCCCTCTTTCAAATCTATCTTGTGCTTCGGCTGGTCCAGCCCCATACGCTTGTGTATTTTCTCCAGTTCGTCTTCGCTTATAGGAGTGGGGTCTATGCCGGTACCGACGAAACCGGTCACATTCGGTGTGTTGCGGACTATGTACCAGGCGTCTTCGGTAAGTTTCATATGCACCAGAACGTACCCTTGGAAAATTCTTTTTTCTACTATCTTTCTTTTACCGTTCTTTATCTCTATCATTTTTTCTTTGGGAACCAGCACTTCGAAAATCTTGTCTCGCATATCAAGACTTTCCGCCCTTTGCCGGATACTTTCAGCTACTTTTTCCTCGTAGCCGCTGTAGGTATGTATCGCGTACCAGTTTTTAGTCTCGTCGTATCTCTTAACCATCTCTCCCCTTTACTTTATGATTAGATTCTTGAATATCTTGTCCAAAACGAAATCAAGCACGGCGACGAAAAGAGCGAAAACCGCCGAAAAGACAAATACTGCGAAGCTCAGCCTGATAGTTTCTTTGGTCCCGGGCCAGGTGGTCTTTCGTATTTCCCCCCAGGCACCTCTTAGGTATCGAAATATGGAAAATAAAAGCTTGTCCAAAAAACGTCCTAAGCGGTTGTCGGGTAGCTTGAAAATCTTTCTTTCTTTTTTCTTGCGCGCCGGCAACGCTTTCTTCAATGGACCGAAAACTTTCGAACCTCGTTTTTTGATGCTTCTCTTGGGCTTGTTCTTGGAATTTGCCAAGTCCCTCATGGAGGGCTTGCTTGATTTGGTCTTTAGAACTCTTTTAGGTTTGGCCACTTTTTCTCCTGGATTAAAAAAACTACCTTGAAGGTAGTCTGTCTGCCGTTAGTCAATACTACACTAAAGGCTTATCTGTTGTCAACTGTTTGCTTGCTCAGCTTAGGTCGGGTATTTTAATCGTGAAGGTAGAGCCTTTATTGATTTCGCTTTCCAGGCTGATTTCTGCGTTTATCAGCCTCGCAAGCTTCATAGTCACATACAGTCCCAGCCCCGTTCCGTTAGTCGCCCTTGTGCGGAAGTCTTCACTTCTGAAAAACTTGTCAAAGACCTTTTCCTGGTCGCCCTTGCTTATACCTATGCCCGTGTCGGTAACCTCGAACAAAACACCTTTTTTGTAGGATTTTGCAGTTATGGTCACGGAGCCTTTCTCCGTGTATTTGATAGCGTTGGTCAGAAAATTCTGCAGTATTTCCCTGACATAAAGTTTGCTGGAGTTAAGGACTTCAAGGTTCGGGTCAAGCACTGTTTTCAGCTGTAGTCCTTTATCGCCGGCTTCTTTGCTGTAATCCACATCAAGCTCTTTGATAAGCTCGTGACAGTTTATAGCCTCTACATCGACTTTCAGCTGACCCCTTTCAGCCCGCGACAGGGTAGAAAGGTCGTTTATCATATTGCTAAGGAAGAGTATCTGGTCATGCGCTTGTTTCAGAGCCTCTGTTATCTTAGGACCTTCTTTGGCATTCTTCGCCAAAAATTCCACGTTACCGACCTCGCCCTCCGCAATAGCTATAGGAGTCCTCAGCTCATGACTGACAACGCTTATGAACTCATCCCTCTCCTCTTCCAGTGATTTCTCGCGGGTTATGTCCCTAAAAAGCACGACGAAGCCTTCGGAACCCGTCCGTCCAAACCCCAAATGTACCGGCGCCACGCTGATATAAAGGTTTATAAGACTGCCGTCGGAATATTTCAGCCTGTAGTCCCTGCTGATAACCTGTGATTTCGTACCCTTTATAAAGGCGTTGATGTCTACTTTCTGGTTGTTGTTATCGATGAATTCTCCCGCATCGGCGAACGTTTTGCCGTGCAAGTCTATGTTCAGATCGAGTATGTTCAGCGCCGAGCCGTTATAAAGCGCTATCCGGCCCTCGTCGTCGGTCGCGACCACGCCGTCCACCATGCTGTTGATAAGGCTACCCAGCCGCTCGGACACAAGTTTTTCGCTGGCCTGGCTGACGTTTAGCTGTTGGATACTACGGTTGAATAAATCCCATATGGAAGAAACGAACATATTTATAAGGCCGACGAAAGCCGTAGCTGTCAATACGGTTATGATGTCGCTTTTTGAAAGGTTGTTGAATTCTTTGGCCACCCATATTATCGAACTCAGGGCAAATATGCCATAAAGGCCATAAGCAACCATGTGTCTTACATATATGGTCGTAGCGATGATGAGATAAAGCCAGGCCAAAAAAAGCAAAGGGGTGAGAAATCCGACTATGTAAATGCTCAGGATAGCGCCGCAGACTGCAAACGAAAAGTTGTAGGATAAGACTTTCTTAAGTGTATATGGGTTCCAAAAATATTGGAGAAATCCCATGATGATAAAAAACAAAAACCCGAACCAGAAAGCGGGGTATGAGAATGAATACGTCTTTATGACGCCTCTTTCAACCAGCACCAGAAGAAACGCTACTGCAAGCGAAAATATCAGACCTACGGTGCGATCTTCTTTGACAACTTTTTTATCTAAGAAAAATAATTTTTCCGGATCCATCAGGGCTTTCAACTAACTTATGCTTATTATAGCTGAAAGCTAGATAATTTTGGCAGAATTGTATTTTCTCATTCGTTTTCTGCGTATTTTGTAATCCGGAAGCATCTTTTCCACTTCGCGCCAGAATTTTTCGCCGTGATTAAGATGCCTGGTATGTGCCAGTTCGTGGCAAAGTACGTATTCTGCCAACTCGACGGGAACCAGGACCAGCGCGGAGTTAAGAGTGATGACGTTTTCATGGTTACAGCTTCCCCACCTGCTTTTCATGCTTTTTACCCTGATTTCTTTGATACGTATTTTTTCATTTTTAGCCATCCTTTCCAGCAAAGGCACCAGCCTGTTTTCACATTCCCGCTTCAATAGGCTTTTTATATACTTTTCTATCACCGACTTTCTTTTGGCTTCTTTATAAGCAGACGGAATATAGATGATATAACTTCCTGGCTGGATACTATAGGAGGCTCTTTTTTTATCTGTTTCAATAATCCTTAGAACTGTGTCTTCTGTAATCATCTGCCCGTCTTTGTAGCCTTCAGGTTCTGGCAAACGGTGCTTGCTTATCCAGTCCTTTTTTGAAATCAGATATTTGATGCC
>DASSOT010000045.1:0-5843 GCA_035700225.1 Saccharimonadales bacterium (SeqCode)
AAAAGACTGAACGACGGCAGAATAATATTGATGGACCGTATCAACGAAGAAAGCTTTGAACTGCCTCCGGAGATACCGAAAGTAGATGATTTCGGCCCCCTGATAGACAATGCTCTTCCGTATGTCATTACCGGCCACTCGGGAACTTTCCGCCCGGGAGCCCTCCTCGGCACACTCAAAGCCCTTGGTACACCCACCCGGGGAGACCAAGTCAACGAGCTGTTTGAAAAGCTAAGGATGCATCCGGATGTGATGGCCCTGGAAAGCGGCGACTTTAAAATAGTAGGCGATGTAGAATCCGTACCGCACGGCCTCCAGGCTCCGTCCGATGGCTCGCCCGTTTCCCTGGAAGTCATGATGCGCGAAGCCTTCAATGGCAACCGGTCCCGTCGCAAACCGCGCAAAAGACGGGGCGGCTGGCGGAGGACAAAGGACATGACCGAGCAACCATACGACGAATAAAGGCTTGATTAAATATATGTTTTATTGTACAATTTTGTCTTATGCATAGACCGGACACTGGATCATACCCCATTCCCGAGCACAAAGAAGGCGACCCGACATTGGCGGAAATAGTGCAGGAGCGCAACGGCTTGACTCTTTCCTCCAGGACAGTCGATGAAATGATAGAAGATTACAATCGGGAAATCGTATACACTGCCAGCAGAGAAGAACATCTGCAAAGGCGCCATCCTAAAAGATTTGAGTCAAAACTGGTTGTTGACTACCTTGATACATGGGCCGGTATAGAAAAGGCTGTCGGCAGTGAAGCTGTGAGGCATGCACGAGCTCTAAGCAACATACAGTTTTCGTAAGTAGAAATATCCACAGGCTACATCGCCAGTGTAAAAAACTTCACACTTGATTGAGCTAAATGGTGGTAGTTTTATTTCAAACACCATGGGCGCATTTGTAAACAATAAAAGAATTTTCTGGATATTTATGGCTTTAAGCGTCATATATATATTGCAGATTATCCTTATACCGCCCGATGCATCTTCCCTGGCCAAGTTCAGATTGTCGTCTACTGAAGCCAAGCTTCTGGCGCTGACTTTTGCCTTGCCGGTCGCCTTCGTCTGGATGCTCGGCAGTTACGTTTATATCAAGTTCCGCCGCTACGTAAACAGCATTTCCAAGGACAAGGACGGCAAAGCTTTTGCTACCATCAGCAACGGGCTACTTTTTCTCTGTCTATGGTTGCCGATAAGCACTATCTTTTCCAATATTTCCAATTATTTATACAGAGAGCATCCTTCATGGACCGCGCCCTTGGTAATAACTAATAATTATCTGAACCTGTTTCTTGTGTTGTTTGCATTAGCCCTGATATATACAGGTTCCCGCGAGCTGATCAGCCTCGAGCAAAACCGCAAAGCGTCCATGAGCAAATACCTGACATACATACCGTTCATCGCAATAAGCGAGCTTTATGTTTTTCTATCGCTTAACAATCCGGTGCGCCAGTTCCCCTCTGAAACGGTTAAAGTAGCGGGGTATTATCTGTCGGACTGGCTATTGATAGGGACTATAGTCATACCGTATATACTGGTGTTCTACTGGGGGTTTTTCGCCGTGTTGAATATTTATATATACCGGCGGAACGTAAGGGGCGTCATATACAAAAGATCGCTGGATAATTTCGCCAAAGGACTGCTGTGTATAGTAAGTTCGATAATACTGATACGCTATCTTGCCAGTCTGACAACCGCTTTCAGCAACAGCACGCTGAAGACCATCCTGTTAATAATTTACCTGCTTTTGGCGATTCTTCTGCTAGGATTTATCTTATTTGCTAAATCAGTCAAGAAGTTAGAAAAAATTGAAAAGGTGTGATGCGAAACAAATATTCTTTACGCGACCAAGTTATAGAGATTACAACAGACTATCTGGGCCCGGCCTCACAAAGGTTCGTGGACAGACAGATAACTGCGCATCTTGGCAAAGCCCCTGAGGAACTGAAGCGTTCCGATATACCTAAGCTGATAGCTTGGATGGAAGCGGTGGTGTCTTTGCTGACGCACGATGACGAAATCGTGAAGGAATACATCAATAAATTAACTAACCTTGCCGGAAGTACTCAGCGGAGTTGATATTGACAAAAAGTAAAAACAAGTCGGCGGCTAAGAAAATCGCTGTGGGAAACAGCAGGGAAAGTGCACGAAGCGAAGCTATGTTCTATAGCATAGGTACAGGCGCCCTAATGACGGACGAGAGCGGAAAAATAGAGAAAATCAATGACCGCGCGCTGGAAATGCTCGGATATAAGCGCGAAGAACTTATCGGCAAGTGGTTCCCGCAGATTATCGTAGCGCTTGATGAAAACAAAAAAGAAATCAAACCCATCGACCGGCCGATAACCCAGTCGTTCGTATCGGGCAAGCCTATCAACACCCGCATGTACTATTACAGGAAGGATAAGTCGCTATTACCGGTCAATATTACCGTGTCGCCCATAATCGTGAACGGCAAGCCCGAGGGCGCCATAGAGGTTTTTGAAGATGTAAGCCTCGAGCTGGAAGTCGACAAGATGAAAAGCGAGTTCATATCCATCGCGTCCCACCAGCTAAGGACGCCGCTCACCGCCGTAAGCGTGTATACCCAGATGCTGGCCGACGGTTACGAAGGCGATATAAGCCCCGGCCAGAAAGAGAACCTGGAAATAATTATGAATTCAGTCCGAAGGATGAACCGGCTCATATCCGCGCTGTTGGATATTTCCAAGCTGGAAACAGGGAAAATAAACGTCAATCAATCGCAGGTAGACCTTAAGGAAGTACTCGGAACTTCCATGCAGGATTTGGAACAGGACGCAATCAACAAAGAGCTTGAGATAAACTACGATCTGCCGGACAAGCCGCTCAAGGTAAACTCCGACGCCCTGCTGGTGGGAGAAATTTACAGCAACCTTATATCCAATGCTATCAAGTACACGCCCCCTCAAGGAAAACTTGATATTAAACTTAGGGAAAAAAGAGGCAGATGCGTATTCTGTATCAAAGACAACGGGTACGGGATACCCTTCAGCTTTAAGGAAAAAATCTTCCAAAAATTTTCGCGGGCGCCGAATGCTGAAAGCGTGGACACAAGCGGAAGCGGTCTCGGACTATATATGGCCAAGGAGATTGCCGCTATCCTGGGCGGCAGGCTGTGGTTCAAAAGTACCGAGGGCAAAGGCACCTGTTTTTATTTTTCCCTGCCGGCACCTGTCAATGCCGGCCAGGCTCTGGACACCGGAGCCGGGAGTTTTTTCGGCGGCAAAATCAATACCGGCGAATGATTTCTTTGAGGCTCCTGGCGTTACGAACGGCCGTAGCATCATAATCATTATTGGAAAAGCAAAATACGCGCTTGCAGTCTTTACCCTCTTTTTTTATGAAGTCCGCCCAATCTTTAAGCTCTTCCGGCGCATAGCTGGAACGATACAGCCACCTTCCTTCGTTTAAGGTGTTACCGTTTGTCGATTATACGAGCCTTAAATACATTTTGTCTGGGAATTAAATCATAACGGATGGGTGTATAATTACACACAATATCAAAGGAGGGTTTATGGAAAACAACGATAACAAGGAGCAAAAACCGGCAAAAAGCTATGGCAAAAGGCCGGTCTGGCAATGGGTGCTTATATACATAGTGGCAGGCATTGTGGTTTACGGCCTGATATATTATTTCTTCATCAAGGATAACGGCAACAGCGGCAACAACACCGGCGGTTTCAGTTACTAAGCGACCCTGTAGCTAAAATGACCCAGTATGACCAACAGGATTACGAATGCTCCGAGCAGTTTGCGGAAGTAGCTGGCTCCTTCGGTAATTTCTAAATAGGCCCAGGTGAAGATAAAGGCACTGCTGATAAAGCCGAGGCCGTCTTTAAGGTGGCCCGAATCGGTAAAATTATAAGCCAGCCTGAAAATCGCCCAGCTGACAAGTGGAAAGTTCGGCGTCTGCCACAATACGGTGCGTCCTTTTTCGTCGCGTATGAACTTCTCCCATAACCGGTTTAAGACATTTGTTTTTGTAGCCATAGACACTCTCAGTTAAACAGAAGAGTTATTAAAAGCGCAAGCGGAGTAGTGTAATATGCATGTAATGGATCCTGCCGCCGAAGCCTTTATAAAAGTTTGTAGCGATGTACTGGAAAAAAACGCCATCGACGGCTATACCGTGCCGTCGCGCCACATTTATCCGCACCAGTGGCTTTGGGACAGTTGTTTTACTGCGATAGGACTGAGGCATGTGGATATACGCCGGGCAAGAAAAGAACTTCGCACGCTCAAACGAGGCGCCTGGTCCAACGGCATGATGCCTAATATGATATTCCACGAGTCATTTCTAAACTTTGACCATACGCTATGGAAGAGCAAGTCCCTCAAAGAAGCCCCTAGAAACGTGAGCACCACCTGCATAACTCAACCTCCCATGCTTGCCGAAGCCGTTTTTAGGGTCGGCCAGTCTATGCCAAAGGCCGAACGGCTGAAATGGTATAGATCGATGCTTGGATGCATAAAGGACTATCACAAGTGGCTTTACACGGAAAGGGATCCGGACGGCGACGGCCTTGTAGTCCAGCTACATCCTTACGAGAGCGGTATGGATAACAGCCCGCCATGGATGTATGTGTTGAGCAGGATGAACCACCCTTGGTGGCTGAAGATATTCAACAAACACAGCATCAAGATTATAATCAATCACTTCCGAAGAGATGGCGGGTTCGTGCCGGTATCACAGAGAATAGGCCTTAGGGACGCCCTGCGAAGCTTTTATGCCATAAAGGAGCTGGCAAAAAGAAAATATAAATACGCGAACGGGGATAAAAACCAGGTGGTCGTACAGGATCTTATGTTCAATTGTATCCTTATACGCGCCAACAAACTTCTGTTACACATGGCTGAGGCGACTGGCGAGAAGCTCCCCTCGGAACTTACGGATGCATTCGCCAGCACTGAACAATCGCTGGAGAAGCTCTGGAGCCATGAAAATAACCGTTATTACTCCCGCAACTTCTTGACAAAAAGATTGATTAAACAGGATACGTTGTCCGCTTTCATGCCACTTTACGCCGGATGTATAAGCAAATCACGCGCAGAAATACTGGCAAGACGGCTGAGAAAAGCGGGCGAGTATGGGACTGATTTCCCCGTGCCAAGCGTGCCTCTTGACTCTGTGCATTTCCGCAAAAGAAAATACTGGCAGGGGCCTTCCTGGGCAAACACGAATTGGCTGATAATTCAGGGTCTAAAGAATTACGGCTTTGATTCATTAGCCGGCGACTTGCGTCACTCTACCTTGCTGATGATTGCCAGAAGCGGATCTTACGAATACTTCTCACCATTGGACGGTGCGGGAGAAGGCATCCAAGACTTCAGCTGGACGGCCAGCCTGGCCATCGATTTGCTGAAAACGGACTGATAGTAACTTCTATGTCGAGCCGCGTACTGCGTCAGTATTAGCGTTCGCGTAAGAGTTAAAGGCCACGATTATACCTATTATCACCAGGTTCCAATAAGCGGCAGAGCCGTTAAGTTGCAGGATGAACGGCGAAACTATGAGCCATATGCCGACAAGGAAATTTATCCAGCTGGACCAGTTGGTTCTCGGCAGAAACTCCCTTATCAGCCCGAAAATTATTATCGCCGAGCCGAAAATCACACTGTTCAATTTTGAAGCGCTGGTAGTAAAACCAAGCATCCACGGGGATATCGCGACCCATATGCCTAAGATTATGTTCAGTCCGCTCATCCACCTTATCTGAGATATCCTATCTTCCATAAATCTCCTTTCTTAAAGGTTAACTCATTGATTCTTACCCAAGATTTGACTTAACGCTGTTATATTTCTTACTTACT
>DASSOT010000046.1:0-8663 GCA_035700225.1 Saccharimonadales bacterium (SeqCode)
CTTGCCCGGCAAACAATATAAGCGGTATACTGACAACCATGCGAGAAAACTCTTCTCAGTATTTTGTCGGTATTGATATCGGAACCAGCGCAACCAGGTGCGTCATAGGCAGTTATGACAGTTCCAGCGAAGAACCGACCATGTCTGTCGTAGGCTATGGTTCCAGCCCGAATTCCGGCATGAGAAAGGGCGTAATAGTTCACCTTGATGAAGTGGCTGGCTCGATACACGAGGCTATAGTAGAAGCAGAAAGAATATCAGGAATTCGCGTCGAAAACGCCACGGTCAATATAAATGGTTCGCATGTGAGCAGTCTCGATTCAAGGGGCGTAATAGCTATCAGTACGGCAAGCAAAGAGATAAGCAACGACGACAGGATAAGAGTCCAAGAGGCCGCCACCATAGTTCAACTACCTTCTAACAGGGAGATAATCCAAGTATTTCCAAAGAATTATCAGGTAGATGGCCACGATAGTATAAAGGATCCTGTCGGCATGCAAGGCGTCCGCCTTGAGGTCGAAGCACACATAATAACTGCGGCTACCCCTAACCTGCGAAGTCTTGACCTAGCATTGCAAAAATCCAATATATACCCGACGAACCACACGACTTCCGGACTTGCGGCGGCGGAGGTAGTTCTCAGCAGGAAACAGCGAGAAGCAGGCGGTGCGGTAATAGATATCGGAGCATCCACCACCAACATAGCCGTCATTGAAGATGGAGAGATACAGTATGTAGGAGTTATTCCTATGGGCGGTATCAATATAACCAATGATCTTGCCATAGGGTTGAAAGTCGATTTGGAAATAGCGGAGAAGGTCAAATTGAAGCATGCCGCCCTCGCAGGCGCAGGAAAGAACGGCAGGCTCAGCGTGGTGCACGAAAAAAGAAATTATGTGTTCGAATCGGACGACATACAGATGATAGTCGAAGCAAGAGTTGAAGAAATCTTTGATTACGTGGACAAAGAACTTAAAAAAATCCATCGTTCGCAGAAGCTACCGGGCGGCGTCGTACTGGTTGGCGGCACATCCAAGATTCCCGGTATCGCTGAATTTGCCAAAAACCAGCTGGAACTTCCTTCCAAGGTCGGAGAGATTGGCAAAATCTCCGGGATAACCGACGATATACAGGACACAGGATTTATAACGGCGGTAGGGCTTATGCAGTTGGATATGATATTCGGCGGACAGGCGTATGATGCCGGACAAGGGGGTCCGGGCGGCGCTGGCGGGATGGGCACACTCATAAGAGAAGTTTGGTCAAAAATAAGGCCATGAGCTAAGAACTTGTTCTTTTTGATAAAATAATTTATATTCGTTTGAACCAGTTGCATTGCTAGGTTATACTTTGTTAAGTAGTAGGAACAGAAGGAGATTTAGAGTAATGCCCCAGGTTTCGCCATCGATTGAGACATTTGCACGCATAAAAGTTGTCGGTGTTGGTGGTGCCGGAGGAGCGGCCATCAACCGTATGGTCGAGGCCGGTGTAGAAGGCGTAGAATTTATCGCTATTAACACCGATGCCCAGGCACTGCATCATTCAAAAGCCCAAACAAAGATACACATAGGCCACGAAACCACCCGGGGTCTTGGCGCAGGAGCGGATCCGTCCGTAGGAGAAAATGCGGCAAAGGAATCGATTAATGATATCAAGAACGCTCTTGAGGGTGCGGACATGGTCTTTATCACCATAGGCGCAGGCGGCGGGACAGGCAGTGGAGCCGGTTATATTATCGCAGGAGTTGCCAAAGAACAAGGTTCCTTGGTGGTGGGCTTTGCTACCAGGCCGTTTGCATTTGAGGGCGACAAAAGGGCGAGAAACGCCGAGATAGCCATAGAAAATCTGAGTAAGGCTGTAGACACGCTTATAACCATACCTAATGACAGGCTACTGCAGACAATTGACAGATCCACGCCTATTCTTGAGGCTTTCAAGGTGGCTGATGATGTCTTGCGCCAAGGTGTCCAAGGTATTTCAGACCTTATTACGGTCCATGGACTTATCAATCTGGATTTCGCTGACGTCAAAACCGTAATGAGCAATGCCGGTTCTGCTTTGATGGGCATAGGCCGCGCCAGCGGGGATAACCGCGCCGTAGAAGCGGCACAGCAAGCGGTTGAATCACCTCTTCTAGAGGTTTCCATAGACGGTGCCAGGGGCGTTCTATTTAACGTTATCGGCGGCCACGACATGTCTATGCATGAGATTAACACCGTAGCAGAGACAATAACCGCTTCTGCTGACAAGGATGCCAACATCATTTTCGGCGCTACGATAAACCCTGATCTGGAGGGCGAGCTGATAGTCACTGTCGTTGCTACCGGTTTCGAAGATTCCTATTTCTCTAAGCAGACATCCGCGCATATCCAAAGCCTGATTGCGGAATCCGCCGGCGAAACGGAATCAGTCGCAAAGAAGCCATCCAAAAAGGATGACAAGGACAAGACGGACGATATTCCTACTGACATAAATATGGACTTGAATGATGCTAAAGTAGAAAACCATGCCGATTTCGGAGCAGAAGATGGCGGGGATATAAATATTTGGAAGAACGAAAATCCAGAAAACGAAACGGGCGGTGGTGAAAATGACAACGAAGGCCAATTCGTCAGTCAGGCCTACGACAGCGAAGAACTTGAAAAGCCCTCTTTCCTGCGACGTTTGAAAAGGCGCAAAGACGACAAAAAACAAAAGTCGGATGATTCTGACAACGTGTAATTAATACAGCGTATTTTCTATTGCAAAACACCATCTACAGCGTTATGATGCATAGTATACACGCTATATATAGTTAAAAAATTATAGTGATCGTACATTAAATTGAACAGATTTATTCTTCAATCGAATCAATCTTAAGAATAAGGAAGGTATGCAGTATGAATTGTAGCCGTTGCCATGCATCCGATACAAAAGTGATTGAATCTCGAGATGTAGCCGGAGGCAAGTCCATAAGACGCCGGCGCATGTGCAGTCAATGTGCACATCGTTTTACGACGTATGAGCGCATAGAAAGACCCCAACTCATAGTAGTCAAGAACAATGATGTCAGGGAGATATTCAATCGCGACAAGTTGCTAGCCGGCCTTTATAGAGCATGTGAAAAGACTTCCGTGACCAGTCTGCAGTTAGAGCAGTTGGTTTCGGACGTGGAAACACAGCTTTATGAATGCAGTGACCCGGAAGTTCCGTCATCCAAGATCGGCGAACTAGTCATGGAACAGCTGTCCGGTCTGAATGAAGTAGCTTATGTGCGTTTCGCAAGCGTGTACAGGCGCTTCAAAGATATAGCGAGCTTCGAGAAAGAGTTATCGGATATTCGAAAGAGAAAAGATAAAGTCCGTTAAAGCAAGCGCTTTGACAGTTCCCCTTAGGTTTTAAGCTTTGAAGCTTATGGAGAGCTTGCCGGTACGTTGATCCGGGGTTTAGAGACTACCCGGGTTAAGAAGTCTGAAAAGACATAAGACCGGCCGACTCTAATAAAAATCAATAAATAAAAATTAACAAAATAATAAGAGGTAAGTTATGAAAACAACCAGCTTAAATGTGAGCAGGCTTTTTACTAAACCCAAAAGTAAAGCCTATGACCAGCTAAAATGGTCGAAAAAAGACTCTATAATAGTGAACCCAATGACGGGTAAACCTGTTTTTGAGCAAAAAAATGTCGAATTTCCCGAAAACTGGTCGCTCAATGCCATAAATATAGTGGCGCAGAAATACTTCAGCGGCACGCCCGGGACTAAGGACAGGGAACGTTCTTTGAAGCATCTTATTGACAGGGTAGCTGACACCATTACGCGGCATGGAATCCAAGAAGATTACTTCGATAGCGAAGCCGAAGCCGAGGACTTCAAAGAAGAGTTGAAGTATATCTTGGCCACCCAGAGGGCGGCATTCAATTCTCCGGTGTGGTTCAATATCGGGGCCCCGGATAGGGCCCAGCAAGCAAGCGCCTGTTTCATACTGGGCGTGGACGACACCATGCCCTCTATCCTTAACTGGTATCGCGAAGAAGGCATGATTTTCAAAGGCGGTTCCGGTTCGGGAATCAACCTGAGCGCTATACGTTCGTCCGTAGAGCCTCTGGGCAAAAGCGCAGGGACGGCCTCAGGACCGCTTAGCTTCATGCGAGGCGCCGATGCGTCCGCTGGCGCTATAAAAAGCGGCGGAAAGACCCGCAGGGCCGCCAAGATGGTCATTTTGAACGCAGACCATCCTGATGTAGAGGAATTCATTTGGTGTAAGGCTATAGAAGAACGCAAAGCCCGCGTTCTGCAGGAAGCCGGTTTCGATATGAACCTCGACGGGAAAGATTCTTTTTCTGTCCAGTATCAGAATGCCAATAACTCGGTCAGGGTTACCGATGACTTCATGAAAGCCGTAGAAGCGGACGAGGATTGGGATCTAAAAGCTGTCACTACGGGCAAAACCGTCAAGACCGTCAAAGCAAGGGAGCTTTTCAGGGAGTTCTCCAAGGCGGCTTGGGAGTGCGCCGACCCCGGTATGCAGTTTGATACGACTATAAACCACTGGCACACCACACCGGTCGCCGGTCGTATAAATGGCTCCAACCCTTGTAGTGAATATATGCACCTGGATAATTCGGCTTGTAACCTGGCATCCATAAATCTTCTTAAGTATTTAAGAGAAGACGGCACTTTCGATATAAAAGCCTTCAAACATACGGTTGAGCTGATGTTTACCGCCCAGGAGATACTGGTAGGCTATTCATCTTACCCGACAGAAAGTATAACCAAGAATGCTAAGGCCTATAGGGAACTTGGTCTGGGCTATGCGAATCTGGGCGCACTGCTGATGGCACAAGGCCTGCCTTATGACTCTGACGAAGGCCGTGCTCAAGCCGCCGCAATTACCGCTCTGATGACGGGACACGCATATGCTACCAGCGCCAAGATTGCCAAAAAGGTAGGTCCTTTCTCCGGATTCCATAAGGATCAGAAGGGCATGCTCAAAGTCCTTAGCCAGCACAGAGATGAGGTTAAGAACATTGACCCGACTCTGGTATCGGAAGAACTTCTAAGCGCGGCCGCAAGCGCATGGGATGATGCGGTGGAACTTAGTGAACTTTATGGTGTAAGGAACTCACAGGCGAGCGTGCTGGCCCCTACCGGTACCATAGGTCTGATGATGGACTGTGATACTACCGGCATAGAGCCTGATTTAGGCTTGGTAAAGCTTAAGAAACTTGTCGGTGGCGGTACTATGAGCATAGTTAACAGGACCGTGCCTCGAGCACTAAAAGTACTCGGCTATTCCGACAAGGAAGTAGACGACATAGTCCAGTATATCGATGTAGAAAAAACTATAACAGGAGCACCTCACCTCAAGAAAAAAGATATGGACGTGTTCTCCTGCTCAATGGGGGATAACCCGATACACTATTCCGGACATGTTAAAATGATGTCTGCAGTACAACCATTTATCTCGGGCGCTATAAGCAAAACCGTAAATATGCCCGAAGATGTTACCGTGGAGGATGTGGAACAGCTACACATGGACGCTTGGAAGCTGGGCCTTAAGGCTGTAGCGATTTATCGGGACAACTGTAAAGTCGCCCAGCCTCTCGCCATGGCCAAGAAAGAAGGCGAAGAAAAAGATAAGCCTGCGACTACAGCAGTAGCTACGGCTCCGGCCGAAACCGGGCTGGTTGTCAAAGGGCCTGTCAGAAGAGAAATGCCAAAGACCAGAACGGCGCGTACCTTTGAATTCAATGTAGCCGGCAGTAAAGGGTTCATAACCGTAGGCGAGTATGAAGACGGGACCCCCGGGGAAATCTTCATAAAGATAGCAAAACAGGGTTCAACCCTTTCCGGAGTCATGGAATCGCTAGCTATATCCGTAAGCTATGGTCTGCAATACGGTGTGCCATTGAAGAGCTATGTCCACGCCTTGACCAACATGAACTTCGCTCCCGCCGGTCTTACGGACGATAAAGAAATAAGAACAGCCACTTCGCTGGTCGACTATATCTTCAAAAGACTGGCTCATACCTACCTGTCGTTTGACGACAGGCTGGAGCTGGGGATGGCCTCAATAGATGATATGCCGTCTGAGCAGACAGTCTTGATAGAAGAAAAGCAGACGGACAAACAGCAGGAAGCCACTTCCGTTGGTGATAAACCGCAAATCATAGAAGCTCCGGAAGAGAATTCAGCACCAGAAATTTCTTCAGCGGCACCGCAGGGTGAAAAAGTGCCAACCAGCCAGGACGACAATGCTCCTATGTGCTACAACTGCGGTAATCAGACGCAGAGATCGGGGTCGTGCTATGTATGTACCTCTTGCGGCTCCACCACTGGCTGTTCCTAGGCCACAGGCGGCGGGAGAGAGGGAGATATTCCCCTCTCGTGCCAGCTAGTGGTACACTAGTGGTATGAAGGTGGTTATTCTTTACAGGCCTAATTCCGAAGGGTCGAGAATGGTAGAGGAGTTTGCCCAGGAATTCTCGCGCAGGTATGAAGACCGCAGGCTGGAGTTGGTAAGTATAGATACCAGGGACGGGTCGGCAACCGCTACCCTATACGACGTTATGAAGTGTCCTGCGGTACTGGCTTTGGCAGATGACGGACAGGTATTGCACCAGTGGCAGGGGGAAACCATGCCTTTGATGAACGAAATATCCTACTATACTACGACCGCCTGAATGGTATAATTAAGTAAAGGCGCCCCTTATTAGGGATAGCGACTATCAACCGCGAAAGCCGCAAAAAGAAATCCGTCGATGATCGGAGAGTAGAATTTGCCGGGCAGGCCCGTCATAGCCGTAAGTAAGAGCCAAAGGTTAAATCTCTTTTGGAAACTGGATGGTACCGTCCGCCTACTGGCGGATTCCAGTAGCCGGAAGAGATTTAATTTTTACAGGAGAAATATGAAATTCACATCAGGCACACGGAGAAAGCCCGCGGAATATGAAAAGTCCTGGGTAAAAAAGTGGAAACAAGATAAGGTCTTTGAAAAATCAGTTTCGGCGCGACCCAAAGATAATTCATTCGTTTTTTATGACGGACCACCTTTTATAACAGGGGTACCGCATCACGGAACGCTTCTTACCAGCATAGTCAAGGACGCCGTACCGCGTTATTGGACTATGAAGGGCAAGAGGGTAGAGCGCGTCTGGGGCTGGGATTGCCATGGACTTCCTGCGGAAGTTTTTACGGAAGAAAAGCTGGGTATCAAAGACAGGCGCGACATAGGTACAAAAGTAAGCCTGGAGAAATATATAACTACATGCAGGGCGAACATGGTCCAGACCGGCAACTTGTGGGGTGACACTATAGACCGCGTAGGGAGATGGGTGGACTTCAAACATGCCTATAAAACCATGGATAAGGATTACATGGAGTCGGTCTGGTGGGCTTTCAAAAAACTATACGATAAGGGAAAAATATACGAAGGTGAAAAGGTTCTGTTGTATTGCACGCGCGATGCAACGCCCATAAGCAAGGCTGAAGTAGCCATGGATAACTCTTATCAGGACATAACTGATCCGACCGTATATGCCAAGTTCAAGCTGAAAGATTCAGACACACATCTGTTGGCCTGGACAACGACGCCATGGACTCTGCCCAGCAATAGCGCCATAGCCGTCAACAAAGACATTACATATGCCGAAGTTGAGTTAGAAGGAGCGAAATATATACTGGCGGATAATCTGCTTGATAAAGCTCTCACCGATGAAAAACATCAGACGCTGGACTATAAGGTTATCCGTACGTTCAAGGGCAAGGAGCTTGTCGGCAAGAGCTATGAACCGCTTTTTGATACTTACAGCAAGGAGCTCGATAAGAATGCTTTCAAGGTTTGGCATGCTGACTTCGTGCATGAAGACGACGGCACCGGCATAGCTCATGAGTCGCCCGCTTACGGCGAAGAAGATTACCAGCTGAGCCGTGATAACGGCTTCTCTTGGGTGATGAGTACGGACGAGAACGGTTTTTACACTGCCGGTCGCTGGAAGGGCAAGAATGTCTGGGAGGTCAATAAAGAGATAGCCAAGACTTTGCTGGCCGAGGGCAAGGCATTGAAAGTCGAATACATTACGCACAGTTATCCGCATTGCCACCGTTGCGGAACCAGGCTCATGTACAGGGCCCATCCCAGCTGGTTCATGGACATAGACGGCCAGAGAAGCGAGATGCTGGAAAAAAACAGCGACATCAACTGGTTCCCGGAGCATATAAAACACGGACGGTTCGAAAACACCGTCAAAGATGCTCCTGACTGGAACTTGAGCAGGGATAGGTTCTGGGCTACCGCTATGCCGGTATGGAAAGGCAAGGATAAATCCGGCCGGGAGAAAGTAATTGTCGTAGGTAGTTATGATGAACTGAAAGAACTGTCGGGAAAAGTACTAGATGATTATCACCGGCCCTGGGTTGATGATATAGAGTTCGAAAAGGACGGCGTCAGATATAAAAGGATTGAAAAAGTGCTGGACTGCTGGTTCGAAAGTGGCTCCATGCCATTCGCCCAATATCATTACCCCTTTGAAAACGTAGAGAAATTCGAAGAGAATTTCCCCGGAGATTTCGTCGTAGAATACGTTCCCCAGGTAAGGGCTTGGTTTTATTACATGCATGCAGTCGCCGTGGGGCTTTTTGGCAAAGAGGCATTCAGAAACGTCATAGTGCACGGCACGATAG
>DASSOT010000047.1:0-7003 GCA_035700225.1 Saccharimonadales bacterium (SeqCode)
CGGAGCAAAGACATACAAGCTGAAATTCGGCCATCGCGGTCATAACCAGCCATGCATGGATATGACAACCGGAAAATGCTACATAACCAGCCAGAACCACGGCTACGCAGTCGATAAATCTACTCTGCCCAAGGACTGGGAGGTGTATTTTTCCAATCTGAACGATGGTTCGGTAGAAGGCATAATACACAAGTCCAAGCCGTTCTTTTCCGTTCAGTTCCACCCTGAAGCGGCGCCCGGACCGACAGATACGGAGTGGCTGTTTGAAAAATTCAAGGAGGCGCTGTAAGAATGATGGGATTGAAAAAAGTACTCATCCTCGGTTCAGGCGGCCTGAAGATAGGGCAGGCGGGCGAATTCGACTATTCCGGCTCGCAGGCTATAAAAGCCTTGAAGGAAGAGGGCATCAAAACGGTGCTTATCAATCCGAACATTGCCACGGTGCAGACAGATTCAGGCATGGCCGACAAAGTTTATTTTCTCCCTCTTAACAAAGAATACGCCGAAAAAGTCATCGAAAAGGAAAGACCGGACGGCATACTGCTGAGCTTCGGCGGCCAAACAGCGCTGAATCTGGGCCTTGAGTTGAACGACTCCGGCATACTGAAAAATTACGGTGTCAAACCGCTGGGCACTTCTACCGACACCATAAAAGTCACGGAAGACCGCGAGCTGTTCAAGGCGGAGCTACAAAAGATAAATGTGAATACCGCGCTTAGTATAGCGACATATTCCACCAAAGAGGCCAAAAAGGCCGCTAAATCCATCGGCTACCCCGTGATGATGCGCTCCGGCTTTAGCCTGGGGGGCCTGGGTTCCGGCAGAATATCAAACGAAAAAGAGCTTATAAAACGCTGTGACGAGGCTTTCCATAAGATAAACCAGGTGCTGATAGAGGAATATTTGGAAGGCTGGAAAGAAATAGAGTACGAAGTGGTCAGGGACAGCGACGGCAACACCATAACCGTCTGCAATATGGAAAACCTGGACCCTATGGGCGTTCACACCGGCGAAAGTATAGTCGTGGCCCCTTCACAGACGCTTACGAACCACGAATACCACATGCTCCGCGAAGTCGCGATAAAGACGATAAAGCACCTGAACATCATAGGTGAGTGCAACATCCAGTACGCACTTAATTCCGCTACAGGCGAATATAGGGTCATAGAAGTAAATGCCCGGCTAAGCCGTTCCAGTGCGCTGGCCTCCAAAGCTACAGGATATCCTCTGGCTTACGTAGCCGCCAAACTCATCCTGGGCAAGAAGCTCCATGAACTGAAGAATTCCGTCACCGGCCAAACCTCAGCCTTCTTTGAGCCGGCGCTGGACTATGTAGCGGTGAAACTTCCGCGCTGGGACCTTACGAAATTGAAGAATTCCAACTACAGGATAGGTTCCGAGATGAAAAGCGTGGGCGAAGTCATGGCTCTGGCGCGCTCCTTTCCGGAAGCTTTGCAAAAAGCCATCAGGATGCAAAACACCGGTTGTGACGGCTTCAGCCTGACGCCGCACAAATTCGAGCGCGATTACATGGACGAGATAAAAAACCCGACCTATAGAAGGATATTTGCGATTTACCACGCCATGAAAAACGGCAAAACCGTAGAAGATATAAACCGGGCGAGCGGAGTTGATGAATGGTTCCTTTACCAGATACAGGACGCCTGCGCGTGTGAGTCAGACCTGGCTAAGGCAAGCTTGCTCAAACAAGAGCTTCTGGCAAAAGCTAAGAAACTCGGTTTTTCTGACAAAGCCATAGCGAAACTTTCCGGTTCTACGGAAGAACATGTCAGGAAACTCAGGAAACGTTACGACATCCTTCCAAAAATAAAGCTGATAGACACTTTGGCCGGCGAGTTCGATGCCAAGACCAACTATCTGTACTTTACCTACAATGCCGATTATGACGATGTAAAACCACTACAAAACAGCGCTATAACCATAGGTTCCGGCCCGTATTCCATAGGCTCCTCGGTTGAGTTCGACTGGTGCGCTGTAAATACGGTGAAGACGCTGAAGAAAAACGGCTTCAGCACGGTCATAGTCAACTCCAACCCGGAAACGGTTTCTACGGACTTCGACATTTCGGACAGGCTGTATTTTGACGAACTGACTTTTGAGCGAGTAGCCGACATAGCCGAGTTCGAAGCCAAAGCCCCGATAATCGTATCCGTCGGCGGACAGATTGCGAACAATCTGGCCCCGGTACTGGACGATGCAGGCTTCAAGATATTAGGGACCAGCCCGAAGGATATAAACAACGCGGAAAACAGACAGCTTTTCTCCAGCATGCTACAAAAAATGGATATAGACCAGCCCGAGTGGCAAGAGGTAACTACGCTGGCCAGTGCCAAGAAATTCGCTAAAAAAGTAGAATATCCGGTGCTTATCCGCCCTTCATACGTTCTTTCCGGGGGTGCTATGAGCATAGTTCATTCCGACAAAGACATGAAACAATATCTGGACAAGGCCACGACGCTTTCGCCGGAACATCCTGTGGTCATATCGGACTTTATAACCCACGCCAAAGAAGTAGAAATAGACGGCGTAGCGAAAAACGGCAAGATAGTGGTATATGCGATAAGCGAGCATATAGAGAACGCAGGCGTGCATTCAGGCGACGCTACGGTGGCATTGCCGGCCCAATATTTATACCTCGAAACGATAAGGCGCATAAACCGCGTTACCGCCAAAGTAATCGATGCGCTTAATATAACCGGGCCTTTCAACATCCAGTTTTTGGCAAAAGACAATGAGATAAAAGTAATAGAGTGCAATGTTCGAGCCTCGCGTAGTTTTCCCTTCGTATCAAAGGTAACCAAACACAACTTCATAGAGGTAGCCACGCGAGCCATGCTTGGCAAACTGGATGAAAACGAGAGTTACAACACGCTTGATTTGGACTATGTAGCCGTCAAAAGCCCGCAGTTCTCATATAACCGCTTGAAGGGTGCTGACCCTGTTGCAACGGTGGAAATGGCTTCTACCGGAGAAGTAGCTTGTTTCGGCGATGATCTTTCGGAAGCATTTTACAAATCGTGGCTGGCAACCGACCAGGAAATTTCCGGCAGGAACATATGCATCAGCCTGCCAGACGAGCATAAATTCAAGTTTATCGACGAATTGCACGAACTCGACCAGCAGGGTTACAACCTTTTTGCTACCCCCGGCACGCACAAATTCCTAAAGGAACACGGCATCTCCTCCAAACGCTTGAGCAAAATAAACGAACACAGGCCGCATTCTTTGGCCGAATATATAGCAAAAAGGAAATTAGACCTGGTCGTATGCGTACCGTCTATATCAGAGGACAGCCAGGATGCTTACGAGATAAGGCGCTTAACCATAGACCACCACATCCCCCTGATGACAAACGCAGAAACAGGCAGGCTTCTATTGAAATGCCTGGCCGACGAAAATTTGGCCGGCGCGCCCGTCAAGTCCTGGGAGGAATATAGCTAAGCGGCCCTTTGCTGTTCCGACACGATATAAGCCGTGTTCGGTACGCCTGGCACTATCTCGTCCCTCAAAAACAGATGCATCATCTTTATCATCGGTATATCCGTGATTGAGCCCTTTTCCTCGTTGCCTGTAAGCGTGGGCGGGACAGGGAAGGCGACCCTGACCAGTGTAGACACGGGCGTCATGGCCATCCTTCTTATTTCTTCTGCTTCGTCATCCTCTGTGGCAGATTTCTTTTCTTCGGTATGGGCCGGTTTATAAGCACCGAACGCAACACCCCACAAGGGTACGTTGCTTTCCTCTGGCAAAAATACGCTTTCGTTGAATATCTTCGGGTCGAACGGCATCAAAAGCACCGACCTGTCATTTCGCGTTGGAGTATAAATATCGTTGATAGCTTCTTCCGTATGATGGATGCCTGTAGCGCACTGAGTGATAGAAACGCCCTCCATATACTGCGGATTCTCGTGTTCATCCTCGGCGTAAAGCGCTTTTATGGTGTTTCCGGTGGATCTCGGCTTGTCACTGCGGGCCAACGGCCTACCCCGTTTATCAAGAACGTCTATGAAGTCATCGAAAGCATCCCTGGGTTCAACGCCTTTGTCCGGGCTGACAGCGGAGACCGCGATAGCCAAAGCAGGCAAGAAACGACTTTTGCCTCCTTCTTCTATAGAGGTAGCGAACGTCTTGGGCTCGGGTAACCCGGCCTGTAGGACGGACTCATCCCGCGGATTTACTATGCTGTCCCAGGCAAAGCGCAACAGTTCGGCGGTTTCACCGACGAGATTCAAAACCCTTTTTTCAATACCATCACCTGCCATATAGATATTGAACAAGGATATTATTGTTATGTCAATGAGGTAGAGCGTCTTGGCTGTTTTTGACTATCAGCCGGGTCTTTTCTGCGGAAAGTCCCAGATAGTATCTTTCCGGGTTTTCGATGATTTGCTTTTCCTTATCTGTAAATGTGTCCCAGTATTTGCGGAGTTCTTCGTCATTTCGTACTTCATCGGCCAGGCTTACGCCTTTTTCCAAAGCGCTGTGAGCTACTCGTTTTGATGCCTCATGGGCTTTGGTGTGGCCGTTTTTTTCCAGCAGGAGATACAACGGTTCAGCGGCAATCGCACCGCCGGTGAGCTTCAGGTTCTTTTGCATCTGTTTTTCGTTTACTTCAATCTTGGACATGATACTTTCGGCCCTTTTGGCCATGTTAGCCAGTATTGCCGGTACAAGCACATAGAAGCGCGAGTTTGCCGAATCCGTAAGGTCGCGCTGATGTTCGCTGGATAGATTCAGGTTCGCGTTTAACTGCTGGGAAAGAATCTGTTTGTGCATGCTCACGAGATTCTCAAAATTCCAGGGATTCATCTTGTGCGCCATGGTCGAAGAGCCGGTTTGACCCGCTTCAAATTTTTCGCGGACTTCGGCTATCTCGGTCCGTGCAAGATGACGCATATCATGGCCTAAGTTAGCCAAGATTCCTGAAGCTATGGTCATCTCATCAATAAGTCTGATGATATATTCCGGCGGAGCTATCTGGGTGGAAGCTTCAGAAGGTTTCAGCCCGATTTTGGACAAAACCGCTTGTTCGAACTTCAAAGGGTCGTCAATGAATACGCTCAGTGCATTGTATGAACCGGTAGCGCCGGAGAATTTACCGGACAAACCGCCTGCTAAATCTTCGATGGCTTTGATGGAACCGCCAAGACGGGATACATGTTGGGCTATAGCGAAACCGAAGGTTATAGGCACGCCGTGCTGGCCGTGCGTTCTTCCCACCTGGGGTGTTTGTGCATATTTTTCGGCAAGTCCGGCAAGGACCTTCAAAAGCTCCTTGAGGCGGGGAAGAATGACTTCGTTAGTCGCATCGCGCAGTTGCAGTATCTGAGCATTGGCGATTATGTCGTAGCTCGTGGCGCCGAAGTGCACGTAAGGCTTGGCCTCCTCCGATATTCCGGCTTTTATGACATTTACCAGCGCCTTTATGTCGTGGCGGGTGGTCTTTTCCTCTTCGTAGACCTTGTTTATATCAATATTACTGGCAGAGGATTCTATCTCTTCGGCAATATTTTTGCCGCAGATGCCAGATTCTGCCAGGGTATGCGCAAGAGCGCTCTCGATATAAGCCTGGTAGACCACTCGGGATTGCTCGGAAAGATACTTTGCGATTTGCGGGTCGAAATAGCGGTTATCCAAAGGGTCTATGGTGCCATATCCGGGGTGTTTGATGTCGGGCAGTTCAAATCTTTTCATCAGTTCAGCTCCTTAAGCGCTTTGTTTACATTGTCTTCTATTCTTCTAACAATATCGCCGTTGTCCGCTTTTACAAAGTCTTTGCCTGTCATTTCCTCAAACAGTTCTATGTAACGTTTTGAAACGGAGTCCACGAAATCATCGCTAATTTCGGGTATATTCTGGCCTGCCTGTCCGGAAAAACCGGCTTCCATGAGCCAGTTCCTTACAAATTCTTTTGAAAGATGCCGCGGAGTTTCTTTGCTCTGGCCGCTGACAAAAGCATCGTAGCTATCCGAGTAAAAATACCTCGAAGAATCAGGCGTATGCACTTCGTCAATCAATATCAAATCTCCGTTCAAGCGCCCGAATTCGTATTTCGTATCAGCCAGCACCAGTCCTCTTTCCTGTGCCATCTGCCGGCCACGCGCAAACAGCTTTTTCATATAGTCCGTTAGCTTTTCCCATTCTTCCTGCGTGGCCAACCCTTTGGCCAATATCTCATCAGGTGTAATGTCCTCGTCATGCCCTGTTTCGGCTTTGGTAGTAGGTGTGATGACAGGCTCGGGGAATGCGTCGTATTCGCGCAGGCCTTCGGGTAATTTTGCGCCGCAAAGGGTTCTTTTACCGTTTTTGTATTCGCGCCATACATGGCCTACCATACATCCCCTGATGACCAGCTCCACCTTTACCGGCTCGGCGAGTAATCCTATGCTGGCATTAGGGTCGGGAACGTTTTTCAGCCAATTGGGTACGATATCTGATGTTTTTTCCAAAAAATAAGCGGCCAGCTGGTTCAGCACCTGGCCCTTGTAGGGTATCGTCCTGGGCAGTATGCGGTCGAAGGCGGAAATCCTGTCGGTTGCTATAAGGACCAGGCGATTATTCTCAAGGGCGTATGCGTCGCGTACTTTGCCGTGATAAACCCTGGTCTGTCCGGGGAAGTTATACTCTGTCTTATCCAGAGTATTGTCTAAAGAGATAGGCATGCTATCTATAATTATAAACTATTGCAGTACAATATATCTATATGCCGAAGAAAATAGGAATGGTAAGCGGCGGCCAGCTAGGCAGAATGCTGACAGACGCCGCCATAGATTTAGGTTTTGAAGTAGGGGTTGTCGACCCGACGCCGGACTGCCCGGCGCATCAGGCCGGAGCAAAGCAGATTACCGCCAGCTACAAAGACAAGGGAGCCTTGCTGGAACTTGCCGCAGAGTCGGATTTTTTTACTATCGAGATAGAGCATATAGATACTGCTGTTTTGGAGGAGATATCGCGCTCAATCCCCGTAAATCCCGCCCCATCT
>DASSOT010000048.1:0-9722 GCA_035700225.1 Saccharimonadales bacterium (SeqCode)
ACGATTTACCGCATAAACGCGCTTTGCATCTATTGCATGTGCGTGTGGGCGGTGATGTTCGCCACCATCTGGTATGTCTTCCAATATATGCTGGCGGAAAAACATCTGAAGCTTAACAAGAAGCTTACCGGTTTTGTCAGAAAGCACCATTTTGACATCTTGCTGGCCTGGTTTGTTTTAATAACGGCCTTGATACTAAATCATTTCTGGTATTTCTACGGCCCGAAACTGGGGTTTTAGGTAGTGTCGTTCCATTTGTTCAAGCATGCTTTCAGCAAGTCTGAAAAAACTACGATAGACAGGGCAATGACTATGGTTGCAGTAATTCATCCTTTGAGCGCTTTGCCACAAGTGATAGAAATTTTCGCTAGCAAAAATGCTACCGGAGTATCCTTGGCTACATGGTTGCTTTTTATGCTTATCGGAATAATATTTATGCTTTATGCTATCGCGCATAGAATAAAACCGATGATAATAAACCAATTTATATGGTTCGTTATGGATTTTCTGATTGTTACAGGAGTATTGATTTATGGCTAAAAGAGATTACTACGAGGTCTTAGGTGTTTCCAAAGGCGCCAGCGATGACGAAATCAAAAAGGCTTTTCGTAGAAAAGCTATAGAATACCATCCTGACAAACAGGGCGGAGACGAAGCCAAATTCAAAGAAATAAACGAAGCTTACGAAGTACTTAAAGACGAAAAGAAACGACAGCGCTATGACCAGTTCGGCCATGCCGGCGTCGGTTCATCTGCGGCAAGCGACGGAGGAAATCCATTCGCCGGCTTCGGAGGTTTCGGACAAGGCCAGGATATTAACTTTGATTTCGGTGACCTGGGGCTGGGCGACATACTCGGCAGTTTTTTTGGCGGAGGAGCCCGCTCATCGGGACCCAGGCAGAGGCGGGGAAACGACGTAGAAACAGCGGTTGAGCTTACATTCGAAGAAGCGGTTTTCGGTGCGGAAAAAGAATTGAATCTGAAGCTTAACGATGACTGCAGTCATTGTAAAGGCACAACCGTAGAACCGGGCTATGAGCTGAAGACCTGCGACACCTGCAAAGGTACCGGGCACGTAGTGAAGTCAATGCAGACGATATTCGGCAATATCCAACAGCAAGCGGTGTGTGACAAATGCAAGGGCAGGGGCAAGATTCCGGAAAAGGTCTGCAGTTTATGCAAGGGCAAAGGTACCGAAAGAAAAAGCCAGAATATCAAACTGAAAGTCCCGGCCGGCATAGATGATGGAGCAACCATCCGCCTGCGGGAACACGGAGAGGCGATAGCCAACGGCCCCAAGGGCGATCTTTATGTACACATGCGGGTCAAACCCCATAAACATTTCACCAGAGAAGGCGAGCTTATATTAAGCGAGGAACACGTGGACATGGTTGATGCGACGCTGGGCACCGAAATAGAAGTAAAGACAGTCGACGGTCCGATAAGGATGAAAGTCCCGGCCGGAACTCAAAGCGGCACGGACTTCAAGCTTTCGGGGCACGGCGTGCCAAAGCTTCGTAGTGAACGGCGGGGCGACCACATAGTCAGCATAATAGTAGATACCCCGACCAAGATTTCCAAGGAACAGGCCGAGCTTTTGGAAAAGTTCAAAAACACTAAAAAATCCAGATTCGGTTTTTAATACGAGTAATATAAAATAAAGTTATGCTTAAAAAGGACGAACGCGGACTGATACCGATGCTCTTGTTGCTGGTTATCCTGATAGCAATCGTCATAGGCTATTCTTATTTACGGATACGTGCCAAACAACACGGCCTGCAATTGCCTAAATAACAAAAAAAGTGATATAACGGGCGAATGAAGGGCAATTCCAGCAAAAAGTTTCTTATTATAACTTCCCGCTCCGAACATACGGTAGCATGGCAAGAACGCAAGCAGTACGTGGAAAAGTTCTGCCAGGCCTTGAACGACAAACTGGATGACGTAAAAGTAATCTACACAACCTACCAGGATATGTTATTTAGCATAATCGACAGCGAGGTTTCCATAAAAGACACCCTGAATAATATGGATTTATCGAGCGTCGACTATGTTCACTTTCGGAATTGGCAGTACGATACCGGAGAGACTATTGCTACGGCGCTCTATCTTGAATCATGCGGCGTGCCCTATATGAATAGCGAGGCGGGAAGCTCCATGCCTACGGGCAAGCTAGCGCAAATGTTCAAACTGGCTTTGAATAAACTTCCGGTACCGGACACATTCAGCGCATCTGCCACGGAAATGAGAAAGATGTTTTCTGAGCGTAAATTGCCGGAAAGATTCAATTTTCCCCTTATAATCAAGGCCAATGAAGGCTCGCGCGGAAATGATAATTATCTGGCCAAAGATTTCGAACAAGCAATAAGAATAATAAGCAACGACGGCCATATCAAAAAATATATAATCCAGAAGTTTGTTCCTAATGATGGTGATTATAGGTTTTTATTCATAGGAGCCGATAATCCTCCGCTTATTTTTTTCCGCAAAGGTAACGATAAGTCGCATCTGAACAATACGTCAAAAGGCGCAAGTGGTCATTTGGTCGATAAAGACAAACTACCAAAAGGTTATCTGAAGCTGGCCAGGGACGCGACGCGCCTATTCGCGCGGGAAGTAAGCGGGGTAGATGTATTGGTGGATAAAAAGACACGAAAACCGTACATCCTTGAAGTAAATGCTACCCCGGCATTGGCCACCGGTTACTCTACCGATTTGAAAATAGAGCATTTTATAAAGTTCCTTCGCCGGAGCATGTACAAGGATTCGACACAAAAAATCAGCCCTCGACCGATAGGGAAAACCGTCAAAATCGATTTGATTGACGGAAACATAAAAGGTCTTCTTGCCAAGGTTGACACGGGCGCTTACAGGTCGTCGATATGGGCCACAGACATACATGAAAAAGATTCAAAGCTTTATTTCAAGCTTCTCGGCCCCAGATCGCCCCTTTATAGCGGCAAAACCGTATCAACCGATGTTTATAAGAAAGTTAAGGTGGAGAATTCGTTCGGCCACAGCGAGTATAGGTATAGCGTTTTCTTGAGGGTGCATATAAACGGCAGGTCGATAAAATCCAACTTTACCCTTGCAAATAGAACTACAAAGACCTATTCTGCACTGGTTGGACGAAAAATGTTGAGAAATCGTTTTTTGGTCGACGTTTCAAAAATAAATTCATTAATGGATGAAGAAAAGCACGGAGACGACAGTTTAGAATGAACATATTGATACTTTCCAGAGGACCGGCCAACTACAGCACCAGCCGCATTAGAGAAGAAGCTAAAAAGCGCGGGCATAACGTCCGGGTTATCAACTATGCGGCATGCTATATGGCCATAGAAAAAGGCAAACCGGTGGTTTATTACCGCAGTAAACCTTTGAATAACGTGGACGCGATAATCCCCAGGATAGCCATGAAGTACACAAAGTACGGTACGGCCGTAGTCCGGCAGTTCGAAATGCAGGGCGTTTATACCACGGTGAGTTCCATAGCGGTCAGCCGCGTGAGGGACAAGCTCAGAGCCTATCAACTGCTGGCAAAGTCGGACATCGGTATACCCAAGACTGTCTTTGCCCGCGAGACATCGGATTTTCAGGACGTCATAGAGCATGCCGGAGGCCCGCCTCTGATTATCAAGGTCGCAAGGGGCACCCATGGCAACGGCGTGGTTCTGGCTGAAACCAAAAAAGCCGCGCAGGCCGTGATGCAGGCTTTTTATGTAGAGGGCGTGAACTTCTTGGTACAGGAATATATCGCCGAATCAGCCGGTACCGACATAAGGGCTATTGTGATAGGCGGACAGGTGGTGGGGAGTATGGAGAGGCAAAGTCTGGATAATGATTTCCGCTCAAACCTGCACCAGGGAGGGCAAGGAAAAAAAGCCCGTCTGACGGCTGAAGAAAGAAGGACTGCCCAAAGAGCCGCCAAGGCAATGGGGTTGTCCGTGTGCGGCGTGGACATGATGCGCTCCAGCAGAGGGCCGGTTGTGCTGGAAGTGAACGCCAGCCCCGGGTTTAGCGTAGAGAAAGTATCCGGCAATAATGTAGCAGGAAAGCTTATAGAATATGTCGAACAAAACGCCAAGCGCAAAAAACGCAAAGACCGGGTCGGGGCTTAAGCTCGGGGCTCTCAGCCTGTTTTTATTATTTGTATTTCTGATTATCCTCACTATTATCACAATGGGTTCGTCCGCAAGCCAGACGAATCAAGAATTCTGTGGCCACCTAGAGCGCAAGCGGCTAAGCTGTTTTCTGGGTTATGAATATGCTACGACGCCCGCCCAGTGGACGGCCGGTCTGTCAGGCAGGGGCCATATGCCGCAGAATACTGCGATGTTGTTTATTTTTAACGGCGCCGACAGGGAATGCATATGGATGAAGGACATGAAGTTTAACCTCGACATATTATGGCTGGATAGCGAACAGAAAATAATCAGATTGCAGGACAATGTAAGCCCGCGTACTTATCCTAAAAGTTTTTGCGCGGATAGAACGAAATACGTAATGGAATTGAACGCGGGTATGGCGGAAAGATTGGGCCTCCAGGTCGGCGATTTCGTTCAGCTGTAGTATATTAATCAGTGATGAACGAAATACTTACGCTTGCCGTAGTGCCCGCCGTGCTGTGGGCGGTTCTCTTTTTCCTGCGGGTTTCCGGGCCTACGCTGATATTGAGCGTATTGGTAGGCAAGTTGTTTGCGGACGAATTATCCCTGAATGTGCAGGAACTATCAAAAGGTATATTACCTACAGACGATATAAGACATGTTCAATTATTTTTACTTTTACTGCCTGTAGTCTTGACGATAATACTGACGCGCTCGAAAGTATCCAGCTCAAAACTTTCTAATGCTGTACCGTTGCTGTTCGCTTCAATCTCATTGATACTGTTCGCACTGCCTTACAGCGGATATTCAGGACTAAGTGAAACCGGACAGGATATAGTTGATTCCTATAGAAGTTACATATTGTGTGCGACCGGCGGAATCGCTCTTTTATTCGCCTGGTCACCTGACCTTAGGCTGAAGGGCCGCAGACGGCACCACAGATAAATCAAGCAGGCAGATTCTGATTATCATCGCCCGGCAAGGTATCTTCACCGGGTTGCGGCGCTGGCTGAATGCTTTCGTCAGAGCCTGACTGGGCAGTATCATCATCTCCGCCTATGGTTTGGTCGGTGTCGCCGGCCGGCGGGGGAGTTACATCTGATATTTCGTCATTGGCTTTTATAGATATTCCCTCGTCGCTGTCGTTTGACTGCGGCTGTTCAGGCGCTGGTTCTGGTTCTGGTTCTGTGGACGGTTGGGAAGGTGTGTCGTCCTGACTGCTTGTATCGGGCGTGCTGAAATCCGGTGCGGAAGGCGCCTGGGCTACCTGTCCTGAGTCAGGGGTCGGGGTGTCTGTATTAGGCTGGCTCATTCCAGCGGCGGCACCAGTTACTCCTGCCGGTGTTACGACGGGGCCGGATGGTCCTGAGGATTCAGCTTGTTTGTTCTTATTTCTTTTGAAAATACTGAAAATCTTGCTAAGAAACATATATTTTTCCTTACCTTGAGTTTATATATACAAGCTTTAGATTACTGCTTTTGCTTACATCTTGCAACGGAGAATCGATACTTCAATAAAATAACCCCAGACTAGCTGAGGTTTTATTGGAGGGCCGTCCGGGACTCGAACCCGGGACACCCTGCTTAAAAGGCAGGTGCTCTAACCAGCTGAGCTAACGGCCCAAATAACTTCTTAGATTATCGATATTTTATGCAAAAAGTCAATCTGAGATATGTTCAGACCAACTCTATGGGCGGCTAGGCTCTAGCAGGGTCATCCGCATCAGTCTTTCGTTTTTTAGAATATTTTTGATAATACGCGGATGCCAGAAACCTGGCACAGTATGCGTGTCTATTCCTTCCCATTGACTCCACGCCGGCTTAACGAAGACATCATGGGCTCCGTGTATTGAAGTAAGACGTGCCAAATCTTCTTCTTGTGCTTTTCTAAGCCTCTCGTGTAGTCTTTCTACGAAAACTATATCATCTCCACCGTCCAGCCTAATACCAGGAGGAGGGGAGCCCTTAGCACTTAATGGCGCGGAAATCGCTACGCTCTTCGAAACAACATCCGGTCCGAGCCGTAAAGACGCGCCAAGTGCAAGGTTGCCCCCAAGGCTTGACCCGGCAACTCGTACAGGCTGGCTGGTCCGTTCAGCTATTTCAGTAATGTGCGCGTCAAGCATCTCCTCCTTTTCCAAGGGGGTGCCTTCGTCATGAAAGCCGGCGTCGTGCAACTCAACCGTCGCTAACTCACCGAGAGATGCCTGCAAAATTTCAGCGGTATCGTTGTTGGCCTGTCTATTATGCTCGCCGACACCTGGTAGGTTCCAATACAGACCAGGAACGAAAACTACGTTTGCTTGTGCTTCCACACCCATACGATCTACCTATTCTTCCTCTGCTCAACTTAACTTCAAAGCTATTATAACACATTATTGCTGATAATGCTAACCATTTCCGTGACCGACGTCTGGTATTTGTCTTCGTCGCTAATTTTTAACTTCGGCTTTATTTATATATAGTTAAGCTATGCCAGCCATAAGCATAAACAGCCTTTCGGTATATTTATCCGGTACAAAAGTGCTAAAAGATGTTTCCGCGGAAATACCCGAGGGTAAGATAGTCGGCTTGCTGGGGCCGTCCGGGGCTGGTAAAACAAGCCTGATAAAGACGGTTTTGGGCCTGAGGAAAATTTCCGGCGGTTCGGTATCTGTGCTTGGCCATCCGGCAGGCAAAAGCATATTGCGCTCAAAAATCGGCTACATGAGCCAGGAAATATCAGTCTATCCGGACCTGACCGTGCAAGAGAATCTGAACTATTTCGCTAAACTGGTAAATACCGGCAAATCCCAGGTTGAAGCAATTCTTAAGCAACTGGAGCTGTATTCGCATAGGAACCACCTGGTAAATAACCTGTCGGGCGGCCAGAAAGCCCGCGTTTCGCTGGCCATAGCGCTTTTAGGAAATCCGCAACTACTTCTTTTAGATGAACCTACTGTCGGTCTGGACCCAGTACTTCGCAAAAAATTGTGGAACGAATTCAGAAGGCTTGCGGGCAAGGGAATCACAGTGGTGATAACAAGCCATGTCATGGACGAAGCCGACAAATGCGACGAGATACTCTTTATCAGAAACGGCGAGCTTTTGATACACGGTTCAAAAAACGAAATCCTGCGCCGGACTGAATCTTCAGGTATGGAAGAAGCATTTTTGAGGCTGGCCGGAGGAGGCGAAGCATGAACCTGAAGCGGACGCTGGCCACCTGCGCGAGAGTTTTGAAACTGCTGAAACACGACCACAGGACCATAGCGCTGATACTGTTCGTACCGAGCGTGCTGATAATAATACTCAACTATGTATTTGAAGATTCATCGCTGATTTTCGAAAGCGTGGCGCCGCTACTTTTAGGCATACTGCCCTTCACGCTCATGTTCATAGTCACATCCGTAGCGGTTTTGCGAGAAAGGACTTCGGGCACATTGGAAAGATTACTGACCCTGCCGATATCCAAGCTTGATATATTGTTCGGCTACGGTCTGGCATTCGCCCTGCTGGCATTCCTACAGGCGGCGATAGCCAGCTTCGTAATATTAGGCCTGCTGGATGTACAGGTAGCCGGAAGCATAGCCAGTTTGCTGGTCGTAGCAGTCATGGCAGGCGTCCTGGGGATGTCGCTCGGCCTATTTTTCAGCTCCTTTGCCAAGAATGAATTCCAAGCTGTGCAGTTCATGCCGGCTTTTGTCCTGCCGCAATTTTTGACTTGTGGTCTTTTCGTACCGAGAGAGCAGATGGCACAGTTCCTGCAGTACTTTTCCGATGTGATGCCGATAACCTATGTCGTAGAGGCTATGCAGGAAGTCAAGTCCAACAGCCTATGGACGCACGAACTCTCCAAAGACCTTTTGATAATCGCCGGTTTCGTAATACTTTCACTGCTTTTGGGCGCGCTTTCTTTGCGCCGCAGTGCCGCCTGAGCCTGCTTAAACAAACAGGGGTAAACATGATATGATGTATCTATATGGCAGGACATAGTAAATGGGCGAAGATACACCGCGGCAAAGCGGTGGAAGATGCTAAACGCGGCGCGGTATTTACCAAGCTGGGCAACGCTATAGCCATAGCGGCCAGAAACGGTGATGACCCCGATTTGAATTTCTCTCTACGTTTAGCAATCGACAAGGCCAAACAGGCAAATATGCCGGCCAACAATATACAGCGTGCCATAGACCGAGGCAGTGGCAAGCTCGGCGGAGAGCAGATACAAGAAGTTATGTATGAAGGCTACGGACCGGGCGGAGCGGCCATACTTGTAGAGTGCGCTACTGACAACATAAACCGTACATATCCGGCCGTCAGACTGGCCTTTACCAAGCACGGGGGCAACATAGCCGAAAAGGGCGCCGTAGCATTCCAGTTCGCACGCAAAGGGGTGATAACGCTCAAAGGTACCGGAGAGGAACAGCTACTTACCATCCTCGACTTGGGCGCTGAAGATGCCGTCGAAGAAGACGGTGAGACAATCGTCTATACCGACCCTAAAAAGCTCGCCGAGATAAGGGACAGCCTAAAAAATGCAGGGCTTGAAGTAATGGAGGCAGAGCTTTCATACGAACCCGGAAACCTGGTGACCATAGAAGACCAGGCTACTGCAGGAAAGATTATGCGGCTTATGGACGCGCTGGATGATATCGACGACGTGACCAAGACCCATGTAAATTTCGATATTCCACAAGAACTTCAATAATACGATGCAATAACGTTGGTCATATTACTACGTTATCGCATTAAATGTGCTTGTTTTATTGCATGCGTGGAGTATAGTTAGGCTAGGTATGATAGTGCTTAGGGAGGCTAAAGCGTAACTATGGACCTGACTCTAGTTACGGTTATAGTCCTGGCACTATTTTTTGATTTTACGAACGGTTTTCATGACACCGCAAATGCGATTGCTACAAGCGTAACCACTAAGGCTATTTCGCCGCGGCTGGCTGTTGCCGGAGCCGCTGTATTGAATTTCCTGGGCGCATTCGTATCGCTCCATGTGGCGGCTACTATAGCCACAGGAATAGTCAATTCCGAAGCAATAACCCTGCCGATAATTCTGGCGGGCATAGTCGGCGCGATAATCTGGAATCTTATCAGCTGGCGGTTCGGTCTGCCTACTAGCTCTTCGCATGCCCTCGTCGGCGGCGTCGGGGGAGCGGCCATAGGCGCCGCAGGCTTCGGAGTGATAAAGTGGGGCGGCCTGCAGGAAAAAGTCCTGGCTCCTTCGCTAATCGCTCCCATACTGGGCTTGGCAATAGCCGGAGTATTAATGTTTGTTATATACAGGATGATAAAACACCGCTCACCGGATAAGGTTGATAAGGTGTTTCGAAAACTTCAGCTTGTATCGGGCGGTTTCGTCGCTTTTACCCACGGAACCAACGACGCACAAAAAACCATGGGCATAATTGCCCTCGCGCTATTGGCCGCCAATCCCTCCCAGGAGTTCAGCATCCCGCTGTGGGTAATCGCCAGTTCAGCCATAGCTATGGCCGCGGGGACTTATGCCGGAGGCTGGAGAATCATACACACACTTGGCCATAGGGTGGTTAAACTGAGGCCAGCGCAAGGTTTTGCCGCCGAAACATCTACCGCTACCATACTCTGGTTTACGGCCCATCTTGG
>DASSOT010000049.1:0-16971 GCA_035700225.1 Saccharimonadales bacterium (SeqCode)
CAATAACGTAGCGCCGATATGCTGAAGTTTTTCCGAGCTGTTGGTGCTGAGTATCTGTCCGATGAAGCTAGGCACGCTCAAAAAAGCCACCGCAAATATGATGGGTACGACCCCGGCGCCTATAAGTTTGACTGGCAATACGGTAGTAACCCCGCCGTAACTTCGGTTGCCCTGTACGCGTTTGGCATAATGCACCGTCAATCTACGCGCCGCCTCATTCAGCTTCACTACCACTATTATGGTCAGTATTACCAGCAGTGTGATGATAGCGAAAACCTTCAGCTGTGCGTAGTCAAGCGGTATCTGTTGTCCTGCAAAACTTATCTTATGAGCCCCCGTAAACACGCCGCCGACAAGTCCAGCCGCCAGACCCGGCAATGTACTGACTATACCGACGGTTATCAAAAGGGATATTCCATTACCGATATTTTGCTCCGTTATAAGCTCGCCCAGCCACATAAGTATCATGGAACCGCCGGTGAGTGCGGCGACCATAAGCACCCATTGCAAGGGTGAACTGTTGGCGGTTATGTCCAGTCCGGATAGCTGGCTAGCCTGTTGCTTGACTATGTAAATAGCGCCCACTGACTGGATTATAGCCAGCGGCAAGGTAAGTAGGCGGGTCATCTGGTTTATCTTCTTGCGCCCGTATTCGCCTTCTTTATTGAGCGTCTCCAGCTTCGGGATAGCCCTGGTTAGCAACTGCATAATGATGCTGGCGTTAATGTACGGTCCCAATGCTATAAGCATGATAGAAAAGTTAGCTAAAGCTCCGCCGGATAAAGCGTTTAGAAAACTTAGGAACTGCGGTGTATCAGAAGAAGTAAAGAGGGATTCAAGTACCTGGCGGACATTTTGCGGATCACTTATAGGTATAGGAATGTGCGCCAATATGCGGTAGACAACGATAATACCCAGCACCACCAAGACTTTTTGGCGCATGTCAGCATCAGACAGTGATTTCCAAATCAGTTTCCAGTTCATAAACTTTATAACCAGTATACAGCATGTCCTGGTCTGAAAACAGGATTAGCTGGCTGTTATTTATTGGATTTCTTCGGGCGCTGTAAGCGCGGAGTCTGTTCGAAGCTACCGCCGGCTTTTTTGACCGCTTCTACCGCGGATTTGCTTGCCGAATAAAGCTTGACTTCAACTTTCTTGCTAAGCTTGCCATTGACTACCAGCTTGACCTTGTCATAAGCGCTGTCAATCACTCCGGCAGAGGACAAAACGGTTGAGTCGACTTTGGCTTTGCCGAGAGTTTCCAACTGGCCGGTATATACGGTTACTGTTTTCGGACGGTGCGATTTGAACCCACGAAGCTTAGGCAATCTCATATAAAGAGGCATCTGGCCGCCCTCAAAGCCCGGTCTTACGCCGCCGCTTTTTCGGGCGCCCTGGCCTTTGGTTCCTCTTCCGGCTGTTTTGCCGCCGCCCGCGGAAATACCTCTGCCTACGCGTTTGGGTTGTTTATTCCTGGTTGTCTTCAGCTCATTGAATTTCATTATTATTTACCGCTTTTCTTTGTGCTCTTTGGCTCCGGCTTAGTTTCTTTTGGTTCGCTTTTTTTAGCTTCAGTCTTCTTGGGTTTTTCGCTTTTACGATTAGCGCGGGTTACCCACTTGTCTGCAGGCTGGATGCTCGTAAGCGCCTTTAATGTGGCGTATGCAGTATTGACCTTGTTGGATGAACCCAAAGATTTTGATAGCGCGTTATGCACGCCGCCGACCTCCAAAAGAGTACGCACGACACCTCCTGCTATAAGTCCGGTACCCGGGCTTGCAGGCTTTATCAGAATCTTTGCGCCGCCGACCTGGGCCTGTGCTTCATGGGGCAGTGTTTCCTTATACAAAGTCAGTTTTACAAGGTTCTTCTTGGCGACTTCAACGGCTTTCGTAACAGCTGAGGTAACATCCGCCCCCTTGGCGGTTGCCACGCCGACACGGCCTTTTTTATCGCCGACTACGACAAGCGCGCGGAACCTGAACCTGCGCCCGCCTTTGACCACCCTGGCAACACGGTCGATATGGACTACACGTTCTTCGAACTGTTTTTCCTCTATTTCTTTCACCGGAGCTTTCGTCCTTATTCCATCAGCCATTTATATTACCAATCCTTCCTCTCGCGCGGCATCAGCCAGCGCCTTGACCCGTCCATGATAGAGCTTTGGTCCTCTATCCAGGGTAACTTCTTTTATCTTCTTAGATTTGGCCTTCTGGGCTATTTCTTTGCCCAAGCCTGCGGCCTTTTCGGTCATCGATCCTTTGATTGTCTTGCCTACCGTGGTGGCTGATACAAGAGTCTTGTGAGAGGCATCATCTATGACCTGGGCAGAAATATGTCTGTTACTAATACTGACGGACAGCCTCGGCCGCGATGAATTACGCCGGATGGTAGTTCTGACCCGGTTTTTCCTTCTTTGCGACTTGTTGCGTACTAAATCTAATCTGTTCATTTACTTTTCCTTACCCGATTTACCGCTCTTGCGTATGATTCTCTCGTCAGCGTATTTTATACCTTTGCCCTTGTAAGGTTCCGGCTTTTTGAATGAGCGGATTTCGGCGGCGACCTGGCCTACCTTTTGCCGGCTGATACCGCTTACCGTGATTACGTTCTGCTCGACCTTTATGTCGATTCCTTCCGGGATTGTGTAGCTGACTTCATGAGAGAATCCCAGACTCATCTTTAGATTCTGCCCGGCCAGATTTACACGAAATCCTACACCGTTGACTTCCAGTTTTTTCTCAAAACCTGAGCTTACGCCGGTGACCATATTCTGTACCAATGTGCGCATAAGCCCATGCTTTGAACGAGCCGTTCTTTCCTCGTTTGCCGGCGCAAACAAAAGCTCGTCGCCATCCTGTTTTACGGTTACTTCAGACATCATGGTCTGGCTTAGCGAACCTTTCGAACCATTGACAGTGATAGAACCGCCATCGATGCTGACTGTCACCCCTGATGGTATTTTAACCGGCATTTTTCCTACTCTACTCATATGCTATACATCCGTCCGCCTAATAGATGCGGCAGATTAACTCCCCGCCTATCTTGGCTTTCTTAGCTTCATCTCCTGTCATTATTCCTTTGGAAGTAGATATTATAACCAAACCCCGGCCCTGTTTAACAGTAGGTATGTCCTTGGCTTTCGCATAAAGTCTCCGTCCGGGACGGCTAAGCCTGGCTATCTCTGTTATCCGCGCGTTTTCAGAATCAGAATTAATCGTAATCTGTATTCTTTTGTCTTTGCCCTGGCCGTCAACCTTGACACCGCTGATAAACCCGCTCTTAACAAGTAGTTTGGCAACGGAAGTCTTTATATTTGAGTGTGGCAAGCTGACCTCGCTTTTACCTACGGCGATAGCGTTGCGAATACGTGTCAACATGTCTGAAATAGGGTCTGTAGATACCATGCGCTCCTCCTACCAGCTTCCTTTAGTTACACCGGGTATTTCGCCTTTTGAGGCGTGTTCCCTGAACGATATTCTGGATAATCCGAACATTCTCATATAGGCTCTGGGGCGTCCTGTCTCGCTACAACGGTTCTTTCGGCGGGTAGGGGAAGAATTCCTCGGCAGAAGGTGCAGGGCCTCGTAATCTCCGGCCTGTTTCAGCTCGGCTCGTCTTTGCGCGTATTTATCTATCATCTTTTTTCGCTTTTCATCTCTGTTGACTATTGATTTTTTCGCCATGTTATTTCTCCTTCCCTTCGTTACCGCCCTTTGGTTTTTCAAAAGGCATACCGAATTTTGCTAATAGTTCCTTGTTGTGCTCCACATCTTCGGAATCCGTAACTATTACGACCTGCATGCCGTGTGCTACGGAAGTTTCCTCAAAAGAAAGTTCCGGGAAAATGGACTGCTCGGTTATGCCAATGCTGTAATTTCCCTGTTTATCAAAAGATTTCAGACTGACGCCATGGAAGTCCCTAAGGCGAGGCAACACTATATTGATAAACCTGTCCAAAAATTCATACATGCGCTCATCTCGCAGGGTAACCTTCATACCTACGCGGTTACCTTCTCTTAGTTTGAAAGTGGCGATACTGACGCGAGCAATGGTTTCCTGCGGTTTCTGGCCGGTGACTTTCAAAAGAGTGTTTGAAGCTACTTCGAACATCCTTTTATCATCTTTGGATTTGCCCAGACCCACGTTTATGACTATTTTCTCTATTCTTGGAACCTGGTGGATATTGTCCAGTTTGAGTTCTTTCTTAAGTTCCTGAGCGAATTTTTCAAAATATAGCTGTTTCAGCCTTGCGGTATGTTTAACGGCAGGCTTGGCTGTTTTCTTGGTCTTGGTATCAGTTTCAGCCATTTACTTAATCTCCTTGCCGGATTTCTTATAAATACGGACTTTTTTACCGGTCTTATCCTGTTTGTAGGCTATTTTGCTAGGTTTCTTGCTGGAAGGCTCGACTATAGCAACCTTGCTTACCCAGATAGGTTTGGTTATTTCCACGATACCGCCTTGCGGGTACTGCCGGTTAGGCTTAATAGACTTCTTGACTATGTTAATGCCTTCGACCGTAACTTTATTCTCTTTGGGATACGTATTGACTACATTACCGGTTTCGCCCTTGTACTTGCCGGAAAGAACCACTACTTTGTCGCCTTTTTTCAGACGAATCTTGTAAACCGTTTTATCTTTCACTCTGCTCATTACAGTACCTCCGGCGCCAAGCTTATTATCTTGCTATAGCCCTGGTCGCGCAGTTCGCGCGGGACCGGACCGAAGATACGCGTAGCCTTAGGCAATTTGTCATCACCGATTATGACTGCGGCATTATCATCAAAAGCTATGGTAGAACCGTCTTTTCTATTTATGGATTTCTTGGTCCGGACTATGACAGCCTTTACTACGGATTTTTTCTTTACGTTTCCGCTGGGGTTGGCTTGTTTTACGGTAGCCACTATGATGTCTCCGACTCGGGCATAGCGTCTGCGCGTACCGCCAAGCACACGTATGCACAGCAGTTCCTTCGCACCGCTGTTGTCACAGACCGTTACCCGTGATTCCTGCTGTATCATTCCTTAGCCTCCGGCTTATCTACCTTATCCGTCTTTTCGGAATCTGTGCTCATCGCCTTCAAATCATCCTTGGTGAGGCTAGCGCGCTCTATGATATTTTCCAACTTGAAACGCTTCCTTGCAGATATAGGCCTGGTTTCGACTATGCTTACTCGATCGCCTACTTTGCAGGAATTCTCTTCATCATGAGCCATAAATTTCTTGGTTACCGTATATTGCTTTTTATAGATTGGATGGGTTTTTCGGGTATTAACAGCAATAACGATAGTCTTATCGGGTGAAACTGAACTTACTGTACCGACTAAGGTCTTAGCCATTATATCTTCTCCTTTTCGAGCTGTTCGCTCATTACTGTCAACATCCTTGCAAGCTGTTTGCGCTTGGTGCGTACCATACGCACATTGCTGGTTTCGCCCATATGTACGCTTCTGCGCAATTCAGCGATTTCCTGCCTTATCTCATCGACGCTTTTTATCAGCTGTTTGGTTTCCATCTTCCGTATCTCTGCGATTTTCATGATTCACCGCCTTCTCTTACGATAAACTTCGTCTTTATCGGAAGTTTGTGTCCTGCCAGGCGCATGGCTTCGCGGGCTGTTTCTTCTGGTACACCCTGCATCTCGAACAATATGGTACCTTTGCGTACTTTTGCTACGAAATATTCAGGTGAGCCTTTGCCGCCACCCATCTTCAGGCCTAAGGGCTTCTTGGTAACAGGAGTGTGAGGAAATATCCTTATCCAGATTTTCCCGCCACGCTTGATGTATCGGGTCATCGCCTGTCGGGCTGACTCAATCTGGCGACTGGTGATTCGTTCCTGACCCACAGACTGCAATGCGTACTGGCCGAAGGCAATCACGTTCCCGCTGGTAGCTGGACCTTTGATGCGTCCTTTGCGGACGCGCCGGTGTTTCATTCTCTTGGGAACCAGCATCAGAGAACCTCTCCTTTATATATCCACACCTTGACGCCGATTATACCGGCGGGGGTATGGGCTCTTACACCAGCGTAGTCAATATCCGCGCGCAGGGTATGAAGCGGCACACTGCCCTGTACTTCTTTTTCGCGCCGGCTCATTTCTGCCCCATTAAGCCTGCCGGCTACTTCTATGCGCACACCTTTGGCGCCGGCTCTCATCGTAGCGGCGGCTGACTGTTTGATAGCGCGCCTGAAAGAAATCCTGCGTTCAAGCTGGTGAGCGATATTTTCGGCCACAAGCTTTGCGTAAAGTTCGGATTTTTTAATCTCTTCTATGTTCAGACGTACCGGAACCATATAGATTTTCTCAATTTGCTCTTTCAGGCTTTGGGCGCCCGAACCGCCGCGCCCTATCACGACGCCGGCTTTAGCGGTCGTCAGCGTCACAGTTACGAGATTGGGAGAACGCTCGATATCTACCTTATTTATAGCCGCGCGGGAACCCAGCTGGGTATTTATCAGCTTTCTTACCTTCAAATCCTGGGTAAGGTAGTTAACGTATTCTTTTTTGTTAGCGAACCATTTACTGCGCCACTGTTTGTTGACCTGCAGACGGAAACTTATAGGATTGACTTTCTGACCCATTATTTGGCCTCCTTCTTGGCTTTGGCGGCCGGCTTCTTGGCCGGTTTCGGTTCGCCTTCGACAGTTACGAATATGTGGCTTGATTTTCTCTGAAATGGCAGGGCTCTTCCATGGGCGGCAGGCCTGTAACGCTTCAGGCGAGGTCCTGGAGTAACAGAGATGCTGGAAAGCACCAAAGATGCCTCCTGCAGGTTATGGTTGTTCAAAGCGTTCGCCTGAGCGCTCTGTATGACTTTTCTTACCGGCAAGCTGGCTCGTCTGGGAACATGCTCCAATATGGTTATGGCGTCGGCCACACTGCGTCCTCGCACCAAAGCGGCAACCACGCCCACTTTACGGGGGCTCATGCGTACTCCTTTAGCGCTGGCTTTTACTATATTTCCCATCAGCCTTGTCCTTTCGCGAGCTTACCGCCGTGTCTTCGGAATTTACGCGTAGGGGCGAACTCACCCAGCTTATGTCCGACCATGTTTTCGGTTATAAATACAGGCACGTGGGTCTTGCCATTGTGAACAGCTATTGTCCTGCCGACGAATTCCGGCGGAATGGCGCTATAACGCGCCCAGGTCTTGATTACTGTGCGGTCTTCCTTGCCCAGAGCCGCTACTTTGCGAGCGAGCTTGGGGTCTACGAACGGTCCTTTTTTCAAACTTCTGCTCATAATCTATCTCCTCTTGCCCGCATGACGGCTTCTTACAATGTATTTAGTAGTACTCTTGCGCCTTCGCGTCTTGTAACCCAGAGTTTTCTGGCCCCAAGGCGTCTTCGGTGCGGCGCCGTGGTTCTTGCCGCCGCCGATACCGTGCCGTCCGCCGTCGCCGCCACCGTGCGGGTGGTCAGCCGCATTCATTACGACACCGCGTACAGTCGGTCTTATACCTTTGTGGCGGGTCCTTCCGGCCTTTCCGACCTTGATATTCTGATGTTGTTCATTGCCGATGACACCGATAGATGCCATGCAATCCAGTTTTACAAGCCTGACCTCGCCGCTGGGCAAGCGCAGTTGGGCATAGCCGTTGTCCTTGGCCATGAGCTGTATGCTGGTGCCGGCGCTTCTTGCAAGCTGTGCGCCTTTGCCCGGCTCCAATTCTACTGCGTGCAATACGCTACCGGTAGGTATATTTGCCAGCTTCAAGCGGTTGCCGGCTTCAATCGGGGCTTCTTCGCCCACTTTTACCGTCATCCCGGGCTTCATCTTTGAAGATGCAAGTATATAGTGGTAAACACCCTTTTCGTCTTTGACCCTTGCAATCCTTGCGCTCCGATTAGGGTCGTATTCGATTTGTTCAATCTTTAGTTTGGCGTCGCCCAAAAGCCTGAAATTGACTATACGATAAAATTTCTTGGCGCCACCGCCCTTGTGACGGGTGGTAATCCTGCCCTGGTTGTTGCGCCCGCTCTTCTGTTTCTTGCTGGCTAACAGTGACTTCAAAGGTTTCTTGGCGGTAATACTGTCAAAATTCTGGGTAGTCATGCCCCTTCTGCCGGGGGTGGTAGGCTTGTATGTCTTGACCGGCATTATTTAGCCTCCTTTTTAGATTTCTTCGCGGCTTTAGCCTCGGCTTTTTTCGCCTTTTCTTCGGCCTCGTCGATACTTGCGAAAATAGGTATGGAATCGCCCTCTTTCACGCGCACATATGCCTTCTTAACATCCGGCCTCTTGCCGAGGACTACCTTGCGTACTCCCCCGATGCGGATAGAACGGGCCTTTTTGCCCTTAGACACTAGCATGCGCACATCTTCTACTTTTACTTTGAACTGCTGTTCGACAGCCTGGGCCACCTGTAGTTTGTTGGCAGATTTAGGAACCAGGAATGAATACGTGTTCGTCTCATGGCTCTGAGCATAGGCCTTCTCGCTCATCTTTGGCTTAAGAATCATGATCTTGCTCATTTCTTAGCCTCCTTATTCTTAACAGGCTTTTTAACCTTATCGGTAAGCCATTCGGAGATAGAATCCAACGATTTCTTGGCTATCACGACTGTGTCGGCATTCAGAAGATCAAATACGTTCAGATAGCCGGCCTGTACGACCTTGACTTTCGGAAGGTTGCGCGTAGCCCTGTCTACAGCTCCGCTTTTTTCCTCAGCTACTATAAGAACGCTACCCTGGGCTTCAATCTTTGCCAGAAGTTTGGCCGTATCCGCCGTTTTGCCGGATTTGCACTCAAAAGTATCGATGACCTTGACCTTGTTTTCTTTGACTGCGATGCTCAAAGCCTGTTTGACGGCAAGTTTCTTAGCCTTTTGGTTGAGCTTTTTCGAATAATTTTCCTCGCCGGTAGGACCGAAAGTAATACCGCCTCCGCGCCAGATGGGGTTATACCTGGAACCGAACCTTGCCCGTCCCGTGCCTTTTTGACGCCATGGTTTTTTGGTACTTCCTACTACTTCGCCGCGCGTCTTGGTCCTGGCCAGATTAGCTCGTTTGTTATCCAGGTAAGCCTGATAAGCTTGCTTGAGCAGACCGTGGCTTTTTACTTCTACGGCAAAAACGTTCTTATCCAGGATCGCCTTGGCGCCGGACTTCGTACCGGTAGCGGAATATGTGTTAACGCTGGCCATTATTTACGCCCCTTTATCACTACCAGGCCTTTTCTTGGCCCGGGTATAGCACCGAAAATACCTATTACATTGTTCTCGTTATCAACCAGCGCAATCTTCAGGTTTTTCGTGGTTACGCGCGCATCGCCCATCTGGCCTGCCATTTTCTTACCCTTGAATATTTTCTGAGGATACATTGAACCGATAGACCCGGGCCTGCGGTAACTGCGTCCGCCATGGGTCTTTCTGCCGCGATGGAAGTTGTGGCGTTTGATGGTGCCGGCAAAACCTTTGCCTTTGCTTGTGCCTGTGACATCTACGATGTCGCCTTCACTAAAAAGGTCGGCGTTTACACTATCGCCGACCTTCAGTTCAGGGAGTTCATCTACGCGGATCTCACACATCACCTTAGAGTTCGTCTTGGATGGCTTGAGATACCCCAGTATGGACTGGTTGTGTTTCTTTGACTCTTCAAAGCCAAGCTGGACCGCCTGATAACCGTCAGTTTCAGTGTTTTTCATCTGGGTGATGACATTTGCCGGAGCGGAAAGCAAAGTAATAGCAGATACACTGCCGTCTTCTGCGACAATACTGCTCATACCGATTTTTCGGGTAATAAGTGCTTTCAACTTATTCGCTCCTTTAATTTAAGCTGACAATAAAATCATGGCGGTCGGTGGTTTCTACCTCTGTTACGGGCAGACCTTCCATGACGCGCCATGCGCGATTTTTAGCTCGTACCATAACAGATTAGCACAAAATACTAACAGTAGTCAATATGTGGTAAATACTACAAGCTAGGCGGAAGCTAGAATCTTCTTTACAGCTGTATCGATAGCTTCGTCTATCTCGCCTTCGTGGTTATCCAGGAAGTTTCTGTCTTTCTTCCTCTCTCCATAAAGCTTCACTTTTATAAGCTTACGAAGGTCCATCTTGTGTTTCTCGTCGCTGTTTTGTCCGTTATATCTAATCTTGTGAGCCCTATCGTAATCAATCAGCTTCGGCCTGATACCCTGGCCGAAGGCTTGCGCCAGAGCGGCAACCTGTATCTGCTCCTGCGGGTCGTCAAAACTTTCAAAAAAGCGGGTTGTGATTTCTTCAATCTCTTTGGTCAGCGGTTCCATCCGCTCCTTTACACGGCCTTCTCTGCCAGAATGACGCAACCTTCTGGCTCCTTCACCGACCGCGTCTACGACCCTGCCCGGTATAAGCTTTGATAATCCGCTGGGGACCTCTCCGTCTTCAGCCGGTTCAGGTGCAGGTTCCGGTTCCGGTTCATCTCCATTGCTGGTAGCGGTAGCGCCCTCTGCCACAGGCTTGAACAACACACCTTCATCACCGGTTTCCCTCGGCCATAATTTTTCACCGGTTTCAGAATCAAGCAGTGTGGTCCCGCCATCATCATAACCGACTCCTCTTTCTATCACGTGCTTGGACTCAATCCTTGAAGTTATCAATTTCCTTATAAGTTCGCTACTTCCAACATCCTCTAGTTCTAAAAGATAATCTACGAAACGGAATTGTGGGCTGTCGCCGTCGGCTATATCGATATACTGCGCCAAAAGGTCCATGTCCTGCAATCTTTCAAAAGCTTGTTCTCTTCTTTTCTCTATGTCCTCTTCGACAGTTTCCTCAGGAATAGGAGTGATGTTTGCCAGATGTGTCAACTCGCTCAGCAATTCCCGATCCATGGGCGGGAAGCCATAGTCTTCCAGGGCGCCGTTTATAAGGCTGAGCTTGTGCGCGACAAGAGCTATGTCCTTCGTGCTGATTATCCGCTCATGCTCCGGTAATTCAGCTAACTGCTCAGGCTCTTCCTCTTTTCTTTCTTCGACTTCCATCTCAAACTCAAACTGCTCCAGCGTAGTAAAACTGGCGCCGGAACCTCTCTGCCCGTTGTGGTCTATCAAAGGTATCCGCTCATGCCTAAGATTAACAAGCCAGCTTCTGACATTTTTCATGACCTTGCCGAATTCTTCATCAGTATGTTGCGTAGCTTCTTTAATAGCCTGCCAGACATCGTCCTGCTTCGTTTCTTTGCCTTGTCGGGAAATGATATAAACCAAAGCAGTCTTTCTTTCGGTTGCATAGCTTGTCTGGTCGGGGCTGGTCCTTTTATCAAACGGCACGCGCTCGCCATCTTCGCCGATTTCGATCTCCTGATTTGATACGGTGAGCTTCAAGGCGGTTTTTTTTACTTGCTCGTTTGTCCCAGAAGCTCCCGCTTCCCTTTCTGCGGGGGCAGACGGTTCCTTTACAGCAGAACCGACGGATTTTTCACCGATATATGAGCTTACTTTTCTTATCCGGCTTTCGAACTCTTCACGCAGTTTCGGGTCATCTTCAGCTCCGGTCAGCTCTTTCAGCTCTTCAATCTGTTCTATGCCTTTTTCGGCGGTTTCCCTTATGGCTTCAAGTTCTCCTCTGACAGAATCATCTTCGGTAATCGTAACGATTTCCGTGCCTAAATTCGCATGGGCCTCAACATAAGCGCCCTTTATAGAAGGGTCTGCAAAGTCATCACGCTGTATCTGCGCTTCTAGCAATTCTCTCTTGGAGGACAACTCGTCCAGCCTTATCAGCTGGGGATTGCTACTGATTTCACCGAAATTTTCCATGATTTATAGAAAATTTTATAACTTCTTTGTGTTTTTGTCAAGTTACATCTTGATTTCGGCGTCACAGCCGGCTGGAAGAGAAAGATTCATCAGCGAATCTATAGTCTTCGGAGTAGGGTCAAGTACATCTATCAGGCGCTTATGTACGCGCATTTCGAACTGCTCGCGGCCCTTTTTATACACATGAGGGCTTTTAACAACCGTAAAAGTACTCCTGCGCGTAGGCAAGGGTATGGGGCCGGAGATATTCGCTCCCGTACGTATTGCCGTATCGACTATCTGCTTGGCGGACTGGTCGATTACTTTGTGGTCATAAGCTTTGAGGCGTATGCGTATACGCTGTTTGCCGTCGCCTTTTTTACCATCTGGTGGTGGTGTCGTTGCCATAGGTGTTGTTCCTTCCTAGTTGGTTACTAGCTTGCTGTAACATTATCCTGTCTTTCAAAAATAACTTTTAGTCAGCAATTTAATTTGATTTATAGACAATAACAGATTAGCTTTGCTCTGTCCAGACCAGCTTCTTTTTTTGTTCCCCGATTATATACTCAAGTTCCTGAGGGTTGAGCTGGCCTTCTGCGAGCATTTCCTGGGTAAGCATGTACCGTCTGACTCTGGATTTTACAGATCGCGGTTTTCTTATGCCTTCATCTACTTTCCATTCGTTATAGTCCAGATGCGCCTGGGCATCCCCCTTTGACTTAACAATTCTGGACAGAGAGTTTCTGTTAGCTCTGGCAACTTTAACCCGCCAGTGCTCGCCGGGTATCTTGGTCAGATTGACCAAACTCTGCACGACTATCAAAGTATCGACGGCATAGGACCTTACGTCGGGCTCGTCCATATCATTGGCGCCCTCCATCATCTTTGCCATCACGCTGAAATAGGTTTCCGGTGTATCCTCAATGACATCGTGCAATAATCCGGCCGCCTGCGGGATTTGCCCGTATCCTTCTGTTTTCAAGCGTTCGGCCACCATGCGCGGGTGGGCTATATAAGGATATCTGCCATATTTTGCACCGGTAGCTTCATGAGCCTGAAAGGCAATCCTATCAGCCGTCTCGGTCAAAGCCGTTTCCGGAGTATATATGCATTCACCCGGATTCCTCGAATACATCATATAATTATAACATATTTTAGCGTAAAAATAAAGCCTATTATTCAAACTGTCCCTGTACGGGCATATATAAAGCTTGTTCGGTGTATTCCATGGCGTAATTCAGCGCCTTAGGACCTTCTTCTAGAGCAGAAGGTTTTACCGCAGGGATACCAGGTATCTGCATAATGGCTACATTTGTTCGCCCATCAAATGCTTGCGTATGACCCCTGTCAAACCTTGATCTGAACCCGGCAGGCTCGGCTCCGGCATAGAATGTTCTTTTATCCAAAGGGGAGCCTACAAGTCCCGCATGGTCTTTTATACCCCCGTCTAGCTTCGCATGTCCGTTTATTATTTGCGGCTGTATTACAAAAGGAAATGCGGATGAAGCAGTCAAAGCAAGTGCTAAATCTCCCTCGGTCAGCGCTTCAGCAGACCAGCTGGATACGTCCGTTACAGAAACGGTAAGCGGTTTATCCAAATCTTCAATCCGAGCGTCTCCCACTGCATCGCGGAACTTTCTTTCAAGTAGGCGTCCTTTTATAAGCCCCGGCCTGCCTTTAAGAAGGCCGAACGTACGGTCAGCATCCCAAACTTCTTCGCGCTTGATACTAGTCAGAAAGTCTTCCATGTCTTCAGGTTCCATGCCGAAAGCCCTTAAACCTGCCGCTTCCGCCCCAGCGCTTGCACCACGCATGCTGGCTGGTTCTACACCGTGTTTTTTTAATGCTTTCAATACGCCCGTCAGCGCAAAAACACGTAGCCAGCCTGCCGGCATAGCCATTTCGTATTGCTCAGCAGACAACCACTCACCAAGAATCTGAGTTTCAGGATTTGACATAATTAATCAAATGTAACATAAAAAGCCCTGAATTAACAGGGCTCTTTTGGCTTCTCGTCCGCCTGATGGCGGATTTAATTATTTGTTAATTTTTGTTACGACGCCGGCGCCGACGGTTCGTCCGCCTTCGCGGATAGCGAAGCGAAGACCCTGGTCCATAGCGATAGGTGCAAGCAACTTGACCTTGAATGTTACGGTGTCGCCAGGCATGACCATCTCTTTGTCAGCCGGAAGTTCGACTTCACCGGTTACATCAGTGGTTCGGAAGTAGAACTGTGGCTTGTAACCCTTGAAGAACGGGGTGTGACGACCGCCTTCTTCCTTGGTCAGAACGTATACCTCGGCATCAAATTCGGTGTGCGGAGTGATAGAACCCGGTTTGCAAAGAACCTGGCCGCGTTCTATATCATCGCGCTCGATACCTCGGAGCAGAAGTCCGGCGTTGTCGCCAGCCTGTCCCTGATCAAGGTTTTTCTTAAATGCTTCAATCCCTGTAACAACGGTCTTTTTGGTGTCTTTGATACCGACGATTTCTACTTCATCGTTCAGTTTTACTACACCTGTTTCAATACGACCGGTAGCGACAGTACCACGGCCCTTGATAGAGAAAACGTCTTCGATAGGCATAAGGAAAGGTTTGTCCAGGTCGCGCTTAGGCTCGGGGATGTAATCATCCATGGCCTTTACCAGTTCCATGATCGCGTCTTCGTCCTCTGCAGAACCTTCCAAAGCTTTGGTAGCTGAACCTTTGATGATTGGAGCGTTCTCATCGAACTCGTATTTCTTCAGAAGTTCACGGATGTCCATCTCTACCAGCTCTACCAGCTCAGGATCAGCCAGGTCCATCTTGTTCATGAATACAAGTATGCTTGGTACGCCGACCTGCTTGGCAAGCAGAACGTGTTCGCGAGTCTGGGGCATAGGGCCGTCAGCCGCGGAAACAACCAAAATGGCGCCATCTACTTGAGCGGCGCCGGTAATCATGTTCTTGACATAGTCTGCGTGTCCCGGCATGTCCACGTGTGCATAGTGGCGCTTTTCACTCTCATATTCCTGGTGTGAAGTCGCGATGGTGATACCGCGCTGTTTTTCTTCTGGTGCATTGTCAATCTTGTCGTAAGCGACTGATTTGTTAACATCGCTTGGAAGCTTTTTGGACAATACTGTAGTTATGGCCGCCGTCAGGGTGGTTTTGCCGTGGTCGACGTGCCCCATGGTGCCTACGTTAATGTGCGGTTTGCTTCGATCAAAGTCTGCCATATCTTATTTATTCTCCTTATAGAATTTGATAGTTAACGGTTATTTTAGCATGAATATAACAGTACCCACGCAATTTACCAACATATAGTAGAGCATCTTAAGAAGTTTGTAAAGAGTTAAATCTAGGCTATTATATTTAGAGTACGAAGTTTTAGATGTATGAAGATAGCTAACATAGTGCCGATAAGGCGACCTTTTGATATTACGGTGAAAATACCGGCGTCAAAAAGCAATACTAACAGAGTATTGCTGTTAGGCGCGCTTTGCGATGGTCCCGTCAGGCTTATCAACCCTTTGATAAGCGACGATACCAAAGCCATGGCGTCATGTCTGAACGAGCTGGGTATTCGTGTTACTACGGAAGAAAAAGAATTCGTCGTGGATGGCAGTATATCGGATGTGAAAGACAAGCCTTATAAACTTAACGCCGATTTGTCGGGTATAACCATAAGGTTTATAACTGCACTGGCTTGCATCGTACCCGGGCAACAGACTATAACCGGCGAACATGGCTTGAACAGACGGCCTATAGGCGACCTCGTGGACGCGCTAAGGAGCCTCGGAGCAGATATAAAGTATCTGGACAAGGAAGGTTTCCCGCCTCTCAGGGTTGACAGTAGTTCACTAAGCGGCTCCGGCTTAGAGATGAGCGGAGCGACCAGTAGCCAGTTTCTTTCCGCCCTATTGATGATTTCACCTCTGCTTGGCAAGAAAATTCATATAAAAATACGCGGCAAACAGATATCGACTCCTTATATTGATATGACGATAAAAGTAATGAAGCGGTTCGGCGTAAGTGTAGCGAACGATGATTATCAATCTTATGAAATCAATCCGCAGGAATATCACAACCACGTCTATCATGTGAACGGCGACTTCTCCAGCGCGTCATATTTCTTTGCGGCGGCGGCTTTGAATGAATCAAAAGTAACAGTGGATAATCTCCGGCGTGTCACGAAACAGGCCGATAAGGAATTTTTGAAAATACTTGGCGATATGGGTTCAAAGGTAGAATATGGCAAAAGCAAGGTGATGTTGAGGGGCGCGGGCGTAAAGCCAATGAAAGTAAATATGGAAAAATGCCCCGACCAGGCCATGACTCTTGCGGTTTTGGCCGCCTTTGCTGACGGCGAAACCACCATAGACGGTATAAGCTCGCTTCGCATCAAGGAAACCGAGCGCATAATAGCGCTGGAGCATGAACTGGCCAAGATGGGCATAAGGACAGCCTCGACAGAAGACAGCCTTACCATATACGGAGGCAGACCCAAAGGCGCGATAATCGACACTTACGGCGACCACCGCATAGCCATGGCCTTCGCCATAGCAGGGACAAGGTTGGAAGGCCAAAGAATAATCAACCCCGGCGTAGTAAACAAGACCTTCCCAAGCTTCTGGGAAAAACTGGCAAAGATTACGCCCGTAGAAACCATAGACATTAAAAAAAGCAATATAGTGCTTATCGGTATGCGCGGTACGGGCAAAAGCACGCTTGGCAGGATAATAGCCAAAAAAATCGGAATGGATTTCGTAGACACGGATGATTTCATTGAAAAGAAAAACAACATGAACATTAAAAAAGCCGTGGAAGCAAAAGGCTGGGCATACTTTCGAAAGCTTGAAAACGAAGCCATAAAGACCCTCTCATCAAAAAAGAACACGATAATCTCCACCGGAGGAGGCGCTGTGCTGGACCCGAAAAACGTCCAAAATCTTAGGAAAAACGGCGTAGTCTTCATGCTTCAGGCTGATCCGGGCGTACTGGCCCAGAGGATAAGAGCCTACGGCAGGTTGCCTTCCCTGACCGGCCACGATTCCGTCCAAAAAGAGCTGGAGGAAGTATGGCGGGACAGAAGAGAAAAATATTTCGCATCGGCCGATTTCATAATAGACACATCCGGAATTTCACCAAACAAGGTCGTGAGTGGGATAATGGAGAAATTGGAGACAATATGAGAATCGATTCTAACACCAAAATATGCATAGGCATCGGCGATCCCATCAAACAATCTATCGGGCCGATT
>DASSOT010000050.1:0-3990 GCA_035700225.1 Saccharimonadales bacterium (SeqCode)
TTGACCTGCTTTTGTGTCTTTAATTTGCCTTGTCGATACTGTTTTAGAGTTTTGGCGATGATTGGTAGATCATTCTGGCCGGGAGTTGGACGGCGTTGGGCGCTAAGAGAAAAACCGTCGTTCTCGACCTTGGCGAAAAGGATATCTTTGGATTGTTTGGCTCGATTATTATCAAAGATAAGTACGCTGGTCTTGACGCCAGAGTATGGATTAAACACGCCTGCTGGCAGTGAAATAACTGCTAGCAGACCATCTTCTACTAACAATCTTCGAAGTTGCTTATAGGCGGTGCCTGATTGGAAAATAATGCCTTCCGGTACGATAATACCGGCACGACCATTTTGTTTAAGGTGGGTCATTATATAATCGACAAAAAGTACCTCGGCACGAGACGATTTAACACTGAACTTATTGTGCGGGCGGATGCCGCCCCTTGGACTCATAAACGGCGGATTGGCCATGATTATGTTGAAGTTGTCATTCCAGCATTCTTCATTGCTAAGCGTGTCATATTCAAAAATCTGCGGACTGCGGTTACCGTGCAGGTACATGTTGACACGTGCCAGCTTTACCATGTCGCTACTGATGTCATAACCAACCATGTTGTCTAGCATTTTTTGATGCTGGGTGTGAGTTAATTTGTTTTTTTTGTCTTTGTTGTCATGTTTTTCGACGATGTGTTTGTAGGCACTAATTAAAAAGCCCGCTGTGCCACAAGCTGGATCGAGAATAGTGTCATCCATGTCAGGATCAAGAATTTCAACAATAAAATCTATGATGTGCCGCGGCGTGCGGAACTGACCGGCATCACCCTGGGCGCCCATGATACTGAGCAGGTACTCAAAGGCATTGCCCAGCTCTTCGCTGTGGTTGTAATCAAAAAATTCTATTTCTTTTAGGAATAGATTGAGGGTTTCTGGATCGCGGTACGGCAAAAAGGCCTGGCGAAAGATGTCACGGAACAGTGGCGGTAGTTGTTCAGCCGTGCTGAATTTTTCTAGCGCTTCAGTATAAAGATTTAATCTTTCCTGCGAACCTTTGCGCGGATTCATTAACTTGCGCCAGGCGTATTGTCCCAGGTCACCAGTAAAAAAACTGGCTTTGCCGCCACTGTCAATGGACTTAACATCCATGTCATCCATAAACTTATAGATAAGAGCATTGGTGATTTGATCAATTTGCTGTTTTGGGTCCGGAACCTTGCCAACAAGAATCTGTCGAGCACTATCTATATGTCTTTTTGTTTCTGCCGTAAGCATAGTCTTTAAGCTTTCAAATAAAGGATAGCATTTTTTAAGGGTTGCCGAAACTCCCTATAGACTATGGCAACTATAGGTTTTCGTTGGTTTTTGCGATGATGGCCAGGCTGGTTGCGAGGTAGACCGCTTGTAGGAAGTGGAAACTGCGGATGGAAGCCACTTCTGTGATAATCCAAAACAGCATGATGATGCCGGCCAGCAGGCTGGCTATAGCCGCGCCCGGTATTTTGCGCGCAAGGCTGATGGCCGCAAAAAGCGCACTGCCGCCTACGATGCACAGCAAGATTACACCTGGCCAGTAATAACTGGTGAAATCGGTGTGTTCGAGCATTTCACTGCCAGGGTTTATCCAACCTGCGATGAGCCCGATGCCGCCGGCTATGGCCGTAGCGGCGTTGAAGCTTTGCAGGTTGAGTAGCAGGCGGTTGTCTTTCATGACTTTATTTCTTGGTGTTGTCACGTTCGACTACGATGGTGCATTCGTTCAAAAGGGCGGCTACGGCGCCTACTGCCGCCAGGACTGGCGCGATAACTGCGCCGACTACGCCGATGGTAAGCGGCAATACCACGATATTCTTGCCCTCTTTGCTCTTGATAGTAATTTTGCGGACATTGCCCTCGGCTATGAGGGCTTTGACTTTCTTCAACAGCTCGTCACCGTTGACCCTGAACTCTTCTGTCTTCTTCTTTTTTGCCATATTCTCCACTCCTGAATAATCTCAGAATACCACCTTCTAAGTAGGTTTTGTAGATGTTCCCCGCTCGGTATTCTTATCCCAGCATTTGCAAAACCAATACCCCTTCAGGGAAACATCTTTGGAAAGCTTTCCCCGGCTTTGCTTGAGCCTGGGCAGATGTTTTGCAAAACAGTCGTGCTTGGCCGCCGAAGCTGTCTGACGACAGTAATTGCCAGTGGCAATTGAACGAGGAGTTCTGCAGGCGAGTCTGTTTTGCATCAACAGATACACCAAGTGAGAGCAACCGCCGGGCAGTTTTTGGATTCCGTTTTTGCTGACACAAAAATGGAATAACTTGCTTCTTCCTTGGAAGAAGACTTTGCTTCTTTACAAAACGAGCAAAAAGCGTAACACTTTAATAAAATATTTAAGGATAAGCAAAATATGGACAACCAGGAACAAAAACCATTTACGCCGCTTGAACAGCCGGCGGCACCGAAGAAAAAGTTAAACATAGCGCTGGATTATAGGGTTATCGTAGTTCTGCTACTGGTAGTCATAGCCGGCATGCTGTGGCTGTGGAAGCCGTGGCAAGGCGAACCGCAGACAGACAGGACGATAAGCGTCACCGGTGAAACGACTATAAAAGCCGTGCCAGATGAGTTCATCTTTTACACGACCTACCAGTTCAAGAACGCGGACAAGAAGGCCGCATTAGAAGAGTTGACCAAGAAAAGCGACGAGATAACGAGCAAGCTCAAGGAAATTGGCGTCAGCGACAACCATATCAAGTCCAACTCCGGAGGCTACCAGAACTATTACTACTACACGAACACGAACGACACCTATACCTACAATCTGAGCCTGACCATAACGGCAGATAGCAAAGAGCAGGCGCAGAAAGTGCAGGATTATCTGGTAACTACCGACAGCGAGGGCACTATATCGCCCAGCGCGAACTTCAGCGACAGTAAGAAAAAAGAGCTGGAAGACCAGGCCCGCGACCAAGCCACCAAGGACGCGCGGGCAAAAGCCGACCAGTCGGCAAAGAACCTGGGCTTTAAGATAGTCAGCGTCAAGAGCGTAGATGACGGCAATAACAATCTCGGCAACATATACCCGAGATTGTTTAACGGCGCAACCGACCTGGCACAAGGCGCGAATAGCTCATCCGAAACGAAATTACAGGTACAACCGGGTGAAAACGACCTGAGCTACTCGGTAAAAGTCGTCTACTACATCCGCTAAGGCCGGAGGGTTCCGGCGAAGACCTGCCAAGCTAAGGCTGACTTTGCTATCAGGCTGAGCCAGATGTACACAAGCTCGCCGTAGCGGTAGTCTCGCCACTTCCCTGTTTTCTTGTACTGCAAGACCATATTGAGTGCGAAACAGCTGAAGAACAAAAAGATTGATACGAATATCCAGTAAACAAAGGTTGGCGGCGATGCATTGCCATACTGGTCGGAAGCCCAGAAGTAAAACGCGATGATAGCCCAGGGCACCAGCCCCGCGAACGTACCTATCCAGTAACTGAGCCAGTTAATCTTCTCGGTAGTTTGATTATGCACTTCCATGACCAGGCCCATCAGGTTCATGATGGCCGTCAGCGCGAACGCGCCGGCAAGTATAGCTATGTCATAGATGCCTACAAGCAAAGATACGGCCACTATCATGATGGATGCCGAAACGGAATATTCGACCCAGCGGGCCTTGTTGATACCTTTGCTGAGGTTCCTGGTATAAGTCTTGGAGTAAACGGTGCCTATAAACAGATGCGCAAGCGCCGAAACGAAGAAAAACGCCGCTATTAGCGCCGGTAAAGACAAGTTGAACAGGACATGCTGGGAGGCTTCCAGACTGCGAGTGGATTGATTATAAAAGAGGTAGTCGGTCTTTATCGGCAGGCTGAATTGCCTGGACAATATCAAAACCAAAATGCCCTGCGCGAAGTGTACTACCGCCATGATACGGTTGAACCCAAGTAGTTTCGCATCAATTATCTTGCTCATGCTTAAAATATAGCACTTCTAAAGAACTTCTCCATACTTATGCTT
>DASSOT010000051.1:0-2358 GCA_035700225.1 Saccharimonadales bacterium (SeqCode)
TGTTAGAATTTGTTGAACGATTGTAAAAATTAAGTGAAGTTTGAATGAAAAAAGCAGTTATAACTACGGGCGGTAAACAATATTTGGTCAAGAAGGACGACCAGATAGACGTTGAGCTCATAAAGACAGATAAAAAGACCGTAACTTTCGAACCTTTGCTGGTTTTTGATGAAAACAGCATCAAAGTAGGCAGTCCGACGGTTGCCGGCGCTAAAGTCACCGCAGAGATAATAAGCGCTGATAAACAGACCGACAAGGTAGTATCAATCCGCTATAAGGCCAAGAAACGCGTCAGGAAAGTACGCGGCCATCGTCAAAGACAAGCCACTATTAAAATAAACACGATTTCTTAAAAGTAGTATAGTAATAGTATTATACGGCTAGCATAGTTATACCAGGTAAATACGCCGGATTTACCAAAGCCATCGGACATGTTAGTCTACAGCTATAAAAGCTTTAGGGGTCTGAAGGTTGAAACAAAAAAACGTCATAGCGATTCTGAACCAGAAGGGCGGGGTAGGAAAGACTACCTCGGCTATCAATGCGGCCGCATATATGGCCAGAGAAAATAAGCGCGTACTGGTAGTAGATGCTGACCCGCAGGCGAATGCGACAAGTGGCCTGGGGATAATAAACTCAAGGTTAAAGATAAGTCTTTCCGACCTTATGGCCGGCAATGGCAACACAAAAAAAGCGATAGTAAAGACCAAGTTTAAAAATCTGGACATACTGCCGTGTGACAGCAGGCTGGCCAGCGCCGAGGTCGAACTGGCAGGAGTAGCGGGGCGGGAGTCGGCTCTGAAAAAGGTGCTGGAAAAAACGGGTGATTATGACTATGTGCTGATTGATTGCCCGCCTTCGCTCGGCCTGCTTACGGTCAACGCGCTGGTAGCCGCAAACATGGTGCTCATTCCCGTGCAGGCTGAATATTACGCGCTGGAGGGGCTCAGCCAGCTTCTTCAGGTCATGCAACAGATAAGAAAAGGTCTTAACCCCGACCTGGAACTTCTAGGTGTGGTTATGACGATGTTCGATAAGCGCACGAGTCTGGCCGGCCAGGTATATAATGAAGTCAAACGGCATTTCGGGAATAAGCTGTTCGATACGATAATACCGCGCAACATAAGACTGGCCGAAGCGCCGAGCTATGGTAAACCGGTATCGGAGTATGATAAATGGAGCAAAGGCGCCCGATCGTATAAGAAACTGGCAAAGGAGATAATCAAAAACTGTGAGCAAGAATAAAGGGTTAGGCAAGGGTTTCGGCAGTCTTCTGCCCGATGATTTCGACCAGTCATTGTTATTGGATAAGAAAGAAAGATTGCATAAGGTCAGATTAAACGAAATAAAGGCTAATCCTGATCAGCCAAGAAAAAATTTCGATAAAGTTTCGCTTAACGAGCTGGCAAAATCCATCAAGACTTACGGACTATTACAGCCACTGGTGATATCCCCGGAAGACGACGGTTATGTGATTATCGCCGGAGAAAGGCGCTTTCGCGCATCGAAAATCGCGGGGCTCAAAGAAGTCACCGCTATAATCCGTTCCAGCGAGGAACTGGAAAGGATTGAGATAGGCCTGGTAGAGAATGTCCAACGAGAGGATTTGTCGCCTTTGGAACAGGCCATATCCATCCTGCGACTGCATGAGCAGTTCAACATGGAATATCGTGATATTGCTGAGAGGCTCGGCAAGGCCCTTTCGACGATAACGAATATAGTCAGGTTGCTTCAGCTTCCGGAAAACGCCCGCATAGCATTAGAAAAGAAAAAAATAACGGAAGGCCATGCCCGCACCATATTGTCGCTGAAGGACAGCCCGAAACTGCAGGACGAACTGCTGAACAATATCATCAAAAAAGGCTGGTCTGTCAGGGCGGCAGAAAAATTCGTTAGCGAAACCAAGCATCGCGAAGGTGTAGGGGCCAAGACCAAGCTGATAGTCAGCAAAAAATATATAGACCGCTCACAAGTTTTGGCGAAAAAACTCTCAACACAAGTGAATATCAAGCCGTTCAAGGCTGGCGGACGTATCGAGATAGATTACAAGTCGGAAGAGGACCTAGAAAAAATCTTGAACGATCTGCTGAACTAGCTCAGAATTTTTTCACGGAACCGAATGGATAGATTCTTACGAACAATCTGCCAATTATGTCATTTGAGCTGACGGGCCCGAACATCCTTGAATCCAGAGAATTACCTCTGTTGTCGCCCATTACGAAAACTTCGCCGGGGCCAAGCGTTTCATCAATGTTTCCGTCAGTAGTGTTGATTACGGTCGATTCAGGGCCGGTCTTGTCTGGATAAAAACCATCAGGGTGCTCGCTGTTATAAATGGTGGTTATGCCGTCTTTTATC
>DASSOT010000052.1:0-17376 GCA_035700225.1 Saccharimonadales bacterium (SeqCode)
CCGCTTCGAAATTACGGTAATAAACGCCGGGCTGGACGCGAGCTGATTTAGAATCCACTTCTTCTATATTGTTGAAATGCTTGGTCATGTCGATAATTATCGACTCGTTTATAGCTCCGCCGGACATGCAGGTGCCGCCACTACGCGCGGTTATGGAAATGTCCGGGTTCTTGGCCTTGTTTTCGTCGGCGTATTTGACGAGCTTTTGGATATCTTCGCTATTCGCCGGGAACACTACAGCTTCGGGGCGAAGCTCAAACATGCTGGCGTCATGGCTGTAAAAGTCTTTTGCTTTCTTGGAAGTATCGACTTCGCCGTCTATGAGTTTTTCTATTTCTTTTGTGTTCAGCGCCATTCAAATAAAGTTTAACATAACCATAAAACGGTGTACTCCTACGGGCATTTTGCTAAACTAGGGTAAATGACAAACCAAAAACACAAAGCGGTTATAGCAGGGGGCGGCTTCGCGGGTATAAAGACCGCGCTGGAACTCAGCAAGGACAGCAGGTTCGAGATAACGCTTATCAGCGACAATGAGAATTTCCGGTATTATCCGTCGCTGTATCACACCGCTACGGGCGGCAGTAAGGACGTTTCTTCGATACCGCTGAGCGAGATATTCGCTGACAAACCGCAGGTAAAGGTAGTGAACGGCAAACTTAAATCTCTGGACAGGGAAAAGACTGCGGTAAAGACTGACAAAGGCGAGCAGTATGAATACGACGTGTTGGTGCTGGCGCTGGGCATGGTTACGAACTTTTTCGGCATACCCGGCCTGCAAGATTTCGCCTACGGCATAAAGAGCCTGGATGAGGCCGAAAGGCTGAAAAAACACCTGCACAAGCATATCACCACATCCAAACACCCCGACTTGAACTATGTGGTGGTCGGAGGCGGCCCCACGGGCGTGGAACTGGCTGGCGTACTGGGAGATTATGTCAGGCTTGTCTGTGATAAGCACGGCGTGAACAAACGGAGCGTGCATGTGGACTTGGTAGAAGCGGCTGACAGGTTGCTTCCGCGTAGCCCGAAGGCGGTCTCAAAGAAAGTTGAACGTCAGCTAAAGCACAAGGGTGTGAAGGTTTATCTGAAGTCCGCTGTAAAATCTCAGAATCAGGATGAGCTTTTGGTAAATGACAAACCCATACGGAGCCATACTGTCATCTGGACTGCCGGTATGGCTAACAGCCCGTTCTTTACCGAGCAGAACTTTCAGCTGGCCAAGAACCACAAGGTAAGGGTAGATCAGTTCCTGCAGGCCGAACCGGGCATATACGTAGTTGGCGACAACGCCGACACGCCGTATTCCGGCATGGCGCAGACCGCACTTTATGACGGAGTATATATAGCTAATAATCTGATCAAGCTGGCGAACAATGAGCCGCCTTTGCCATACACGGCCAAAGAACCTATATATGTGATGCCGGCAGGCCCGCACTGGGCGGCGGTAATCTGGGGCAAGCTACGATTTTACGGTTTGCTCGGCTGGGGCTTGCGCCGGGCGGCGGACTTTGCGGCCTATAAAGACTACGAACCAATTTTCAAGGCTACCAAACACTGGTTATCAGAATATAAGAAAGACGACCTCTGCCCGCACTGTGACGAATAGTCATGAACGACCTGATTATTTTTGCAATCGTTAATGTGTTCATCATGACGCTTAGCGGTATCGCGGGCGGCGGAGCAGGTTTGTTCACAGCTCCTTTTTTAATTTTTCTGGGCATAAACCCGCTGACTGCCATTGCAACTTCGAAGGTAACAGGTCTGGGGGCCGCGCTAGGGGCGGGGGCCAAATATCGCCGCGAAAAAATTCTTGACCTGAAAACCCAGCTAATATTCATGGCCATGGGAGGCGTAGGCGCGCTAATCGGAAGTTCCCTTTTGGTTCAATTCAGCTCAAACGAAGAGCTTATACAGAAATTATTAGGATATGTGATTTTAATTGTCGGCTTGCCCTTGTTGCTTACAAAAAACCTGGGGCTTGAAACCAGGAAAACTTCCAGATCTTCTAAAAGCATCGGCGCATTAATATTGTTCGCCGTATCCATTGTCGGTTCGGCCATATCCGGCATAACTACAGCCTATCTGATTGTATTCATGGTATTTTTCGGTATGACCGCTATAAATGCCGCCGTAACCAAGAGGTCAATACAACTTGTTGCCCAGACAGTGAGCCTGCTTATTTTTGCTTCTGCAAATTTTATTGATTATAAATTTGCCGCCGTTGCGCTGGTTACCTCGATAATCGGAAGCTACATCGGCGCGTATCTGGCCATCAAGAACGGTAATAAATTCGTCATCAATGTATTTGCTGTCCTGAGTTTGATTCTCGCCCTGCATTTGATATTCGAGTAATTATTTTTCCAGTTTGTGTATCTGGGCGTGATTCAGGCCGTAGTAGTGGGCGATTTCATGCCACAGGGTGTGGCGTACCTGCTCGGCTAACTCGGCTGTGTTCTTTACGGCGTAGACCATCGGCAGTTTGAAGATGGTAATCTTGTCCGGGATGACCAGATTATAACCTGCACCGCGCTGGGTCAAAGGAATGCCCTCGTACAGGCCGAAAAGTGTTTCGTTACATCGTAATTTCAACTTTTCTCTTTGCGCAGGAGTCGGCTCGTCGGCGATGGTTATAGCAACGTTGTTAAGGTTCTGCTGATAAAGCTCCGGTATGTGGTCCAAAGCCCTGTTTACCAGCTCTTCGAATTCCTTATCTGTGGGGATGGGTATATTAGCCATTGCGTCCTTAATAGTATAGAATGTTTCAGTAAATAGTATTTACTTAATTTAACAGTTTTCAAAAGCGGGAGAATAACCAAAGATGGCTGAGATAGCCGGAAACGCATTGCTGTCTGTCTTTGACAAGGCAGGCATAGAAGAGTTCGCACGCGAACTTTCCGAGCTCGGGTGGCGCATATATGCCTCCGGGGGTACTGCTGAAACTATCAAAAAAGCCGGGGTTAAAGTAACCGACACGTCCGAATTGAGCAAAGGCGGGGCCATCCTGGGACACAGGGTGGTAACGCTGGCGCGCGAGATTTACGCAGGGCTTTTGGCCGATGATTCAAAAGAGCAGAAGGCAGAGCTGGAGGCTTTGGGCATACCCAGGATAAACCTGGTGTGCGTGGATATGTATCCGCTTAAAGAGGCCATAGCGGACCCGAACGCAAGCGAAGCGGATATCATAGAAAAAACTGATGTGGGCGGGCCGACGCTCCTGCACGCCGCCTCCAAGGGGAGACGGATAGTCTTGTCCCGGGCAGAGCAAAGAAAAGAAGTCATCAAATGGCTCAAGGACGGTAAGCCGGACGAGCAAGTCTATGTGCGCAAACTGGCCGCTGTGGCTGAGCGCGAAGTCGCTAACTACATGCTTAAATCGGCCAAATATCTGGGCAAGGGTGACACCTGCGGATTCATAGGTGATAGAAAAGCACAGTCGAGCTACGGTGAAAACCCGTGGCAGGGCAACGCCGCATTCTATGTGGACGTTGACGATGACGACCCGCTGTCCATCGGCAGATTTGAACTGGTAGAGGGCATAGCCCTGAGCTATAACAACTTTACCGATGTGGACAGGTTGTTGCAGACCGTCACCCACGCCGGCGCGACCTTTGATAAGAACGAAAAGAAAGTACCGGCTATCGTGCTGGGCGCCAAACATGGCAACCTTTGCGGCGCCGCCTTTGACAACGACCCGATAAAAGCCGCGAAAAAGATGCTTGAGGGCGACCTGCGCGCCATCTTTGGCGGCTCGATTGTCGTCAATACGAACATGACCCGCGAGCTGGCCGAAACAATTATGACCTACGAAATGGAAGAGGGCAGAAAACGCATACTGGACATAGTCATGGCACCTGGCGTGGATGACGACGCGCTTGAAATTTTGAAGCGAAAGAACGGCAAGCTCCGTCTGCTGATAAACCCGGCGCTGGGCAAGCTGACCCAGGATTCTCTGGATAAGAAATTACGTTCCAGGTATGTGCGAGGCGGGCGGCTTACACAGGATAATTACACCCATGTCATAGATTGTTCCTCAGAGGATGTAGAAAAAAGGGGCAAGCCGATAAGCGACGAAAGAATGCGCGATATGCAGTTCGCTTGGGCGATAGGATGCACCAGTAGTAGCAATACTATCTGTATAGTCAGGGACGGCATGCTTTTGGCGAACGGGGTAGGCCAGCAGGACAGGGTAACCGCGGCAGAGCTGGCGCTTATGCGAGCAAAAAATGCGGGACATGATACCAAAGGCGCGGTTGCCTACAGCGACAGTTTTTTCCCATTCCCGGATGGGCCGCAGATACTTGCGTCCGCCGGCATAGAAGGTATATTGACCACTAGAGGCTCGATAAGGGACAAGGAAGTCATAGATACGCTGACCGAAGCAGGGGTGTCATTCTGTACTTTCCCGGACAAAGAAGCCCGCGGATTTTACGCACATTAAATGCGCTAGCGCTTATGAGAGGAGGGAAGCGTATAGCGGCTGGCGCTCGGAAGCCAGTGCTGTTTTTCAAGGATGACGCTTCGCTCGCGGCTACATAAAACCAATACTTTGGTTTTATGCCCCTCTCATCTCTCTTTCATTTTTCTTGCTACCCTTCCCTATTGATTGTTTTGTACTATTGCACTAGTACAAATATTAATATATAATTTTGTGTCATGAAGAAGACGTATGATTCGGAGCTGTTGGAGCTACTTTGTAGGATTGATGACAAAATTACAATGTCTGAAGTTTTGTCAAATCTGCTGACGCCGCAGGAAAGAGAGGAGCTGGATGTGCGCCTGCAGATTTTCAAAAGGCTGGTGGACGGCGAAAACCAAAGGCATATCGCCAAAGCCCTGGGTGTGAGCATAGCTACGGTCACACGTGGTAGTCGGGAGCTGAAATACGGCAAACCGGGAATTAAAAAAGTAATCGGCCGATGATTGATTTAAGCTTCCTAAAAGCCAAGCCGAAAAAAGTAAGGTTGCCCCTGAATGCGGATTATCTGCGTCTTTATTACGCGCTTAAATACAGCTTCGACAAGACATATATGTTCGAATCCCTGGTTTCGCCTAAACAACAGGACAGGTACTTTACCATCGGCTTCGACCCGCTTTATGTGTTTTCCGCCCGCGGTAGAAAACTAAGGATTGAGGGACAGGAGAAAACCGAAGAGATAAAAACAGGCAATCCGTATGAAAAGCTCAAATCATTCCTGCCAAAGATTCCAGCATCCAACAAATACCAGGGCGGTCTGATAGGATATTTTTCGTATGAAGCGGCGAATTATTTCGAGCCGGCTCTGAACTTGGACGAGCACCCTGGCTTCCCTGTCTTTGAGCTGGGCCTGTATGTAGACGGGCTTATATATGACCGCGAAACCGACGAGCTTACGTATTACACTTACCACGAGGACAGAAGCAGTACCGTAGAGAATATCATCGGACAGCTTGACGGGCTTGATTTGCCCCGGCATGTGGAGTCGGTAGAAAGCGGGGAATATTCCATAGACAAGCCCGAATATTTGCGAGTGGTCGAGCGGACATTGGAGGAAATCAAAAAAGGGAACAGCTTTCAGGTTGAAGTCGGCTTCAAGAAGGATTATCGGATAAAGGGCGACAAATTTGCCATCTATAACCGTCTGCGAGAAGTCAACCCGAGCCCGTACATGTATTATGTGCATTTCGGCCAGCGGGAAGTTTTCGGTTCCAGCCCGGAGCTGGTAGTCAGCGCTACGGGCGGCAGGATTTTGACCACGCCTACCGCTGGAACCGTAAGGCGCGGTAAGTCCGAGCAAGAAGACAAGGAACTCGCCCGCCAACTTTTGAACGATCCCAAAGAACGAGCCGAACATGCGATGCTGGTCGACCTGCACAGGAACGACATTTCCATAGTCAGCAAATACGGCTCGGTCAAAGTAGAGGAGCTGATGCATCTGATAAAGTTCAAATACGTCCAGCATATTTATAGCGATATAGTAGGCGAACTACGGCCGGACAAGGACAGCTTCGACCTTCTGGCAGGCATAATGCCCTGCGGGGTAGTGACCGGTGCGCCGAAGATAGAAACGATGAAGATTATCGCCCGCAACGAAAAGATTCCGCGCGGTCCTTACGGCGGCGCGGTAGGACGCTTCAGCTTCAACGGCGACTGTGCCTTCGCCATGCCGATACGCAGTCTGTTCTGTAACGGCGACGACTGCTATACCCAGGCCTGCGGCGGCGTAGTCTTTGACTCGATACCGGAGAAGGAATATGACGAAGTAATCGCCAAGCTTGCTGGGATGGAAAAGACTATAAAGGACGTGAGCAATGATTAAACTTCTGATTATTGATAATTACGACAGCTTTACCTACAACCTCGTACATCTTTTCGGAGCTTTGCCGGATGTAAACGTCAAGGTAGTCCGAAACGACGATGACTTCATTCTCGAGCTGGAAAAAGGCGGTATAGACGGAGTAATAATAAGCCCCGGTCCGGGAACTCCGCTGGATAAGGAATACTTCGGCAAGAACGATGAAGTGATAAACCGTTTCGGCAAACAAGGTTTGCCGATATTAGGCATATGCCTGGGTTTTCAGGGTATCGCGGTGGCTTTCGGCGCAGAATTGAAAGAAGCGCCCTTGCCCCAGCACGGCAAAGCGTCAGCACTGAAAATAATAAAAAACGGCAGGATATTGGCCGGCGTACCTGACGGTATAAAAGTCATGAGATACCACAGTCTGATGTTAGATGCGGCCAAGACCATACCGGCCGAACTGGACATATTGGCCGAGTCCAAGCCTGGCTCGCCCAGCATAGAGCTGAACGGCCGGGAGGTGATGGCCGTCGAGCACAAGGAATATCCTATTTACGGCTTGCAGTTCCACCCGGAAAGCTACGCCACGGAACTCGGTAACATAATCGCCGGAAATTTTGTTAACATCATAAAGGAGCTTCAAGCATGAGAATCGTGGAATTTTTACAAAAGACGGTCGACGGCAAGCTTTCTTTGGATGAGCAGAAAAAATACCTTTCCGAAAAACCGTTCGGCGAGCCTGCGGAAATAGCCGAAGCGGTTAAGTACCTCTACAAACAAATGGCGGATGTCCCGGCCCTTGAGGACGCAGTAGACATCTGCGGAACCGGCGGTTCCGGCCTGCCCAGGCTGAATACCAGCACCATCAGTGCCTTCATCCTGGCCGGCGCGGGCGTCAAAGTAGCCAAACACGGCAATAACGCGGCCAGTGGAAAGTTCGGAAGCTTCGATCTGCTCAAAGCGTTGGATATACCGATAACTCTCTCCTCCCAGGAATTACAGCTCAGGTACAACAGGTACAATCTAGCGTTTTTGTATGCAAAGAACTTTCATCCGGCTATGCGGTTTTTCGGGCCGGTCCGGGCAGAGATGGACAAGCCTACTTTCTTTAACATACTGGGGCCTCTGCTAAGCCCGGTCAATGCCCCGAAACAGCTCATCGGCACGCCTAAGCTGGAGTATGCCCGGCTTCTTGCCGAAGCGTCGAAAATACTAGGTAAGGAAAGAGTCATCATAGCTGTCGGAAGCGACGGCCTGGACGAGGCGACACTATGCGGCTCGACGCATATAGTGGAATTAAAAGACGGCGAGATTACCGAGTACGATCTATCACCGGATGATTTCGGCGTGGAACCGGCGGCTGATTTCTCCGAGATATCAACGAAAAGTCCCGAAGACAACCTGAAGACTGCGGTTGCGATAATCGACGGAATCGAACGGACGCGCCGTACAGACCTGGTGCTTGTAAATTCTGCATTGGCTTTGTACCTGGCGGGCAAGTCGGACGACCTCAAAGATTGTTACAAGCTGGCCGCCAGCATACTGAAAGATGGCGGGGCCAAGCAAGCCCTGGAAAATTACCGTATACCCAGCGCGCTGGCCAGCATCTTAGCGCGCGACAAAGACCGCGACTACACCGCGACGAGCAAACTACCGGAATCCGGCCAAAAATATTCAGGCGGGCTGATTGCAGAGATAAAGCGCTCCAGCCCCAGCGAAGGAGCTATCAATACGAAGGTCGACATAGCCCAGCATGCACTGCTTTATGAGAAGTCAGGCGCCAAAGCTATAAGCGTGCTGACCGAACCGAAGGATTTCGGCGGAAGCTTCGAAGATTTGAAACTTATCAGAAAAACCGTCAGCCTGCCCTTGCTTTGCAAAGACTTCATCGTCAGAAAAGAACACATACAGAAGGCCAAATCCTGCGGCGCGGACATCGTGCTTCTGATAGCGGCCATTTTGGACGAGGATAAACTGCTTGAGCTCTATGATTATGCCTCCAGCCTGGGACTACAATCCATAATAGAGGTGCACACGGAAAGCGAATTGAAAAAAGCGCTGAGGATAAAACCGGGAATCATAGGTGTAAACTCGCGCAACCTGCACGATTTTTCGCTTAATCCGCAGGTGTTTGATGAATTTTCAGGAAAGATACCCGAAGACATAGTAAAGGTGGCGGAAAGCGGGATTAACAACTACAAAGACATCCCGGCGGGTTACGACGGAGCCCTGGTGGGCACCGTGCTGATGAAACATCCTTTCCCGCATCTGAAACTGAAGGAATTATCCGGCAGACCGCTTTTGAAGCTTTGCGGTATCAGAGAAGTTGAGGACGCGAAGCTATGTGAGGAACTGGGTGTAGACATGATGGGTATAAACTTCGTACCCCGCAGTAAACGCAAAGTAAGCCTGGAACAAGGCAAAAAGCTGGCTGATGCGTGCAAAGACACCATCGCCGTAGGCATATTTGAAGACCAAAGCCCCGATGAAGTCAATGAAATCGCAAAGAAGACCGGCGTAAAAGCCATACAGCTTTCCGGCCGTGAAAAGAATCTGGATAAGTATCGTCTTCCCGTCATAAAGACCGTAAGGTTGAATGAAGCGAAGCCTGACGGAGCGTTCCTGACCATAATCGACAGCGACGAAGCGGGAAGCGGCAAACGGATTGATTATAAAAGACTGGGTGAATACGAACCGAGCCTTATCGCCGGCGGGGTAGATGCTAATGCGGCTGAAGAAATATTAAAAGCCAGACGCCCGCTGGGCATAGACACGGCCAGCGGTATCGAAACTGCCGGCAAGGTCGACCCAAAGAAAATCCGCGCAATTCATGAACTGTTGGTATCAGCGAGCTACAACAATTGATTTGCCAGCTCTGCACTGCAAGTGCATAATGTAAGCATAATCGGGAGAGCCTGATGCCGGAAGACAAAGAAATCCAGCACAGAGGACAATATGACGGACCCGAATACAGCGGGGAAGATCTGGAAGGAATGGACTTTCCTGAAGGCATGCCCCAGGAACATATCCCTCCATCGCCGGTTCCGACTTCGCCGGTAGGGAGAGCTTCAAAATCGGAGATTATAAAAAGGATAATTTATATTCTTTTGGCCATCATCCTGGCGGGTGTAATAGTATTTGCCGGATGGAAATTCCTTGAAGGCAGGAAAAATAACAGTTCGCAAACGGCGCAGATACAACAAGACCAGCCCAAGTCCGAAGAACAGGCGAATCCGGTAAATCTGGCGCTGGGCAGTACCAGCCTGACCAAGACTTATACCAGCGACTTTTTGAACCTGGAGTTCAAATATCCGGAAAGCTGGAATGTCCGGGAAAAAGACAACTATATAATAGTGAAATCCCCCAATTTCGATATTGAGGATAAATCGGGCGTTCAGTCATCTACTTATTTCAAAGTGTATATAGAGCGTAGTGCTTCGTCTGATGATGGCAAATACCTGGGCAGAGGCTACGCCGTAGCTCCTTCGGAAAAGATAAGCTATTCCAGTCCGGCCACAGGCCAGCGCAAAGATACGTATCTGACGAACTTCGGTCTTGATACGCCGGATAACTTCGCGTATTTCGTGGTGCAGGGAAGTTTCAAGCTCAAAAAAGGCGAAACCTTGGGACCGAACTTTGCCAATGAGCCGGAGGCATTTTTGGTAGCCGGAGGTTTTGCAACTGACGAGCAGAAAGGCGGTCTGGAAACCAGACAGATGCCGGCTGATATTACTCAGGACAATCTGGCTTATAAGACGGGTATAGAGATAGTAAGGAGCTTACAGCTCAATTAGCCGGCTTCTATACATCTTAAAAGCTCGTCGTGTACCTTGCCGTTGGAAACTATCACTCCGTAAAAATGTTTGGTGTAGTCCAGTTTTTCACCCCTATATCCGGTTACTTTTCCGCCCGCTTCTTCAACTATCAAATGGATAGCGGCTACATCATGCGGGTTAACTCGAGGTTCTATATAACCAACGGTCCTGCCGTGCGCTACAAGACATGACTTATAAACCGCTCCGTGCGTCGTATCAAGCTTGGCGCCGCTATTGAGAAGTTGCTTGATTACGTTTCCCTTGTCCACCAGGCCGGTATTACCGCTGGATACTCCGACATAGTGTCCTTTTATCGGGTTGTTTGAAACCTTTAGCTCCTTATCGTTGCAATAACTTCCCTGGCCTTTTATGCCCCAGTACAATCTATCCAGATACGGATCATAGACAACGCCGAGCACAGGCAGGCCATCGATGGCAAGTGCTAATGAAAAAGTGGAAGTTGGCACGCCGACTACGAATGCTTTGGTTCCGTCTATCGGGTCGCATATCCACTTTCTGCCTGGACCATATTCCGCGGTGCTTTCTTCCTCTCCGATCACACCGTCATTAAGATTTTTGCCAATTTCTTCTATGACCATGCGATTGATAGTTTTGTCAGCTATCGTAACTACAGTGCCGTCATCCTTATGATCCAAGTCTTGGTCGGCATCGAAATACTCAAGCATGACATCGCCGGCCTTACGCGCTATTTTTTTGGCCAGCGCAAGCTCATTTTGATAATTCATATTCTCTCATTATACCGTCCAAATAAAAATGCCCGCGGGCCGCGCGGTAACCGGCCTTAAGCGGGCATTGATATGTTTGTTTTAGCCTTTGTTGATGTCTAGCGCTAAAGCGACCATCAAAGGTCCGGCAAGCAGTGCGTACAGACCAAGGATCCATACGAAAGCTACGCCGCCGCTCTCGGGCTGGAACAGGAGAATCACACCGGCTATTACTGCCAATGCGCCTGTCAGGCTCGATGCGGTCCTGTACATTCCGCTGGTGTCGTCTTCGAACAGTCCGTTGAACAGTTCGACCAGACCCCTGAAAATCAGCACGAAGCCGATTAACAGTATGAGCGTATTGAAAGCTACGCCGACATGGCGGAGCAGGTATACGCCTACACCGATTTCAACGATACCCAGAGCCACCGTGAGAACCAATGAAAGTACGGAATTCCTTTCCCGGCTTGCATCAATCAAGCCCATTACCAGTGTTACCAGACCGCTGGCCAGCACAAAACCGCTGAACAGATACACCAGTGTTACCAGTGTAATACCGGGCCAGAACACAGCCGCAATACCAAATAGGATTGCGACGATACCGCGAAGAGCAAGCGCGCTACTTACACGCTTCGCATCCACTTGAGTTGCCATATAGCATCCCTCCTTTTATTTTCTCCCACGCCTAGCAATATAATCTTATCGTTTGAGCTAAATGTCAATGCACTGCTGTGGATAACTGTGCCGGTTAGAACTATAATATAAGTTATGGTTTATATACCCTTGGCGGAAAGAATGAGGCCGAAGAAACTGGAGGACGTGGTCGGGCAGGAACACCTGGTCGAAGAAGGTCGGATAATCAGCAGGATAATCACCAGCAAGAAACCGGCCAGCCTTATACTCTGGGGGCCACCCGGGAGCGGCAAGACCACGTTGGCCCGGATAATTGCTAACGAAACCGGCGCAGAGTTCGTAGAGCTGTCCGCCGTTACGGCGGGCAAAGCGGACGTAACAAAGGTGGTAGAACACGCCAAAGGCAACCAAAGACTGGAACAGCAAACAGTCCTTTTCATAGACGAAATCCATCGTTTTAACAAAGCTCAGCAGGATGCTTTCCTGCCGCATGTTGAGAACGGTACGATTATACTTATCGGCGCGACTACCGAGAATCCGAGCTTTGAAGTCATCAGCCCGCTTCTTAGCCGGAGCCGGGTGCTGGTTCTCCACCCACTAAGCAAAGATGAAGTCATAAAGATAATCAAAAAGGCCGCCAAAGCTGAGAAGATAACCGCCAAACGCCTGCCGGCGAAGAGCATCGACCTGCTTGCCGAACTTTCCAGCGGTGATGCCCGAGTAGCCCTTAGCAACCTGGAGCTGGCACTTCAACTGACCGATAAGACCATCACACCAGAAATCGTAAAGGATGCCGCACAAAAGCGGGTTCCCGGCTATGACAAAGCCGGTGAAATGCACTACAACGTGATAAGCGCGTTCATAAAGTCGATGCGGGGAAGCGACGAAACCGCTACGCTTTACTATCTAGCCCGCATGCTTTCAGCCGGCGAAGACCCGAAATTCATCGCCCGGCGCATGGTCGTATTTGCCAGCGAGGATGTCGGACTGGCGGCCTCGGCGGCGCTGAACCTGGCGGTAAGCACATTTGAGGCGGTTGAGCGCATAGGAATGCCGGAATGCCAATATAATCTGTTCCACTGCGCGTTAGTTCTGGCTAAATGCAAAAAATCACGCGAAGCCGCCGACAAGATGGGTAAAGCCATCCGTCTCGCGAAAGATTATCCGGACTTGCCGGTGCCATTGCATTTACGCAATGCGCCGACCAAGCTTATGAAAGACCTGGGGTACCAAAAAGGTACGAAATGGGAAGCTGGCTTCAAGCATCCCGAAGGCTTCCTGCCGGACGAGATTGCCAGCGAGAAACTTTAGCTTATACGTATTGGAGGTCACCCAGGGCTGAGTATTCCTCATTAAGCGAATTGAGCGTTTCCATGTCTTCGTCGGTGATTTCAAAATCGAACACGTTCAAATCTTCCTTCAGATGCTCGACTTTGTTGGCCTTGATTATCGGCACTGTACCGATTTGTAAGTTCCAGCGGGTCAATATCTGCGCCGGCGATTTTTCGTACTTGGACGCGATTTCGGTCAATTCGGGGTCATTAAGGCGCTCACTACGGGTCAGTGGGCTGTAGGCCTGGACGATGATGTCGTTTTCAGTGCAGTAATCCAGCATGTCGAAACTATGCCCGAACGGACTCCATTCTATCTGGTTTACCACCGGTACTTCACCGGAAGATTCGACAAGCTCCTCTATCAGCTTTGCGCTGTAATTGCTGACGCCGATGTCTTTTGCGAGCCCTTCGCGCTTGGCGCGTTTTAGACCTTCCCATAGCTTTAGGCCTGCTCCGCCTTTAGGTGGCCTGTGTATGAGCATCAGGTCTGCATAATCAAGCTGAAGCTCCTGCAGGTTCCTTTTAGTAGCCTCGTAAGCATCATCGGTTTCTTCAACTTTGGTAATCAGATAAAAATCCTCTCTTTTTGCGCGGCTTTTTTTAATCCCTTCGGCAATGCCGGGCTGGGTGCCGTAATCTCCCGATGTGTCAATCATCGGATAACCTAGTAACAATGCCTTGGCTATGGTGCCGGCCGTATCATCGCTAAGTTGCCATGTGCCCAGCCCCAAGATAGGCATCTTGTTTCCCGTGTGCAGGGTTACTTTTGAATTCAGATTCATAAATACCTCCTTATCAAGCCCTAATTATCGACCTAGAGGCTATAAAAGCAGTTAAATAAGTTACATATTTTAGAAAGAAACGGAGCCGCTGGAAGGAACGCCTGCGAACCATGTACTGCCGCGGTTCAGAGGAATTTCCTCACCGTCTGGACCGATGATTTCTACACGGCTATAGGCTGAACCTTGTTTCCATTTTGCCTTGATGACTTTGCCATCCTTGAAAACAAATGCTGTACCTTTGCCGATAGTTTTGAGGCTGTTGCTGTCGCTTCCTCTGACCTTCAGGACAATCAGGTTCTTGACGCTGATCTGTTTGCCAGTAACGGCATCCTTGTGCGCCTGTCCTGCCAAAAAGCGCTTATATGAATTAGTCTTTTTGTCGTATTTGAACTGGACCGCATAATCAGGGCTTGAGAAATCTATGGTTACTATTGTTGCTTTAGGAGTCTGTGCCGGGTTGTCATCGCTCCGTGGGATGTCTGCGAACCGGCTTTTTTTATCGTAGCCAAGCTGTTTTTGCAGGTCCCTCAGCCCTTTGACTACCGCGACCATGTTGTGTGGCGCCGGGCGGTTACTGTCGCGATAATAAGGCCCGGTGTGGAAGAACTGGTCCAAATCTTTAGAATGAAGTTGTTTTATCAAGCTCAGCCCTTCGACACTGCCTCCTACATGGGCGATTGAAGCGTCAAAACCATTCATCCATCTCGCGAAAGCCGGTCTTACACTGCGAACAGGTTCAATCTTTTTAGGTTCAGCGGTCTGGTACAAAGCCAGGTAGCGTGTGATGCCGCCTTCGGTTACCGTTTCAAAGACTATCTCGGCGGAAGACAGCCCTCTCTGCGGGCGGGCAGACGGGGAGTTTTCTATCATTACGCCGAGAACCGGGCGCTCGGAATCTTCTTTGCTGACTTCCAGGCCGGTCAATTGCGACCTATAAACCTGCTTTTGCACCGGCGTCGGCTCCGGCTCTTCTTTGTTGTTGAAAAAGACGAAAAAAAGAACGATTGCCAGCAATACCAAAGCAAGTATACTGCCGGCTATCAGCTTTCTGCGCCTGGTCCTCAGCAACCTTTTCAGCTTTGAGCGTATTTTATCCATCTGCATTACATTTTAATGTATTCGCCGCGATTTGTCTTTGCAGGTAGAGTGATTTAAGCCACAGACAACACTTCTTAGGCAGGCAATAATATGGTGGGCCTTAGGGTTCTGGAGGGTTCATGAGCTATTTCGACAGGACAGACGCGGGCAAAAAACTTGCTTCTGCACTGAATCGTTTCAAGGGTAAAGACGCTGTTGTGTTGGCTTTGCCTCGTGGCGGCATCGTTCTGGGCGCCGTAATAGCCAGAAAGCTTGAAGTCCCCCTGGGTCTTATATTGGTCCGCAAAATCAGCCACCCTTATTCGCCGGAGTACGCCATCGGAGCCGTCGTAGAAGACGAAGAACCGGTCTTTAATGAAAGCGAGTCATTGTACGCCGACAGGAAATGGCTGGATACAGCCGTGGCTTCAGCCCGGGAACTGATAAACCGCCGGCGCGAACTTTATTACGGAGACGATTTCCACCCGCCTGAAGTTGCAGGCAAGACCGTGATAATAGTCGATGACGGAATAGCCACAGGGCTTACCATGACAGCATCCGTAAAAGCTATGCGTTCTAAACATGCCGGGCGCGTAGTCGTGGCGGTACCCGTAGCCTCGTCGGACAGCGTTGAAGGCCTGGAGGCTTTGGCCGATGAAGTCATAGTTTTGGATAATCCTAACGCCTTCATGGGTGCGGTAGGCGTGCATTACCGCCACTTCGACCAAGTTGAGGACAAGCAGGTAAAAAAGATTTTAAGGGAGGTTAGTCATGAACTACAACAAACCGCTTCCTAAGCCGGAGGATCTAAACAGGTTCGCCAATGCCGTGGACACTTTTCCGATAAGCGTACAAAGGACAGTCAATATTGCCCGTACTCTTGGCTACAAAAACGATTTGATTGAATTTTTGAAGTTGTTCAGCGGGGAATTTGAAAGCCGGGCGGACCTTTATGCCCGCACGACTGAACTGGTACTGCTTATACGGGAGGAGAACAAACAGCCTGGCGAGGGCATGCTCAGCCAGCAGGATTAAGGCTAGAATATAGTCATGGTATCTCATGATTATTTTTTAGCGGTACGGGCGGCTCAAGCGTTGAACCGGTCAGGTTTCATGGCTTATGCCATAGGGGGCGCGGTAAGAGATATGTACCTGGATAGGCACCCGAAAGATTTCGACCTGGTCACCGATGCGACACCAGAAGAGATATTAATGATAAAAGAATTCAGCCGCGCAAAATATAACGACCCTGCGCAGGCTTTCGGCGTTACCAGGGTCAGCTTCGGCGGCAGAGAGGTAGAGATAGCGACTTTCAGGAAAGACCTGCAGGCGCACCGCGGGCGGAAAGCGACCAAGGTCGCTTATGCCGACCTGGAAGAAGACGTAATGCGCCGGGATTTTACCATCAACGCGCTGGCGCTGGATTTTTCTACAGGCTTCATAATCGATTATACCGGCGGTATCAGCGATCTTGACCGCGGTATTATACGCTTCATAGGCGACCCCGGACGCCGGATACAAGAAGATCCCCTGCGTATTATGCGTGCGGTAAGATTCAAAAACCAGCTGGGATTTACTTATCATCCTTCCACGGCGGAAGGCATAAGGACTGCCGTTTCCAAAGGCAAGGTAGAAGATATAGCGACGGACAGATTGCGGGAGGAGCTTACTAATTTGCTGGTCCATCCGAGCCGGCGTGGTGCCTTTGCCGACCTGGATAATTTTGGCATTTTGGAACGAATACTGCCGGAAGTTACCGCCGGAAAAGGCGTCAGCCAGCCGGCTAATTTTCATTCCGAGGGCGATGTCTGGAACCATGAGCTGATAATCCTTGGCTGTCTGCCTGACAACTCGAGCAAGCGCCTGGCCTGGGCGGCTTTGCTACATGATATAGGCAAAGGGCCTACCATGACCAAGCCCGCTAAGCCGGGAGACAGGATTAGGTTCAACCGGCATTATGCCGTGGGCGCCGAAATGGCAAAGACGGCTCTGCGCCGGCTTAAATTTTCCAAGAAGGACATCGAACAGATATCTTGGATGATTTATCATCATATGTCCATAGACGACCTCCCCTGGATGCGGCCAAGCAGACAGCAGAAGATGATGGGCCACCCGGCATTCGAGGATTTGCTTGAGCTTCACAAAGCCGATGCGGCCGCTAGCAAACAGCCCGGAAAACCACATGCCCGGCCACGTTTTGAAAAGATTGAAAAACTTTGGAAATCATACCAGGACAAGACCCCCGAAAATAAACAGCCCTCGCTGAAACGCGATCTGGGCATAGACGGCAGATGGCTTTTGAAAAACTTCAAAAAAGAGCTCGGCAACAAGCCGGGTCCCGCCGTCGGCAGGGTTTTGAAGGAACTTGACGAATGGTATCGCGACGAGGGTGTAAAGGAAGAGTCCTTATACCGGAAAAAGACGCGGGAATTATTAAAATCACACCAGGACTAAAAAAGGTATGGGCAAAATAAAACTGTTAAGTTTCTAACTGTACGATATCGCTCGCCGCTAAATAATATATCTGAACTATAAAAGTAGGAGGAAAGATGATTATGACCGTGGACGAAAAGATGGAAGATTTTCATAACAAGATACGCGAGCTACGCGACTGCCTTAGGGCCCATGCGAATGACGTTGAAGACCCGCAGTGTGCGGCTCTATGCGAAACCAGCGCGGAAGTTGTCGGAGGCCTGGAGGAAGCATTCGACCATTTCATATACAAGAGCGAA
>DASSOT010000053.1:0-44633 GCA_035700225.1 Saccharimonadales bacterium (SeqCode)
GGCGCTGAAGCTATGGGGAGGGAAACTCATACTCAAGTCAAAGCTCGATGCCTACGATGGCCGGGGCAATGAAGTCATTACAGACAAGTCACAGATAGCAGGCGCCATAGAAAGGTTTTCCGGCGGCGGAGTATACGCTGAAAAAATAGTAGATTTTCAGAAGGAACTGGCCGTAATGTCTGCGAAAGATATAGAGGGGAACATTTCCAGCTATCCGGTGGTGGAAACCGTGCACAAGCGCAACATCTGCGTCGAGGTCTACGCCCCGGCGGACATCAGCCCCGCGATAGCGCATTCAGCCCGGGAAACAGCAAGCAGGGTGGTCAAAGAACTTGAAGGAGCAGGCGTATATGGCGTAGAGATGTTTTTGGACAAAGAAGAAAACGTATTTATCAACGAAATAGCGCCAAGAGTGCATAACTCCGGCCATTTCACCATGGATATGTGCGAGCCTTCACAGTTCAAACAGCACATCTTGGCCGTTACCGGGCAGAAACTTGAAACACCGGTAATGAGGGCGCCTTTTTGCTGTATGGTAAATATCCTGGGCGAAAGAGACGGACCTGTCGAGATGAAAGGCGTAGAGGAGGCAGAAAAGATTCCCGGCGTAAGCGTCTATATTTACGGAAAAAAACCGACTAAAATAGACCGTAAGATGGGACACATAAACGCCATCGGCGATACAATGGAAACTGCGAAGAATAAAGCTATGCAAGCAAGAAAATTAATCAGCATTTAGGAGCAAATATGGACAAACCTTCAGTCGGCATAATAATGGGTTCCAAATCAGACAAAGACATAATGGACAAGGCCGCACAAACCCTGGACGAACTGGGCGTAGCATACGAACTGCGCATAGTTTCCGCCCATAGGACCCCGGATGTCATGGATGAGTACGCGGCAACTGCGCGCGAACGCGGTTTGAAGGTCATAATCGCAGGAGCCGGCGGTTCGGCCCATCTGCCAGGTATGACAGCCTCCCACACGACCCTGCCGGTCATAGCCGTACCCATAAAACGCAACGAAAACGACCACGAGGCGCTTTGGTCGAACATAAAGATGCCTCCTGGCATACCGCTGGCGACAATGCCGGAAAACGGCGCCGGGAATGCCGCTTTGATGGCTGTGGAAATCCTCTCGCTAAACGACGACAAACTAGCGGAAAAGTACCAGGCTTACCGACAAAAGATGCACGACGCCGTCATAGAAGACGACAAGAACATAAATAATAATTTATAAGTGTTACAATTTAGGCGTGAAAGACTCTACTCTTAAAGATTTCTTGAGGAACCTGGGAAACAGGTCGCCCGCACCGGGCGGAGGAGCGGTTTCAGCCATTAACGGCGCACTGGCCTCGGCTCAGCTGAAGATGGTCTGTGAATATACAAAAGATGAATCCGTCAAAAATAATGCGGAACCACTAGCCCGAAAGACCGACAAGTTTCTGGGTCTTGCCGAAGAGGACGCAGAAGCTTTTGAGAGCGTAAGCAACGCATACAAGACCGGCGACAAGACGAGGATTGACACTGCACTGGCTGAGGCTGTCAAAGTAAGCTCCGGCGTTCTGGCAGACTGCGAAGAAGTCTTAGAACTTTGCGAAAAAAATTATGAAAAGTTCAACCGCAAATTGAATGCAGACGTCATAACCGCACTTGCAAATCTGAGGGCCGCCGTACTTTCATCACAAGCCATGATAAGAACCAATAAGAACGCCTTTTCTTCCGAGCCGAACGACCTGGAAGGGCAACTGCGTTTTTCTGACGAGCTCAAGCTACGCATAGACAGACTTACGGAAAGTATCGAGGTTTAGGAGTGGTGCGAATACTGGACGGCAAAGAACTTTCAAAGAAAATACGCGATGATGTGGCGAGGCGCGTAGAGTCCTTGTCAACCAAACCTGTTTTAGCCATAGTGTTGGCAACGAAAGATGAAAGCGCCAAAGCCTACACGGGAGTGATAATAAAGGCGAGCGAAAAAGCCGGGATTGACGCAGTCTTACACGATATAGGTGAAAAGGCCGGACACGATGAAATCATGGCGAAAGTCAAAACATTAGCCAACGACAAAAATACTCACGGAATAATCATACAGACGCCGGTTTCAGACGACTTCGATATAGATGAAGCTCGCTCTCTGATACCTTTGGAAAAGGACATAGATGGAGCGAACCCTCTGAGCGCCGGCAGACTTTTTTCCGGACTGGAATCATTCGCTCCGGCTACGGCGCAAGCTGTCATAGAGATGATAAACAGCCACGATATAGGAGTGTCCGGTAAGAATGCAGTAATCATAGGCAGAAGCAGGATAGTCGGAAAACCGGTGGCGCATCTTTTACTGAATATGGATGCGACTGTCACCATCTGCCATAGCGCTACAAAAGACCTGCCGTCTTTCACTAAAGAAGCCGACATACTTGTGGTAGCCGCCGGCAAGACAGGCCTGATTGGCAAAGAGCACATCAGCCCGGACAAAGGCGTAGCGGTAATAGACATAGGCACTAATTTTAACGAATCAGGCAAGCTTGTAGGCGATGTGAAATATGACGAAGTGGAGCGTGTAGCGGGCGCTATAACACCTGTACCTGGAGGTGTGGGGCCGGTTACTACGGCGATACTGCTAAAAAATACCCTCGAAGCATGCTTGAACCAAACAGGGCAAAGAGGTTGAAAAAAACCATAAATAAATTAAAATAAGGGTAGGAGTAACACTTGCGTTATGCACACCGAGGATAAGCTGAAGGAAAAATGCGCGGTATTTGCGACTTACGGGAAATCCCCCGAAGCCGCTAGACTGGCTTATTACGGACTCTGGGCGATGCAACACAGAGGGCAAGAGAGTTCAGGCATAGCCTCCTCTGACGGCAAGCGCATATTCGATTTTTCAGATTTCGGCCTTGTTGCCAACGTATACCGCGAAGAAGATTTGAAAGAACTTCACGGCCATATATCGATAGGACATAACCGCTATTCCACTTCCGGCGGGCACGACGCCATGTATAACCAGCCTTTCGTAAACGGCGCGCGGTCCTTCGCTTTCGCCCATAACGGCAACCTGCCGGTGACGGACAAGCTGGAAGCTTACCTGACGAAGCACAAGGTGAGCAATGAGAAGCTCAATGACTCCGGAATGATGGCCGCCGCTATTGAGCAGGAAATGCAGATGGGACGCACCCTCCCGGAAGCAATCAAAGAATCATACCCCCTCTTCGAGGGGATTTTTTCTGCCGTCGCAATGGACAGGTCCTGCGTAGTCGGTTTTCGCGACAGACACGGCGTACGGCCTCTTTCCATCGGTAAGATAAAAGACGGTTACGTGATAGTTTCCGAAACCTGTACTTTTGACACCATAGGCGCCGAGTACGTAAGGGACGTGCTTCCGGGCGAGATGGTAGTGGTAGACGAAAACGGCCTTACCTCTTACCAGGTTGAAAAGGGTGATTTGAAATTGGATATCTTTGAATTCGTTTATTTCGCCCGTCCGGACAGTATGCTTCTCGGTAAGAGCGTGAACAGGGTCAGAGAAAACCTCGGAAGCGAACTCGCCAAGGAGTATAAGACAAAAGCCGACGTAGTCGTCCCCGTACCGGATTCTTCCATACCGGCGGCGCTGGGTTTTTCAAAGAAAAGCGGTATCCCGCTGGAGCTCGGCCTGGTAAAGAACCGGTACATAAACCGCACCTTTATCCGCCCGACTAACGAACTGCGCAAGCGCGACCTTATGCTGAAACTCAACCCGGTATCGGAAACCATGAAAGGTAAAAGTGTAATTCTGGTTGATGACTCCATCGTACGCGGCCATACCCTCAAGCAGGTTGTAGCCATGCTCAGGGATGCAGGCGCCAGGAAAGTGCATCTGATGATAAGCTCTCCGCCGGTTATGTATCCTGATTTTTACGGTATCAATACCCCCTCACAATCCGACCTCATAGCATCAAAGATGAACAATGCTGAAATCTGTAAATACATGGGGGCTGATTCGTTGAACTATCTTTCATTCTCCGGAATGATAAAGGCAACCGGCCTTGCTGAAAGCAATTTCTGCACTTCTTGCTTCACGGGTATATATCCGTCGCCTATAGGCAAAAGAGCGGAAGGTATAAATTACATTAACTCCCGCCCGGTGACAAAACCGATAGTGTATCAAAAACATCCGGCTAAAAAGCCCGCAGAGGTACTCGTCTGATAGATGGCACCGGTAAAGATAGCAATACTGGCGTCCGGAAGCGGAACGACCGCTGAAAGATTTATTACCGACTGCGTCAACGGCAGAGTCGCCGGCGACGTAGTCTTGGTAATTGCCAACAACAAAAACGCCCAGGTTTTCGACAGGGTGGCTAAACTTAATAATAAACACGGGCTGGATATAAAAACTGCCAACATCGGAAAAAGCACTCACCCCCCGAAAGACAACGAAGAAGTAGAATACGGGCATCAGACCTCCGCCGAAGAACAAGCGATATTAAAAGAGTTAAAAAGTGCAGGCATAGACCTGGTTTTATTACTGGGCTACATGAAGCTGGTAGGAAAAAGCATTGTCGAAAAATACGGCTGGCGGGATGATTATATGTCTGTATACCAGGCAAGGATGCTAAACACTCACCCTGGCCTTCTACCCGCTACCAAAGGCTTGTTCGGTATACACGTACAGGAGAGGGTCATAGCCGGCAAGCTGGAGGCAGGGCATTGCCTGTTTGCCGTGGATTCCGAGTATGACGACGGCCCGGTCATCGCAGAACACAAGGTGCAGGTTGATAAAGAAGATACCCCGGAAAGCCTTTTTGAGAGAGTAAAGGACTCGGAGAAGATACACCTAGCCGAAGACATTAACGGATTCATAGTTGAACAGAAAAAATATATGGGAGTAGAATAGTTCCCATATGGGCAAGAAAGTCATGGTCATCGGCGGGACCGGCGGCAGGGAGCACGCTCTTTCCTGGAAGTTGTCACAGTCGCCTAAGGTTGAAAAAGTATATCTGGCGCCAGGAAACGGCGGAACCGGAAATACGGGAGAGAATGTAGATATCTCGCCATCAAAAACCGACGGATTGATTGATTTTTGCAAAGAGAAAGATGTAGACCTGGTGGTGATAGGCCCTGATGATCTATTGGCTGATGGTTTGTGTGATGAGTTTCAAAAAAACGGTTTCGCCGTGTTCGGTCCGTCAAAAAAAGCGGCCAGGATAGAATCATCAAAAGCTTTCGCTAAAAATTTGATGAAAAAACAAGGCGTGCCAACTGCGGAGTATGAAGTATTTACTGATACGGAAAAGGCTTTGGATTACGCCCGTAATCATCAGTATCCTCTGGTCGTAAAGGCAAGCGGACTGGCTTTGGGCAAGGGCGTGTTGATATGCGATGATTTCGAATCCGCGCAAAACGCTATAAATTCGATAATGGTAGATAAAGTATTCAAGTCCGCCGGCGAAACCATAGTGATAGAAGATTTCATGCAGGGTAGCGAGGTTTCGTTCCATGTCTTGAGCGACGGAACAAACAGGGTCATGTTTCCGCCCAGCCAGGATCATAAACAGGTTTTTGACGGTGACAAAGGGCCTAACACCGGAGGCATGGGAGTATTCGGGCCAGTCAGCTGGATTTCAGCCGAACTTGCAGATACTGTAGACAAAAATATTGTCGAGCCCATACTCGAGGGCCTGAAGGAAGAAAAGAGTACTTTTGCCGGATGCTTATACCCCGGATTGATGATAACCAAAGACGGACCGAAAGTAGTAGAATACAATTCGCGTTTCGGCGACCCGGAAACACAGATATACATGAGGTTGATGGAATCCGATCTATACGACCTTTTGTACGCTTGCGCTACCGGAAGCCTGAAACCGGATATGCTGAAATGGAAGCCCGGTTTTGCCGTCAGCGTAGTGCTGGCATCCGGCGGATATCCGGAAAGCTACGAAAAAGGCATCGAAATAACAGGATGCGAAGAAGCCGAAGCCATGGAAGACATCGTCCTCTTTCACGCGGGGACCAGGATGGAAGACGGCAGACTATTAACGTCAGGCGGCAGGGTCATGAATGTGACCGCTACAGGCGATACGCTGGATGAAGCCATAGCCAAAGCCTATAAGGCCGTAGAAAAGATACATTTTGACAAGATGCACTATCGCACAGATATAGGCCGGCGCGAAATACCACACTTTTTATAGAGCAGGTTGGATTTTCATACTAGGACTTTGAGGACTTTGGCGTTTTGTTGCGGAAGAGTCGCAAACGCCACGGGCTGAACTGCAAGTTCACCCGTAGAGAGCTCTTCCGAAGCAAAATGGTAAAGGCCTTTACCTACAAGGCCTGGTTGAGGCCGTCAAAGAGGGCCGAGACTGACTGCTGTTCGAATATGGCCTGTATTGCGTCGGCTATCAGGTCGACTATTGATATTTCCACAAGTATCTCCAGCTTACGGCTTTTTTCCGGTACAGGCAGGGTGTTTGTCACGGCCAGGTGATCTATGGGCGATTTCTTTATCCTCTCAATGGCCGGGTCTGAAAATATACCGTGCGTAGCGGCGGCGGAAACGGCCTTGGCGCCATGGTCTATCAAAAGCTGTGCGGCGGCACACATCGTACCGGCGGTATCAATCATGTCGTCGATGATAATGCACCTTTTGCCTTTGATATTTCCGATTATGTCTATGGCTTCGGCTTCATTCTTGCGCGAACGGCGTTTGTGCACTATTGCTATGTCTGCATTCAGACGCGAAGCATAGCGTTCGGTAAGTTTTACCCGGCCGGCATCAGGCGATACTATGACCAGTTCTTCGCCTTCGAATTTTTTCTTCAGATGCTCAACCAGCACCGGCAAAGCGATCAAATGGTCGAAAGGACCGTTGAAAAAACCTTGTATCTGGCCGGCGTGCAAGTCCACACAAGCTATACGGTTAGCTCCGGCAGAAGCCAGGATATCTATGACAAGCCTAGCGGTGATGGGCTCGCGCCCGGAAGATTTTCTGTCCTGTCTTGCATAACCCAGGAAAGGACAGACGGCTGTGATGTGCCGGGCTGAAGCTCTTTTAGCCGCATCTATGATGATGGCCTGCTCCATCAATGCTTCTGCAACGGAGTTCGTATGAGCCTGAAAAATAAAAACGTCGGCTCCGCGAACCGACTCTTCAAGGTGGCATTTTATCTCTCCGTTGGCGAATCTTTCAATCCCAGTGTCGGAAAGCCTCACGCCCAGGCGCTTGGCCACCATTTCGGCGAGTTCCATATGGTGGCTCCCCGAAAAAATTTGCAATCTTTTATTTTCAACTCTGTTCACATAACCTCCAATTGTGCAGACGTATTTCTCATAATTTTAGCATAGCCGGAAGAATCCATAAAACATTACGGCCAGAATTCAAATTATTTTGCCACAAGCCCGATTAAAAGATAAGCTATAGTTAGAGAAACCTATGACGGACAAACTTTCATATCATAAAAGTGTCGATTATTCTATTGCCGACCCGGCGAAGGTGCTTGCCCAGAAAAAGGCCGCCGAAACCGCGGGCAACATGCCGTTCGGTTTTAAGGAACTTGGCGGAACAAGAGGCGAATCAGCCTATGTGTTCGATATGGGCGAAAGCTACGGCGCGCTAGTCCAGGAAGGCCTGGGTACCAAAAGCCTGATAGCTCAGAGCATTTACGCTCAAACCGGTAAATCACACTTCAAAGCCATAGCCAAAGACACCGTCGCAACCTTCATAAACGATCTGATAAGCGTCGGCGCCACTCCTGTCGTAAGCAATGCTTACTGGTCTTCAAGCTCATACAAATGGCTGGGGGACAAGAAACTCACCGAGGATTTCATAAACGGCTGGAAAGAAGCTTGCGACGAGGCCAAAATAGTCTGGGGCGGAGGCGAAACCCAGTCCCTAAACGGCATTGTTAAGGATGGCGTGCTGGAATTTGCCGGTTCCGCTTTCGGAGTAATCAGCCCTAAAAGCGAGCTTGTAACCGAAGAGAACCTGAAGGCCGGCGACGCAATCGTATTGATTGAAGCCAGCGGAGTACACGCCAACGGCATAAGCCTGACCAGGGAAATAGCCGCAAAATTAAAAGACGGTTATCAAACCAAGTTTGATTCCGGAGCTACTTTCGGCGAAGCTTTGCTGGTACCGACACATCTATATTCTAATGTGGTAAGAAAACTGTTTTCAGAAGGAGTGGATGTCCACTATCTATCAAATATCACCGGCCACGGCTGGCGCAAGATAATGCGGGCTACCGCTGAATTTAGCTATGTAATAGAAAAAGTCCCGCCGGCTCAGGAAGTGTTCGCTTTCATCATGGAAAAAAGCGGCAACAGCGAAACAGAGATGTACGGAAACTACAATATGGGAGCTGGCTACGCAGTGTATGTTCCTGATGAACAGGCTGACAAAGCAGTAGCCGCCGCGCAATCTTGTGGCCTCAAAGCCTGGGTCGCCGGACGCCTGGAAAAAGGTCCGAAAAAGCTGGAGATAAGGCCCAAGGGCATAAGCTTTGAGGGCGAGAGCCTCGGCGTCAGATAGCAAAAGTAGGCCCAAGCCGTAGCAAACAACGGTTAAATCAGCTAAAATATAAACAGTAATTGGAAAAAAGCTTAACAGTATGATTTTCAAGTTCAAAGGTGTTTCAGCAGTCAGCGATTTCCGCTTAGAAGAACTTTTGAACCAGCTCAAAGAAAAACAACCTGAAATCAGTGGCATATCAGCCGAGTATGTGCACCTGGTAGACACGAAAGACCCGCTGGACGAGCGCCAGCAGGAAACATTGAAAAATCTGCTCACTTACGGCACTCCCTACGAGTATGGCAGAGGCGGCGAGGCATTTTTTGTAGCTCCCCGCAAGGGCACTATTTCTCCATGGTCGTCAAAAGCGACAGCCATCGCGCTTAATTGCGGTCTTAGTATCAGACGTATTGAACGGATAACGGTATATTATGTGGAATCAACAAAAAAACTTGACCGCGAGAAGCTTGCGCCATATTTGCACGACAGGATGACGGAAACAATCCTAAAAGACATGGATTCTTCCGAACAGCTCTTTTCAGAAGCCGAACCCCGGACACTTGTAACGATTGATATATCCACGGGCAAAGATGCGTTATTACTGGCCGACAAAGAAATGGGCCTTGCACTATCAGATGAAGAAATAGATTATCTTTATCGTTCATATAAGAAGATAGGCAGAAACCCTACGGACCTTGAACTGATGATGTTCGGCGTGGTAAACAGCGAGCATTGCAGGCACAAGATATTCAATGCAGACTGGCTCATTGACGGCAAAAAACAGCCTAAAAGCCTGTTCAAAATGATTAAAAACACTTACGAGAACCACAGCGAGGGCGTTATAAGCGCATATAGCGATAATGCCGCGATACTGAAGGGCTACCGCGAAAAACAACTGGCCTTGAACCCTCGCTCAAAGATATACGAGGAAAAAGAGGAAGACACGCATTTCGTAGCAAAAGTCGAAACCCATAACCACCCGACAGCCATCGCGCCGTACCCCGGCGCCGCTACCGGCTCCGGCGGCGAGATACGCGACGAAAACGCTACCGGCAGAGGCGCCAGAGCGACCATGGGACTGACAGGTTTCAGTGTTTCGAACCTGCACATACCCGGTTTTGTCCAGCCCTGGGAAGATGAACAACATCTGCCGAAAACCATATCATCTCCTCTGGAGATAATGATAAAAGGCCCCATAGGCGGCGCAAGTTTCAACAACGAGTTCGGCAGGCCTAATACGCTGGGATATTTCCGCACATATGAGAACTATATGGCTGATAAAAGTGATGGAAAATGGGGCTATCACAAACCGATAATGATAGCCGGGGGCGTCGGCGCCATAAAGGATGCGAATAAAGATAAGAAAAAAATACCCGCCGGCGCAAAGCTTGTCGTCTTAGGCGGACCGGCCATGCTTATCGGGCTGGCAGGCGGAGCGGCTTCCAGCATGGAATCCGGACAGAGTTCGGCCGAACTGGATTTTGCCTCCGTACAAAGAGGCAACGCTGAAATGCAAAGACGCGCATATGAAGTCATAAATACTTTTGCGTCTTTGGGCGCTGATAACCCTATAATCTCCGTTCATGATGTCGGAGCGGGCGGACTATCCAACGCCCTTACCGAACTCGTGCATGATTCCGGCTTGGGCGCTCAGTTCGACCTAAGGGCTATCGACTCCGCCGAACCCGGTTTGAGCCCTATGGAGATATGGTGCAACGAAGCTCAGGAAAGATACGTCCTGGCCATAGACGAAGCTGACGTGGAAGAATTTGAAGCCGTTTGTAAAAAAGAAAGATGCCCTTATTCCATAGTCGGGAAAACTACGAAAGAACAACAGCTTGTCATCAACGATTCATTGTTCAACAATCAGCCCGCCAATATACCGATGGAGCTTTTGTTCGGAGGCCCTCCCAAGATTACCAAGAAGGCAGACAAGCCTGCAGTATCGAATGACATGTTTGATTCCGAAGATATAGAATTAAACGATGCCATCAAGAGAGTACTGCACATGCCGGCAGTGGGCAGTAAGAAATTTTTGATAACTATAGGCGACAGGACAGTAGGTGGCCTGATTGCGCGAGACCAAATGATAGGCCCTTGGCAGGTTCCGGTCAGCGACGCCGCCGTATCTGCGACAAGCTTTTACAGCGATAGCGGGTCTGCCATGGCTATGGGCGAAAGGACGCCTCTGGCCACAGTGAATGCGCCGGCGGGGGCGCGTATGGCGATAGCCGAAGCCATCACTAACATCGCCTGCGCGAAGATAGCAAAACTTTCCGATATTAAATTATCCGCCAACTGGATGGCGGCCAGCGGATACGGCTCGGAAGATTATAATCTTTTCCAGGCCGTAAAGGCTGTGGGCGAAGACTTCTGCCCCAAGCTGGACCTGACCATACCCGTAGGCAAAGATTCCCTCAGCATGCGCACCATCTGGAAAGAGGGTGATGGGCAAAAATCCGTAACCTCTCCGGTATCCTTGATAATCAGCGCTTTCGCACCCGTGAGCGATATCAACGCCACTCTCACTCCACAGCTGGAAAAAACCGAATCGGCGCTTATATTCATAGATCTTGCGGGCGGAAAAACCCGACTGGGCGGTTCCGCGCTGGCGCAGGCTTATGGTCAGATAGGTGGGGAGGTCCCCGACGCGGACAACCCGGAAATACTTGCCGGTTTCTTCGATTGCATTCAAAAACTCAGGGATAAAGGCCTGATACTCGCATATCATGACCGTTCCGACGGCGGACTGTTCGCTTTATTAGCCGAGATGTCTTTCGCCGGCAGAAGCGGCATAAACATAGACTTGACCGGGCTTTCCGGCGATACTCTGCAAAAATTATTTAACGAAGAACTGGGAGCGGTAATCCAGGTTCCGCTCAGCAGGAAAAATGAAGTTGAAGAATTATTAAATGCCCATGTGGGTGACAATTTTTATGAGCTGGGTAGCCTGAACTTAGAAGATAACATCGAAATAAAAGATTCCGGCAAGGTCATACTCAATGAACCGAGAAGCGAGCTGGAAAGCATCTGGGCCGAAACAAGTTTTCATCTACAGAAAATAAGGGATGACGGCGAGTGCGCCCGCCAGGAATATGAGCTCATAAAAGATATTACCGACCCGGGCATAAACCCCAGGCTTACCTTCGATTTCAAACAGAAGGAATATTCCAAAAAACCGAAAGTAGCAATCCTGCGCGAAGAAGGCGTGAACGGGCAGAACGAAATGGCCGGGGCCTTCAATATGGCCGGTTTCACGGCAGTAGACGTACACATGCAGGATCTTATAAAAGGCGCTTCTGATTTGAGTGAATTCAGGGGTCTGGCCGTCTGCGGAGGGTTTTCTTACGGGGATGTACTGGGTGCCGGCCAAGGATGGGCCAAAGGGGTACTTTATGATGAGCGTCTAAAAGCTATGTTCAAAGATTTCTTTGGAAGGCCGGACACATTCAGCCTGGGCGTATGTAACGGCTGTCAGATGCTGTCCGGGCTCAAAGAGCTTATACCCGGTGCCGGACACTGGCCACAATTTTTGAAAAACAAGTCCGAACAGTTCGAAGCCAGGCTGGTAAGCGTAAAAATTAATGAATCGCCATCTATATTTTTCAAAGGTATGGAGGGGTCGGTTCTGCCCGTGCCGGTATCACACGGCGAGGGCAGGGCGGTTTTTGAAAATGCGTCCGGACCGAAAAATGTAGTGTCAGAAGCCCTCGCGCCGCTTCAATTCGTAGACAACCGCCATGAAATAACAGGAACCTATCCGCTGAATCCTAACGGATCCGAACTTGGAATAACCGCATTGAGCTCAAAAGACGGTAGGGCGCTCATCATGATGCCCCACCCCGAAAGGGCGTTCTTAAGCTATCAGCATTCCTGGCACCCGAAAGATTGGCCGAGAACCAGCCCGTGGCTTAGAATTTTTCAAAACGCGAGGGACTGGGTTGATGAAGCGTAACCTGCTTGACGAAAGTCATCTTCGACTCTAGGCTAAAGAAATGGTTATCAACAGGGCAAAAAAAATAAAATCCAGACTACAGAACATAGGTGCAGGCCCGAGCTATAAGAACCTGAGCCTGAATGATGCCCAGCCGGCGCTTGATTATATCCAATCTTATTGGCACAAGCTTGAAAGATACCACCCCAAGGATGAAGGTAATCTGATAGGCCTGCCCAAACCATTTTTGGTTCCTTCCTTCGAAGAAGGCCACGAGTTCGATTATAACGAGCTTTATTACTGGGACAGTTATTTCATGGTGCAAGGCCTTTTGGACGACAAGCACAAGGATCTTGTCCTGGGGATATTGGATGACCTTATATACCTTTTCGAAAGATTCAACATCATACCCAACGCTTCCAGGCTATACCTTACCAGCCGTTCCCAGCCGCCTTTTCTGACCAGTTTCATCTGGGACATACATAATGCCTATGTTATGGACAAAAAATGGCTGGGTGAAAAACTCGCGGTTGCAGAAAGAGAGTACGAAACTGTCTGGATGGGAACGCAGAAGCCAAACGCCCGCCAAGTATACAAAGGGCTCAGCAGGTATTACGACTTCAACTACCTGAATGACATCGCTGAAACGGAAAGCGGCTGGGACATGACGCCCAGATTCGGGCGCAAAGCTCTGGATTATCTGCCCGCAGACCTGAACGCGCTTCTATATAAATACGAGATGGATTTTGCCCGCTACTACGAGCTCATCGGCAACCATTCCACCATGCATAAATGGAAACAAAAAGCTCACGTCCGCAAGAAAAATATGGACCAGCTGATGTGGAACGGCATAAAGTCGCAATATTATGATTACAACTACGTCAAAAAACGCCGGGGTACGGTCAACTCTCTGGCAAGCTACTATCCCATGTGGGCCAAGATGGCCAACAAAGAACAAGCCAGGAAGCTGGTAAGGGCGCTTAAGCGCTATGAGCACGAAGGAGGCTTGTCCACCACTGACACCATACAACTGACAAAGTTCGTACCGGGCGTTACCATGACGCCTACGCAATGGGCTTATCCCAACGGCTGGGCGCCTCTGCATTTCTTGATAATCAAAGGTTTGGAAAATTACGGTTACCACGATGATGCGCGCAGGATTGCTTTGAAATGGCTGAAAACCAATCTCGACTGGTTCAACACGCATGGCGTATTCCTGGAAAAATACAATGTGATAACTCCGAAAAATCCGCCCGAGAAGGGGCTGTACCCTTCACAGACCGGTTTCGGCTGGACCAATTCGGTATTTACATACCTCGCCAACAAATATCTGGAATGAACGCCCAGCGTATCTTAAGCTACAATAATATTGATGTCTGATTTCGAGGAAGAATACGCGCGTCTGAACAAAGACCAGAAAAAGGCGGTGGATATTACGGAAGGCCCGATGATCGTGCGGGCAGGGCCGGGAACGGGCAAGACCCAGTTGCTCAGCATGAGAGTGGCAAACATTCTTAAAAAGACGGATTCAGCCCCCGGAAATATCCTGTGTCTGACATTCACCGACAATGCGGCGCGCAATATGCGCGAAAGGCTGGCGGGTATAATCGGCCAGCCCGCATATCATGTCTTCATACACACCTTCCATAGTTTCGGAACCGAAATCATAAACCGCTATCCGGACTATTTCAGCAGAAGGCAATTGCTTCAGCAGGTTGACGAACTGGGCCAATACGAACTGCTCCAGGAAATATTCGAACAAATGCCACACAGCAATCCTTTAAGTGTAAAAGTAGGCGAGCAGTTCATACACCTGAAAAGCACGCTGGATGTCATAAGCTGGCTCAAGCGCAATGCCATAGCGCCTGTTGAGTTGCACGAAATCTTAAACGCGAACCATGAGTTCATGGAAAAGACGACTGAAAAGCTGGCAGAAGTTTTTGTCGATACACCGACGCCTAAATACCTGAAAGCTTACGGCGAACTGCTTAAAAATATCCAGGCAAACCTGCTTGGGAAAGAATATTTCGGTTTCGTCGAGTACGGCTTGATATGCGCCGGCGAACTGGAAACCGCGATTAACTCGACTGCTCCGGACGGACGCTTTGCGAAAGAAATAACAGCTTGGCGCAACAGGTGGTGCAAAAAGGATTCTGATGGAAAACATGTTTACAAGGACGGCGGGCAAAATTATCGCAAAATGCACGCCGTTGCCAATGCTTATCAGAAAATGCTGGATATGATGTCAGAACGCGGCCTTTATGATTTTGACGACATGGTGATAGAAGCGGTGCATGCGATGGAAGTAAACGATGAACTGCGGCTTAACCTGCAGGAGCAGTTCCAATACGTTCTGGTGGACGAGTTCCAGGACACAAATAAATCACAGCTCCGCATGCTTACTGCACTGGGAAGCAATCCGGTGCACGAGAACCGCCCTAACATAATGGTAGTCGGCGATGATGACCAGGCGATTTACTCATTCCAGGGCGCTGACATTTCCAATATGGCTATGTTCAACGGGATGTATTCTGCTCCGGAAATAATCATTTTGCGCGAAAATTACCGTTCGAATTCGGAAATACTCAGAGCCTCGGAAGCAATATCCGGACAGATAACCGACAGGATTTTTGCCGACGGCAAGGAGCTGGAAGCTAAAAAAAGATATGATACCAATGTTCTAAGGCATACGAACTTCGTAAGCGAGCTGGCGCAATACGATTGGGTCGGCGATGAAATAAACAAGCTTATCAAGGCAGGCACAAAACCCGATGAAATAGCTGTAATCGCCCCTAGGCACAAATATCTGGAGCGCCTGATGCCCTATCTGGGCGATAGGGACATACCCGTAGCTTACGAGCGCAGAGAGAACATCCTAGAGGCCCCGGTGGTCAAACAACTTCTCACCATGTCGGAACTGGTCGTAGCTATAGCCGGCAACCGGCAAGGGGACATAGACGGGCTTATTGCAGAAGTACTGGGCTATGATTTCTGGCAGATTCCTGGCGAAGAGCTTATTCAAACCAGCCTTGAGTGCTACGACAAGCACGAACACTGGATGGCGGTACTTGCCAACCACAAGAATAAGAAGCTGAAAGAGATTTCTTTGTGGTTTGCAGACCTTGCCCGGCGTAGCAAATTGGAGCCTATGGAATACATAATCGACCAGCTCATAGGTGCGCCTGCCGGAACGATTAACGGCAAGGAGAAATTTTCCTCGCCTTTGCGAGCTTATTACTTCAATCCTGAACGCTACGAACATTCCACGGACTTATTCCTGACACTTCTCGGACAGCTTTCCACCCTAAGAAACCGCCTTCGACAATGGAAGCCCAATAAGACTCTTTATATAAATGACTTTGTTGAGTTCAGCGAGCTTCACAACAAAGCGAAGCTTAAGATAATCGATACCAACCCGCATACTCAAACTACCAATGCTGTACAAGTCATGACCGTCTATAAGGCCAAAGGGCTTGAGTTCGAGGCCGTATTCGTCATAAATGCCCAGGATGAAGTCTGGGGCCCTACGGTACGAAGCCAAAATTCCAGAATAACCTTGCCGAAGAATCTGCCTATAAAGCCGGCAGGTGAAGCTGACAATGACAAACTGCGTCTGCTGTTCGTAGCTTTGACCCGCGCCAAACATACGCTATATATAACCAGCTATAACAACACCCTCGACAACAAACCTTCGCCGGCACTCAGCTTTCTGATGGACACAAAAGACGGCGGCAAACCTATACATCCCGCCTTCAACCCGAAAAACATAGACAAGCCGGTTTCCGAACATTCTATAGAAATACTTTCTACGGACTGGGCATACAGGTTCCGGCAGGTGATTGCCGACAAAAAAACCCTGTTCGAGCCAATATTAGCCAACTATAAATTAAGCGTCACGCATCTTAACAATTTTCTGGATGTAAGAGAAGGCGGGCCTGATTACTTTTTCCTGCATAATCTGCTCCGCTTTCCGGAAGCATTGTCGCCTTCGGCGGCTTACGGCGATGCGGTCCATAAGACATTCCAGTGGGCGCATACGCAACTGCGCGTAAATGGCAAACTGCCCCAGACAATCAAGATCGAGGAATACTTCGCTGACATCCTAAGCAGAAAGCACCTGAAGAAAACCGACCACAAGAAGATGGAACAAAGAGGCAGGACAGCGCTGAAATTTTATTTTTCAAAAAAGGGAGGGGAGCTTAAGCCTGCCGACATCGTAGAGCGCGGTTTCAACAACGAGGGCGTCGTGGTAGGAGGAGCTAATCTAAGTGGAAAGATAGACAAACTTAGTCTTATCGAAGCGGGCAAGGTAGAAGTGGTTGATTTCAAAACCGGCAAACCGGCTAAATCATGGCAGGGCCGTGATGAGCATGAAAAGATAAAGCTGTATAAATATAAACAACAGCTTATGTTTTATAAACTGCTCGTAGAGCATTCCGCAAGCTTCAGCAAAAAACTCACCGTAGCCGGCGGCGCACTGGAATTCATCGAGCCGGACGAAAACGGCAGGCTAGTTGATAACTTAGAGCTGTCAATCGACCCTACCGAACTATCCGTTTTTGTCCAACTTATAAATGCAGTCTGGGTTAAAATAATTAACCTGGATTTTCCTGATGTATCCCGATATCCGAAGAATCTGCGCGGTATAAAGGAGTTTGAGCACGACCTGCTTAAAAAGTAGCGCTTGAGGAATCAGCCTTGCTTGGCTCGTTTGCTTTGGTTATATAAACCGGCAGGGTGCCGTCGGTCAGGGTTGTCGCTGTAGAAAGGGTGTAGACGAGCATTGATACGAACGCCGCTCTTCTATCTTTTTCATCTTCATATCTTCGGTTAGCTATCTTAAATAACCTGGGTATATCCACGCCGAAAGCCTGCGCGACATTACCTGTTTTTTCGCGTATCAACTGCTGGTTTATAGTCATGTTTTCTACAAGGTTAAGGACTACGGCTACTTCCCGGTGACCTTCCTTGTTGTCCAGCTCTTTTACAACTTTATTGTCATCAGCGGCTACATCTATTATTTCTGAACCTGCATGGTCCTCGTTGGGCTGTTCGTCGTGGTATCTTTGGTAATTACCGAACACCTCGTCCAACGCACCCTTCATGTTTTCATCATATCCGCCGAAAACGTATCCGCTGACAGCCTCTATCGTCTGCTCTATACGATTCCTATATTTTATAGCGTTAGCGATGTTGAGCGGAGCTTGGTCAATAGCACCGCAACCGGAGTTCTTTTCACCGAAATCTTCATCTATATGCGCGCCATAATCAATACCGTAATGTTTGAATGCGTCGGCTTCAAGTGAATACTCTTCTTTCAGTATCTTTTTAGCACTGCCCAGTCCGATACGGGCCGCGACGCCCATCGTAAGGCCGCCGCCGAAAACTTTGGCCCGATGTAGCGACTTTTTCAAAACGTCCATGCCGCGCATAACCATATTTACTCCGCGTCCATCACCGCAACCGTCATCGGTTATAAGCTGACCGCTATCATCCCTGTCGATGGGAACCAGTATTTCGCCGTTCCTTATCTCGTCATCCACAGCCTCCATTACCTCGGGGGTAAGGGCATCTCCAGCATCCTGCAGGCGCTTATCTACCGATATGGAGCCTTCGCCGAAGCCAAGTCCTTCGGGGGCCAGCACGTCTACTTCATACATCTTTTCTTTCTTTTGTTCGCCTATCGCCAATCTGTTACCTGCTTCTTCCATTATTAAACAAACCGATACGGCCGTAAGGATGCATCGGCTTTGTTCCTTTCTTAATTATTTATATTTACTCAAACGATAGATAAATATACTCTCGTTTTAAGCCTAAATCAATAGCAAAATTCATTAATTCTATACAGCTTGGGCAGAAGGAGGGAATTTACCGGGTTGTTTCTGCACGAATTGTTCCACCAACGGCTTTTCACCGTCCATACCCATGACCGAACCATCGCCCATGAAGGCATATCGGCCTTCTGCCAAAGGTATCCTGCTTTGCTCGCTCACCACAAGTTCCGGACTCGCATTAGGATTGTCATCACCGGCGGGGCGGACCAAGCCGATTTCTCTTTGCTTTACACCCACCATCTTTTTCATCCAGCTGAGCACGCCTGGGGTAGGCGCTTCTGAAAGCACCCTGGCATTATTCTTCCTGCCGTAGATTACTAAATCTTTCGGTATGAGGGTATAGGCGACTCTCCTCCGGCCTTTTCTTGTATCGACCTGGGTTACAGTCCTTGACTCCGCGACTCCGCTTACCTCCCGGGGCCTTACGCCTCCGGCAAGCTTGGTATTCGGTTTGAGCTTTTCCGGTGTTATCACCTCATAGGAAAGCCCCGGCGAATGAACTATAGATGAATCGTTATTTTTCATTGCAAGAATTATATATTAACATATAAAAGCGTTGTTGGCAATATCATTTTGTTATGGTTAATATTTACGCTTCGTATGCCTTCGCTTCAACGAGGCGACCTGTAATCTGACGGAGCTTCTGTCGACCATTGTCTGCGCCTGCTCCAGGCTGAGTTGGTCTTTGGCCTCGGCTTTCATCTTTTGTGCCCGTTCCAGAGCGGCTTTGGCCTCAGCTTCGCTGATATCATCAGCATGATCTGCCTCGTCGACAATGACCCGAAGGTTATTGTTTTCAACCTCTATGACCCCTCCGTTTGTAGCGAAAAATTCCATTTCCCGGTCCGGGTCCTTAGGATTCTTCCTGATGCTTATCACGCCGTTCGTAGCCGCGGATATCAGCGGCATATGATCCTTCAGTACGCCTATTTCGCCTTCCAGAGTAGGCAGGATGACTTCATAGACATCACCGTCATATTTGGTACCGGTAGCTGTTACGAGGTTAAGATGTATCACCTTATTTTTTCTTTACGTCCTTAACGTCGCTTATCGGCCCCTTCAGATAAAATGCCTGTTCGCTCTTATCGTCGTGTTTTCCGTCCAGTATCTCGCGGAAGCCGGCTATGGTGTCCTTCAGAGAAACGTACTGGCCTTTGTTGTCTGTGAACTGCTCGGCCACAAAGAACGGCTGGCTTAAGAATCTTTGGATCTTTCGGGCGCGGTAAACGGTCTGTTTGTCCTCTTCGGACAATTCTTCCATACCGAGCATGGCGATGATGTCCTGAAGGTCCTTGTACCTTTGCAGTACGCGCTGTACTTCGCGGGCTACGGTGTAATGCTCCTCGCCGACGATTTCGGGGTCCAATATGGTCGAGCTTGAATCCAGCGGGTCTACCGCGGGGTAGATGCCGATTTCGGTCAAAGCACGGCTGAGCACGATAGTGGAGTCAAGGTGGCTGAAAGTAGTAGCCGGAGCAGGGTCTGTAAGGTCGTCAGCCGGCACATAGACGGCCTGTACGGACGTTACCGAGCCTTCGCGGGTGGAAGTGATGCGCTCTTGAAGTGCGCCCATTTCCTGCTGTAAGTTCGGCTGGTAGCCCACTGCTGAAGGCAAGCGGCCCAGCAGAGCGGATACTTCGGCTCCTGCCTGGGTGAATCGGAAAATATTATCGATAAAGAACAATACGTCGTTGCCTTTGTCGCGGAAGCCTTCGGCTATGGTCAGACCGGAAAGTCCTACGCGCAAACGCGCCCCGGGCGGCTCGTTCATCTGCCCGAAGACCAGCGAAGTATTCTTCAATACCCCGGCATCCTGCATTTCGCCGTAGAGGTCATTACCCTCGCGGGTACGTTCGCCGACACCTGCGAATACCGAATATCCTGAGTGGAATTTGGCGATGTTGTTGATGAGCTCCTGGATAAGCACGGTCTTGCCCACGCCGGCGCCGCCGAAGAGGCCGACCTTTCCGCCCTTGACTACAGGCGCTATCAGGTCGATGACTTTTATCCCGGTTTCCAATATTTCAATTTTTCCGGACTGTTCTACCAGGGGAGGGGGTGATTTGTGTATCGACGAAGTCTGCTTGAAATCTCCGGATTTGCCGTCTATCGGCTGGCCGGTAACATTGAACATCCTGCCGAGCGTCTTTTCGCCTATAGGCATCTGTATCGCTCCGCCGGTGTCTGCAACAGCCTGGCCTCTTTTCAGCCCGTCGGTAGAGCCCAAAGCGATTGCCCGTATGGTGGACTCGCTCAGGTGCTGGGCTACTTCAAGAACCAGTTTTCTGCCTTCGAGTTCAACCTCAAGTGCGTTATATATGGGCGGCAGTTTGTCGGCGGTGAATTCTACGTCTACCACCACGCCTACTATCTGTATTATCGTCCCTTTTTTAGTTTTTTCTGTCGTCGTTGTTGGCATTATTCCTCCTAATCTTTCAACGCTTCTACGCCGCCGCTTATTTCAGCCAGTTCCTGCGTGATGGCGCTTTGGCGGGCAGTATTATATTCCAATGTATAATCATCTATCAGCTCGTTGGCATTGTCCGTAGCATTCTTCATGGCTACCATGCGCATGGAATGCTCGCTTGCCAGGCTCTCCAGAAGCGCCTGCCAAAGCTGGGCCTCAATAAGCCTTACGGCGGTATGATGCAGTACGGTTTCCACGTCCGGCTCAAAGTTGCTCAAAGCCGGGCCGTTGTCCTGGCCCTCTTCGGCGTGTGCCGGCAGAAGTATCTGATGCTGTGATACCTGGTTGAGTTGGGAAACGAACTGGGTGTAAAGCACCCTCGCTTCATCAACTTTTTCATCCCTGAAGGTATCCACCAGCATGTTCAGTACCGGCCGAAGGTCATTGGCGGATGGCTCATCGCCAAAGGCATGGTACGCGGCCAGAAGCTCTACGTTCTGCAGGCGCCTTACGAATTGAGCCGCCTTGTTGCCTATGGTCACCACCTGGCTTTTTACTCCGGTTTTTTTGTCTTCCTTGATACCGAGGGTCAGAAGTTTAAGCACGTTTGCGTTGTAGGCGCCGGCTAATCCGCTGTTGCTGGTTATCACTACGTAAAGGCGGGTCTTGATTTTGCGCTTTCTGAACAAAGGCTGTCTCTCAACCTCTGACATGGTGCTCAATCGTAGTAGCAGGCTGTTAGCCGCATTGCGGTAGTCCCGGCTTTGGGCGGCCTGAGCCTGCGCTTTGCGCATCTTGCTGGCGCTCACCAGCTCCATAGCCTTGGTAATCTGCCTGGTGTTCTTTATGGAGTTTATCCGCCGTTTTAAGGTTATGGTATTAGCCATGCGTTATCAGCCTTTCGCCTCGGACTTTTTATTAGCGGTCTTGTCGGCCTTCTTATATCCTTCAGCTACTTTGCGGGCGGTCTTTACTATGGTTTCGTTCTGGACGTCCGTAGGTTTGTCGCCTGTGTTGATGGCTTCTATCAGCTTGGTATTCTTCTTCAGCTCACGTAGCAGTGCATCTTCGGCGGCTTTGATTTTCTCAAGCGGTATATCGTCAAAACAGCCTTCGTTCGCTGAGAGTAGCACAGAGTACATCTCCCAGATGGCATAAGGCCTGAACTGGGGTTGCTTCAAAAGCTCCGTCAAGCGCTGGCCGCGTTCGATGGTCTGCCGGGTTTCCGGATCCAGGTCGGTAGAGAACTGGCTGAAAGCGGCCAGTTCGCGGAACTGTGCCAGCTCCAGCTTCAAACCGCCGCCCACGGCTTTTATAGCCTTGGTCTGTGCGGCGCCGCCTACGCGGGATACGGACAAGCCTACCGAGATAGCAGGGCGGATACCCTGGTAAAACAGGTTGGTTTCAAGGAATATCTGGCCATCCGTTATAGATATGACGTTGGTCGGGATATAGGCCGAGATGTCGCCAGCCTGGGTTTCTATTATCGGCAGGGCGGTCAAACTTCCTGCACCCAGTTTATCCGACAACTTGGCGGCTCGTTCAAGAAGCCTTGAGTGCAGATAAAACACATCGCCCGGGTAAGCTTCGCGTCCCGGAGGGCGTCGGAGCAATAGTGACATCTGTCGGTAAGCGACCGCATGCTTGGAAAGGTCATCATAGATTATAAGCGCGTGTTTTTTATTGTCGCGGAAGTATTCGCCGATGGCACATCCGGCATAGGGGGCCAGGTAAAGCATCGCCGCCGGGTCGGACGGCCCGGTAGCGACGATTATCGTCTGTTTCATCACTCCTTCGCGGACCAGCCTGTCCTTCAGCGCCGCAATCTTAGACAGTTTCTGTCCGATTGCTACGTAAACGTTTACGACGCCGGTCTTCTGCTTGGCCTGGTTTATCATCGTATCCACCGCTATAGCAGTCTTGCCGGTTTGCCTGTCGCCGATGATAAGCTCTCTTTGGCCGCGGCCTATAGGAATCAGGGCGTCAACGGCAGTAACACCTGTCATCAGCGGTTCATGAACGCTTTTTCTGTCCAATACGGCTGGGGCAGAGCGTTCTACGCGGCTTGTTTGAGAGGTTTTGATAGGCTCGCCGCCGTCCAGCGGATTGCCCAGCGGGTCGACAACCCGTCCGACCAGTTCCGGACCTACCGGTATTTCCAGCACCTTGCCGGTCAAGCGGGCCTTGGCCCCGGCCTTGACTTCCAGGTCTTCGCCCAAAAGAACGGCTCCTATCTCTTCTTCGCCCAGGTTGAACGCGAAAGCCGTGACATTCTGGCCGTCTATGCCCTCGATATCGAGCATCTCGCTGTATCCGCAGTTCCTAAGGCCGTAAATCCAGGCAATACCGTCACCGACCCTGGTAACGATGCCGACTTCTTCCATCTCAGGCTTGTTCTTAAGCTCATTTATAGCCGTCTTAATGTCGTCGGACAGTTCTTTAATTGATAGGTCTTTCACTTTAGATTAATCCTTTCCAGAAGTTGTTAGTTGTTTGAACCGGTTAAGCCTGCTTCGAACCGTCAGATCCAACTGTTGGTTTGCCAGCTCCAGCCGCACTCCACCAATCATATTCGGCTCCGTCACCTCATTGATGACTATTTCCTTGGCTTCAGGGTAAAAAGCGCGTATCTTGTCCTTGATCTCTTTGCCCAGCTGGGCCGTCAACTTGTGGGCGCTTACAGCTGTCACTTCGACGACGCCTTTTTGGGCCCGTTTCTGCATGATGTCGCGCGACAGGGAAGTAAGCTCGCCGGTCCGTCCGGTTTCCAGTAAAAATGCCGCTATCTCTTGGCTCAAAGCCTTAGTGTCTACGTCCTGGCGAAGAGTCCGCTCGGCTAGAAATTCAGCTATCTTGTGCCTCGGGGTTTTCATCAGCCGGCATTCTCCTTAAGAGCCTTGTCTATCAAGGCCGCATCCTTCTTGGAATCGATTTTCTCCCGCAATATGGCTTCCGTAGCTTGTGAAACCAGGCCTGCCAGGTCTTTTTCCAGGCGCTTCTTAGCAACGAGCGTATCCTGCTTGATACGGGCGCTAGCCTGGTTGACCATATCCTCGGCCTTGGCGCGGGCCGTTTCTTCCGCCTCCTGGATAGACTGCCTGCCGGTATTCTGTGCTTCGGCGATTATCTTGTCCGCCTCTTGGCGTGCACCGTGCAGGGCGTCGGCTACTTTGGCATCCATCTCGGCTTTTTCTTTCTTCATCTGCTCGCCAAGTTTGACGCCTTTTTCAATGGTATCCCTGCGCTCGTCAAGCATCTTTATGATGGGCTTGAAAGCATATTTCTTCAGCACCAAAAAAGCCAGCGCGAAAGTTACCAGCTGGATGATGAACGCCTTGCCGTCAATACCAAGAGCCCCCAGACCGGAACCGGAGTTTTCAGCCGCGAATTGTGTTACGTGTGTAATCATCCTATTTTCTTAACTTCTCCTATTTGACGAAAAATGTTGATGCGAAGGCCAAAAGTCCGTAAACCTCTATCAGACCGACGAATACCAAAGCCTGTCCTAGAAACTTCGAAGCTTCCGGGTTCCTGCCGACTGCGCTCAGATAGCTTGCACCGACCAGGCCGATACCTATGGTTGGCCCTATAAAGCCGCCGCCTATCATGATGCCGTGTGCCAGCGACTGCATGGACGATGTCGCTTCCGCTAATGTTTCTACTGGTAAAATCATATCTTCTCCTTTATTTACCTTTATTTACTTTACTTTGTACATAAACAAACTCACCCACTATGCCACCCCTGAAACTTTTACTGTCTTTTTTATTGTTTCAGCTGGGTCGTCTTCGGTCAAGTGTGCTTCCTCATGTTGCTGGGAATGATTGACTGCGATAGCCAGATAATTGACAGCCAATATGATGAAAATATACGCCTGTAATGCACCTACTCCGAGCTCCAGCAATGTAAAAGGCAGGGCAGTGACAGGCGACAGGATGCTAGCGGGCGCCAGCATACCGCCCAGAAAAGCGAACACCGAGATTACGATTTCGCCGATGGTGATATTAAGGAATAATCGAAGCGCCAGGCTGAGCAGGCGCGTAAGGTCGGTGAGTATCTCTATAAGCCCTATCACGAGATAAAGCGGATTCAGCGGACTGCCGATAAAGAAATGTCTTATGTATTTGCCAAAGCCGCCAAGTTCGCGGATGGATGCGATATATACGAAGACCATGGTCACCAGCCCCATGGCCAGCGTTGCGTTCAAGTCAGCGGTCATAGGCCTTAACAACGGATGTTCGCCTACTTGCAAAGGACCGACTCCGGGTATAAGCTCCGACCAGTTGTTGAGGAGGATTATAAAGAACAGCGTAACAAAGAATGGAACATACTTGCGGCCGATGCGCTTATCGTCAAAGGCGTTTTCCACGAGGTCGCTGACGAAAGTTACTCCGGCCTCGACATATTGCACCATACCGCCCCTCGGGTGTACCTTCACCCGGCGTGCGGCCCAGACCAGGCCAGCTATCATCAGGACGGTTACGATCCAGCCCAAAAGCATCGCATTGGTAATAGTCCAGCCACCAATCTGAAAATTGCCGGCGGGCGCTACATGCACCGCGGGGCTTGATTCGGCAAAGCGGGAAACAATGTTATGCATCAGTCTTCATCCTCCTCTTCGTACTGTTTCTGAATCTTCTTTCTTTCGGCAGGCGTAAGTTTCGGGACGGGCAGGCGGTTTGCGGCTTGCATGGCGCGCCACATGACCGCGGTAGAGCCGACCACTGCCAACGCAAGACCGACGAACAAATATGCGTTCGTACCGGTTGTCTTACTAAGCTTGGCTCCGCCTATTACCGGCACCAGCACCACAACCGCCAACTGCCAGCTCATATCAAGAGCCATGATGAGGAACGTGTTCTTTTGGGTTTTTCCACCCTTAATTTGCGGTGTCGCCTTCGGCTCGGCCGTCTTTTTTGCCATCATTCTCCGGCAGTATACCACCTCTGTTTATTTGTATCAACGATATTTTAAGTAATTTTTACAAGAATGTTGCTTTATGATTATTTATGTGGTATAGTATCGCCAATGAGTCCGGAAACTGCAGGCGTGGAAGCAGGCAAGCAAGCTATTGAAGCTCGCGACCCTCAGGGGAATGAACTATTCCCGGCTGATGATATTGCGAGAATTTTGCAATTACCGGATCTGCTGGCTGAAGAGCTCGAAGACGCACCCCACCAAGCCCAGGTTTTACGCAGAGACATCGACAATCTTACCTACAACCTTGGAACGGCATATGAAGCCGCCGGTGATGTTAGCAGAGGAGACAGGGATGACTTAAGGTTCCAAGCTATAACCCGGAACGAAGCCATAAATGATTTGCAACATAAGAACGGCAGGTTTCCAAACGCTTATGCCAGATTGAAAGAAGGCGCGTATAACCTCGGTCCGGAGGAAGTCAGCTACTTTACCGCGCTTGTGCTCGCTGGAAAAGAACCGACGGGCGAAGACTTTATCCATGCCGGTACGCTGGACCAGCCTTCCAGGGTTTCCCGTGTACTGGGCAGGGGGCCAAGACTTTTTGAGGACACCCCGGAAAATATCGAACAGTTCAAAGAAATCGGCGAGGCGCTTCAGCTTCTTTTAATGCTGGAAAACCAGGAGAGAGCTACAAGGGTTCTACATATGTGCCTCGGATACGGCGACAGAAAACAGGTAAGAACCGCTGTGAATCTTTTCAACCGTTTCAGCCGTATAGCCTGTGACGAAGAACTGGGTATGGATGAAAAAGTGGCCAAGCAACTGCAGGCGAACGCGGACACGGTAAGGCTTGCCAGGTCGCTCAGCTTCAGCCAAAAAACCGATGAAACTACTTTAGAGCGCATACACGCCCGAATCGACCACTTCGAGGAAATTTACAAAAACAACTGGGTCATGGACAGGACTCTGGCGATGACGCTGTACGGAAAAGAATTCAGGGCCAATGGCAACCGGCACCCGGTAGTAGAAACCGAGCCGGAGCCGGTTGAAGCAGAAAGTATTCTTCCGCCCATCGAACCCGTACCAGTACCGGAAACGCCGGAACCGGAACCCGATTTCGTCGCGCATTATACGGCCAAGGTACAGGAGCTCGTTGGTTCAATAGGTTTTGAGAAATTCTCAGTATTGCCGGCTAAGGAAATCAAACGGCGCGGCCTGGATACGGCACGCGAGATATTGGTCAAGGGTGAAGCCGACGAAGACGGCGTTCAGATAGTCGGCGGACGTTCCAAACAGGATTCGCACCTGTACATTTCAAGCATTGAGTTCATCCACTCCTTCATACCGGGCTCGGAAAGCCTGGAAGAAGCGAGAGAGGCTCTGGAAAAAGCAGTCCAGGAATCTGCAAGCTTCAAACAAAGACTTGGTTCGGTGTTAAGCGAGGCAAGATCGTCTTTGAAGCACAGACAGCTTAGCGAGATAATGAACAGCGCGCCGGATATCAAGGCGGTTGGCGAAGTGGTGGAACTTGTCAGAGATGACTGGGAAACCGCCTCTTTCGTAATAGGTAAGTACTGGCCTGACGGACACGGCAAGGTCAAGCAACTCAGAGAACTGCTGTTTCCAAACGCCGAAGAACGGGCTAACGTCCAACCCGTAGAACTGTCCGCCGGCGAAGAAGCACCTATCAGAGAACAAGCCGCCTAGACTTTAATTGTTATAATTAAAGTATGATAACTATTTATTCCACTCGCACATGCGGTTTCTGCCATGCCGCCAAACAGTATCTAAACGGACTTGGTGTAGATTATGACGAGGTCAAAGTAGACGAGATACCCGACGGACCGCAGAAACTCATAGACAAATCCGGCCAACTGGGCGTACCGGTCATTGATTTCGACGGCAACATAATAATCGGTTTCAACCGCCCGCAACTGGACCTGCTTCTGCGCGAGAAGAAACTTATCTGACACGATGGCACTCGAAGATTACAAGAACAAGGAGTCAGTGGTCTTGGTCTATACCGGCGACGGCAAAGGCAAAACCAGCGCATCCCTGGGTCTGCTGGCCCGAGCTCTGGGCAACCGCTGGAGCGTAGCCTTCATCCAGTTCATAAAATACTGGGGGGTAGGCGAGCACGTATTCATCCGCGATATACAGCCTCTGTTCAAAGACCAGCTTTATTTCCACAAGGGCGGCAAAGGTTTTTACAAGGCCGGCGAGCTGAGCGCTCAGAACATCAGCGAAGAACAGCATAAGCAGGCGGCGAGGGAAACTTACGATGAGGCTCTGCGCGCGGTTAAAAGCGGCGAGTACGGCCTGGTCATCTGTGACGAGATAAACAACGCCGTGCATGACGGCCTGATTTCGCAAAAAGAGCTGGAAAAACTGATTGATGCAAAGCATGAAAAGACCAGCCTGTGCCTTACCGGCAGGAATTTCCCGAAAAAACTGCTGGAAAAGGTCGACATCGCCACCGATATGACCAAGCTGAAACATCATTTCGACGACGGATTCTTAGCCAACCCTGGTATTGACTTTTAGCGTATTTTTTGATATAATATATATATGATAGCTATGCCCCTTACTACAGCCAAAACAGGCATCGAGGCGCATGATTTTTATCCTGTAGTCGAGGAAAACGTAGCCCGCGCGGAAGAATCCGTAACGGAGCTGGAGTACAGCAAGTTCACGCTTGCGCGGGCTGGCGTAGCAGTTCATCCCACCACCGGAGAAAAACTGCCCCGTTCCATCGCAGAAGCACAGGATAGAATAACTGAAACCCTGGGAGAAAGATTCACCGATATATTTCTACGGGGCATCGTTAAAGCTTATAGCGCGCCTACGGACACCCGCGGGCCGTCAGGCGGGTTGGGCTAGATGAGCAAACCTACCCTGTATCTGATGCTCGGTTATCCGGGCGCAGGCAAGACTACCGTTTCTGAATTCATTACCAAGGTTACAGGCGCAGTTCATCTTAACAGCGACCAGTTCCGATTGCGCATGTTCCGCAATCCGCTCAATATAACCGAGGCGGATCATGAAAACATGTACAAGATGCTCGACCACATCACCGAACGCACCCTGAAAAGCGGTAAAAGCGTCATCTATGACGCCAATCTTAACCGCTACAGCCACCGCAAGGAAAAGTACGATATTGCCAAGCGCACCGGTACGAATGCGAAGCTGGTCTGGGTAAGAACTGATGCCGAGGAAGCCAGAAAAAGAGCCACCGTGGAAGCTTCACAGCACCCGGGGCACCGGCCTTTCGGCAATATGGACCCGGAAATCTTTGAAAGGCTTGTCCGAGAGATAGAACCGCCCGAAAAGAATGAGCCTGCGATAATCATAGACGGCAACAAGATAAGCGAAGAAGAAGTCAAAAGGGCTTTGGGCTAATCGCCCGTAACCAGATACGCTAGCCTGTCCAGAAACATCCTGACGCGGGGTATGCTACTGATTGGCCGAAAAATGTAATAGTCTGCGAATATCAACGGTCCGGCTAAAAGTACGGAGCTCCATGCCAAGCCGAACATGGCCGTAACAAGCCCGCTTCGACGGAAAGAAAAGGTGCGGACCGAGCGGAATTCATACTTCAATGTCCTGATGGGCGATTTATGTATCGACCTGTAGGAAATCTGCACGTCTATGTCCTTCATGTTTTTAATCCGGCCTTGTTCTGCCAGACAAAAGGAAAGATCATAATCTTCCCAGATATCATCACGTAGCAACAGCTTGTCTTTTATGGACGGCCAGGCACTGCGCCTGAATGCGCAATTCGAGCCCCACATCAGCGGATGCCCGGCAAAAAAGCTGGAAAGCCTGAAGTATGTGTTGAATATGAACTGTCCGGCCTCGGGGAAGGATACGTCATAAGCTTTGCCGCTTCCGTTTATGGCAACCGTCGTATCCGGTTCGTTTTCAAAATGCGATAGCACGCGTTCTACCCAGTCTTCCGGCAATATAGTGTCGGCGTCTATCCTGCCGATTATGCCGCCCCTGGCCAGGCCGAAGCCCGTGTGCTGGGCATACGACTGGTGCTGGCGTTTTTCCCTGACCAGCCTTACGAAATCGTATTTTTTCGCTATCCTCGGCGTAGCGTCGGTAGAATTATTGTCAACTACTATTACTTCCAGGGGTTTTACCGTCTGTTCCGCTATCGAATCCAGGCAATCCGCCAGATAGTCTTCCTCGTTGTAAACTGGTATGATAATCGAAAGCGCATAAGCTTTTTGTTTTGCACCCATTAGTCCAATATTAGCAAATAAACGTCAAAGATGCCGAAAAATAAGCATAAATCCTTCAAAAATTTCTTTGCCCGACTGAACGTGTTTTTGGACTGGCTTGGCCTGGCCATACCCAGGAGCAGGTGGGGCAGAGGCTTGCTGATAACATTCGCTTCTCTTTTGGTAGTCTCCGTAGCCGGTATGTACGGTATAGCCCGCTGGTACATCGCCAAGCATTCGCATGAACCGCTGGTAATCGGCGCTACGTTCGTACCTGACTATGCCCGAGGTTTCGGCGTGGACCCGCAGGAAACGCTGGATGCGGTCATAAAAGACCTGGGTATTAAAAGGCTCCGCCTGGTCAGCTACTGGAACGACGGTGAGCCTTCGCCGGGCAAGTATGATTTTTCCGACCTGGACTGGCAATTCAAAATGGCCGAGGAAAACAACGTACAGGTCACGTTAGCCCTGGGCCTGCGCCAACCCAGATGGCCGGAATGCCACATGCCGGATTGGGCCGCCTCGCAACCTAAGGATGTCTGGGCAAAAGAGCTCAAGGTCTACATGGGCAAAGTCATCGACAGATACAAAGACAGCCCGTCACTTGTAAGCTACCAGCTGGAGAACGAATATTTTCTGAATGTGTTCGGGCGCTGCACCGACTTCAGCCGGGACCGGCTGGTTGATGAATTCAACTTCGTAAAATCAAAGGATTCCAGCAAACCTTTGATAGTGACGCGCAGTAACAACGCGGTGCCCAGCTGGCCTATCGGACAGCCCAGAGCGGATATCAACGGCGCCTCCATCTATAAAAGAGTGTGGGACAAGACCGTAACCAACCGCTACTTCGAATATCCGATACCGGCGTGGTTCTATGCCTTTTTGGCCGGTGGGGAAGAGCTGAGCACGGGCCACAACACCTTCATACACGAGCTACAGGCCGAAGCCTGGTTGCCTGACAGCACGGGCTACGGCAAGACCATACCGAAGATGAATGACGTAGAGTCCATACCGGAACAAAACAAATCGCTGAACGCAGACAATCTAGGTCCCCGGTTCGACTACGGCGTGGGCACCGGCATGCGCACCATGGACCTCTGGGGCGTTGAATGGTGGTACTGGCGCAAAGTGAAGGCGAATGACCCAAGTCTGTGGAACATCGGTAAAGCCAAGATTGCCCAGTACGACGGTACCGTCAACTAGCCGTTCAATCCGCGATTTGCCATAGCGGCGTGCAATACCACATTGTCGCCGGAAGCATGGCCGAAAAAGCCTTCGCCCGCGTAATGTTCAAGCTCAATCCCGCCCAAAAGCTCAAGCGGAACCGTGTTAGGGTCAAAAAGCTTGCTTCCTTCTATGTAACCTATTTTGACGTTTTCTGGGCCTATCTGCCTGACAGCCCGTCTTATAAGGTAATCTGCTGAACCGGTCATGCTTCTCACGTCTTTAAGGTTGCCGGGGTTCGCGTTCGTCAAGGCGAATTTTACGAAGTCCTTATTAAGCTCGCCGGGGCGCATTATCTTGTGCAGAGCGGGGATGTTCGAAGCTTTGGCCGCTCCGCTGACGTCCGCTCCCGATGTCATGAAGTCCAGCCCAAGCCTTACGAAGCCTCTGCCTTCTTCGCTGGGCGTTTCATCGGCGTTAACCTTCTTGACTTCCAGGATATAAGAACCCGCCGCCGCAAGCCCCAGAGCAGACCGCCCGGCCTTTGAATATCCGCTGGCCAGTATGCTTCTCAAACCGAGCTCGCCTGCTACGGATTCCAGAGCCGTCATCTGCGTTTCGGCAATCGGCATGGCATTCCCTGCGTTCATTTTCTGTATGTCGCTGTCCGTGTAACGATGCGTATTGTGGCGGAATCCGTCATCCGGAAAGACGATTATTCTCGAATTTGGTGCCGTTATCTGTTGTAAAAGCTTGGCCCTTATGAAGTGCTGTGGGCTCCAGCCGTTTTTGTGCGGCAGGCCCAGAGTAAGCGTGCGTTCCTCGTCAACTTCTACGCCCTTATCAGGCTCCACGACTACCAAGGAAGTAGCCCGCTCACCCAAGTCGATGACCCTTTCCCCGGGCATCTGGCCAAGCACGTCTTCTACGCTCATCGCACCCCACCTATGCAGGGTGTCGGAAGCCTGCTCCATAAAGTCCGGACTTAGCAGGTCGCCGGCGCTCAATTCTCTTTGGTATGCCTCGTATAAAGCCATTATGATGTATATTATAACATCTATTGTAATTTTCATCAAGATAAACGATAATGTTTGAAGTGAGCAAGAAGTCAAAGAAACCACCGGTAAAGACTATTTCCAACAGACGGGCAAGTTACGATTACGAGCTCGGCGACTCTCTTATTGCCGGAATTTCCTTGACGGGCAAGGAGACCAAGTCTCTGAGGCTGGGCCACGGCCACCTGAAAGGCGCTTACGTGACCGTAAAAAACGGCGAACTGTGGCTGATAAACGCTACCGTGACCAGCGCCAACGGATACACAATACCGCCGGAAGACCAGACCCGCCCGCGCAAACTCCTGGTAAAAAAGAGGGAACTGAACGCTCTTTTGAAGGCAAAGGACGAGGGCATGACTATTGTGCCCCTGGATCTTCTGACAAAAAGTAGATATATAAAGCTCAGGATATCCGCCGGGAAAGGCAAAAAGCGCTACGACAAGCGCCAGACTATCAAGAAGCGCGATGTTGAACGCGAAGTGAACCGAGCGCTGAAATCCCGCTAGAGCTAGTTAGAAAAACCTCGTTAAAAATTTAGCCATAATAACTGAACCCGGTAACTTCAACATAAATACGCCCATATTACGCGCGATAGCGTAAAATATGAACGCATTTTACAGGGGTGGGTTTATGAATTGGTTTAGTTTTCGGGGTTCGTTTGCGGGTTGTTGACGGGCAGATAAGCGGTAAAGGTCGAGCCTTTGCCCAGTTCGCTTTCGGCTTCCACCTTGCCGCCATGTTCTTCTATTATCAGCTTGCTCAGGTACAAGCCTATACCGATGCCTTCATAATCATAGCTGAGCGTACTGGTGCCTCTATGAAATTTCGTAAACAGTTTCGGCATTTCTGATTTGCTGATACCCACTCCGGTGTCGCTTACTTTGAACACGACATTGCCACTCTCGACGCGGCTTTCTATCGTTATAGTTCCACCCGCTTTGGTGAACTTGATGGCATTGTCTATAAGGTTGCCTAGAGCACTGCGCATATTGGCCGCACTCAGTTCCATCTTTACATCTTCAGGTATTTCGCTGGTGAATTCCCATTTCAGCCCCTTCTTGGTGGCAAGCAGGCCGAACTCCTTATCCATAGCATTGATAAACTTCGTCATCTGCGTGGTATCTTTGTGGGTTATCGTCTTACCAGCCTCCAGAGTAGAGATGGTCAGGACGTTCTCTGCCAACAGGTGCAATCTTACGACGCTCTCCTGTATGGTGCTGATGATATTCTTCAATTCGTCAGATGAATCTACGTCTTTGGCCAGGTCTATGTAGCCCTGGATAATGGTTATGGGCGTGCGCAGATTATGCGAGGCTATCATCATGAATTCGCTTTTCATCTTGTCCAGCTCGCGCAGTTTGACGATATCGGCCTTCAAATAGTCCGCCATTTTCTCGACAGATGAGGCCAGGTCGCCTATCTCGTCATTTCTACCAGTAGCTACCTGGTGGTCGTAATCGCCCGAGCTTATGATATTCGCCGACTCGCTGACTTTTCGAAGCGGCCTTATAAAAAGATGGCTGAGCAAAAGGCTCGTGCCTACTATGCTTACTATCAAAATAACTGCGCCGGCATACAATATCAGGCTCACCACATCTTTCAGGTTTTGTTCGGCACGGTTGGTCGATAACTGATACACCACCGAATATCTATGCGCACCAGACTCTTCAAAGTAGGGCTGTACGGCCTTGATTATGTAGCCTTTTTCGTTCTTTACATATACAGCGTCGAAGGAGGCCGCCAGTTTCTGCTCCAACGGTGGGCCCTGTTCCTTGCTTGTGTTGTTATAAAGCTCGGTTCCGTCCACAGAAACCACGCTTATGGACGTAAGATCAGGGTCAAGCTCCAAAAAATTATTAACCTGCTGGGTAATCCTGATACGCCCTGAATCCTTGTATACGGCAAAGGTATTGCCGATAGGCTTCGTAGCCAATGCCGCAAATGATTTGGTCTGCTCATTTTGGCTGGTTCTCAACCTGACGGTATTCTGGCGTACCAGCATGTAGGCTATGAAGGTGAATATCAATATAAGCGATAAGCTGACCGCGGCTATAACTTTGATGCGTATACTAAAGCGCATAGCCCTTTTTCGTTACTTCTGTTGCACTTTGTAGAAATAGACTGATATGTATGAGCTGGGCATATCCTGGGTTATCTTGTAGTCCTTATCCATAAGCCACAGATTGTCTTCGGTGCTAAGCGGCACGACAGGGATGTCCTTATCCAGAATCAGGGCGGCATCCTGCAGAAGTTTCAAGCGGGTCGCCGGGTCGATAGTGGCTCCGGCTTTGTCCAAAGTCTGATAAAACTCAGGGTTTTTATAATATGCCTCAGAGATAGTGGTCCGGAAGATATCAAGACCGTCCAAGGTGTCACTGGAGTAGTCCACGGTGTACATTTCAGGCTTACCGGATAAGAAGTAATCTATGAATTCATCAAAATCATTATGCTGGTCTATCTTCAGGGTTATGCCAGCTTTTTTTAGCTGACTTACGAACTCGTTCGTAGACTTATCCGTATCCGAGGTAGAAAATGTCAGGGTTACTCCATCAGGATAACCGGCTTCTTTCAATAGCTTCCTGGCCTTCTCGGTATTCTGTTCATACGGTGCAATCGCCGGGTTATACCCTGGTATGGATTCAGGAATCATCTGGCTTAGCGGCGTCACTTCATTATCGCGGGCCCGTCCTATAGCCAAAGGGTCTAGGGCGTAGCGTATCGCTTCGCGTACTTTCTTCTTCTGCAGAGGACCTTCCCTTACAGTGTTGAAGGCAATGAAATGCACATCAGGTTCGACGGACACGAATTTATATGCGCCTTTCTCAGTGTCAGCCCGCTCCGGAGAAACCGTGCCTATGATATTGTATTTGCCATCATCAAAAGCTTTTATCAGTGCGTCTACGCTCTTTTCACTGCCAAAGCTAAGCTCGCGGGTTTTCGGCTTTCCTCCGTGATAATTATCAAAAGCGGCCAGCTGTACCTCTGTGTGACTGGTCTTTGTACCGGGCTTCACGTAGTAGGGGCCTGTTCCAGCCATGCTCGGGTCCTGGCCCTTGGGCAGTTCATCGTCGATTATGTATAGAAAAGCTAGCCTATTCAGCAGGGTAGGGTCGGCGTCCGTGGTAGCTATCCTTACCTTATCGGGCCCTATGACTTCCACCGATGATATGGTGCTGGCGAACGTATCAGCCAGATCAGACTTGCTTGTTATCACCTTGTCCAAGCTGTATTTAACATCTTTTGCAGTAACCGTGTTGCCGTCATGGAATTTGATATTTTTATTGATGGTAAATACCCATGTCTTGCTGTCGGGGTTGCTCCAATCCGTCGCCAAAGCAGGCACTATCTTGCTTCTGTTCTCATAACGCACTAGTCCTTCAAATATCTGCGCATTGACCAGAAAGCTGTATTCATTGGTGCCCATATCCGGGTAAAGACTGCCATAGTCAACCTCTTCCAAGCCTATGCTAAGGCTTGGTATGTCCTTGCTCTCCCGCTTGACCGCGGCGGTGCTGTCTGATTCTTCGTTATAAAACTTCTGGTAAGCGAACCATCCGCCTACTGCGAGTATTGCTATCACCAGCAGAGTGATGAGTACTTTGCGCCAGCGTCTTTTCGGTTTCTGGTTGTTAGATATCACTTGGGGGATATCAGGGCGCGCCATCGGCCTCTGTTCTTGCTGGGGCTGTGGTGCCTGTGGCTGGCTGGAGGATGGCTGGGTAGAACCGAACCTGTTGGGGTCGGGCGGCGGCTGTGTCTCCGGAATGTTAGGTCTATTGGTAAATTGATTATCCGGATTTGAATTGTCCATATTTTTTTCGCTTAAGTTTATCTTACCTTAATAATATGGTGTATGCCAACAGGTGTCAACAAAGGGGAAACATGCTAATATTTACATCTGTTAAACAAAACGGGTATAATTACACCCTGTAATCGGCCTTAGTGCCGTTAGATAATCCCGGGTAGCTCAATGGTGGAGCAGGAAGCTGTTAACTTCAAGGTTGCCGGTTCGAGTCCGGCCCCGGGAGCCATATAAAATCAGTCCACATTTGTGGGCTTATTTTATATCCCTGTGCCAGTCTCGAGAGGCAACCCCGACAGCGTTTGATGTTCACATATGGATAGCATACTTGACAAATACACAATTAAATAGTATTATGATTAAATAATGCCTGATGGATCTTTTGAAAGAAAAGAGATGGATATTGGCCCGGCTCTGGGCGAAGCTCAACTAGCAACATTAAGTGTGGGTGAATTAGCTAGAACTGCCAATGTTTGCATCGGTAGGACGGAGTTTATAGAAGGGTTTGAATTACTTAAGCAAGCCCAGGAAAAAGCAGGAGCCGAAGGACAAGACCTTTCATCAAACGACGCAACCGACCTGGGGTATGCTTTAGCCGCGCAAGGACATGTTTTTTATAATTACTGCGTAGATACGGATGGCTATGAATTTGGAGGCTATACTCCTCCGCCCGCTAAAGGCCTGGAAGGTGAGGGTAGAATAAGATTTGTTCAAGCTGGCGAAACATTCATGTATGCCATTGAAAAGGACCCGAGCAATGTAAGAGCATACTTCGGACTTGGCGACATGCAACTAGAATTAGGTCAACGGCAGGAGGCTACCGAAACCGCTGAAAAGATTGAAGCAATTCTCGAAAATGAACCCTCAAGTGATACTTTCGCATCTCGCTTAGCTTTAGTAAGCATATATGGCCGGATGGAAGATGAAGGTAAAGTTTTAGGTTCATATGCGAAAGCCATTGAACGTAGCATCAGCGTACATCCTAAACTTAGACAAAAAATGGCTTATGATCTTGCCGCGCGCATAAACAGAAGCAAAAGTTCCAATCCTAAGGAACTTCAAGAAATTATGAGTGCTTGTCGGCGTGCCATAATTCTCGGCCCGACCGACCTAACCTATCAAGTTCTTCTGTCTCATGTTGAAAAAATACAAGCCGCTCAGGAACAAGTAGCCTAGTTTTAGGGACATAAGTATGTTTGACGAAGTACCACTTTTGTTGTATTTTTAGTTTATGGATTCTCCCACATTGGCAGAAACGGCAATTGAAAGAAATGCCGCAGATAAAACCACTTTGGGCCAACGGTTTATGTTCACTGGGCGCGTTCTTGTCAAGCGAGCCTACGAAGATACCCCTGTAGATAATCTTTTCGACCCGGATACAGCAGACACCGCTGAAGTCGTGCAGTATACAGCACCCGAAATAAGGGCTTGGTTCAGGCCAATACTTAGATTTGCGATGGCAGGCTTTAAAGAGCGGAACTCACCCCAAAAATTATTATTAGCCAGGGCTTTGGCTATGAACAAGCTAAAAAACGAGCCTGAAGCTTTGGTAATCTTTGACAGAGAAGGCAAAAAAGTAGACGTGTAATTTTACTAAGCACACCACTTTCAGCTAGAACTAGCGTATCGCGCGATTAAATTGCAGGCTTCCATCATAAGGCCTTATCGTGCAATGTTCCAGCATTTTTTGCCTAGTAGTCTTACATTGCTAAAATGCCATTTTGATGATATTTTTTATTTATGCCAGAAACAGGGGTAGAAAAACAATTGGAGAGCTGGTTTAGTTCTCCAACGTTGGAGATGTTGCCAAACTCAACATCAATGGGCGCCCTTCAAGCAATACCGTTGGAAACTCATCACAGCATCACTAATCTGCAATCAGAAAATATAGATACGACAACGGACTTTTCCTTGGGGCTTGTCGGGGAAGGAAGAAGTGTTATCCCGCATATCTCCGCCTCACGAATCGATAGACAGAAGGCCTTTGAAGTAGGCAATCTTTTGAAAAGATGTTCGGTTGACCATATATTCGTCATGAACGGGGATAATGACGGTGATACTGCGACCTATGCATCATCCTTGGAGCTACTGGAAGATTTACGTGATAACGGAATTACTTTCGGCGAGATAGGTGTAGTAGGACACCCCGAAGGACATCCCCAGGTTCCGGGCCATATACTTGATCAAGCCCTCGTGGATAAACAGGACTTTGCAAAACAAACCGAGGCAGAAATGTATATAGTGACACAGATGTGCTTTGACCCGTCGACAGTAGCATCATGGATACGACAGATTAGAAGCAAAGGAGTGAACCTGCCAGCTAAAATTGGTGTTCCAGGGCCAATCGGCATAGACAAACTGATTAATTATAGCGGGGCATGCGGAGTGGGTGAGTCCGTACAATTTCTGAAAACGGGTTCGGAAATGTCCGCAAGAGGACGCTCGAACGCTCGGAGTCTATTTAACCCCTACAACTTTCTTAACGAACTTGCGCAAGAAACAACTGACTCGGATGGAATAGACGGCTTATATTTCTTCACATTTAATGAGCCCCTGGGAACCCAGGAGTGGTTCAGAAACGCAAGAGAAACGGTCTAAAGTATAGTCTGGTAAATTATGGGTATGGAACAGGGAGAGCAAGTAAGAATTTGTCCGATTCGTGAACACAGTACATATGAAACAATCATGAGAGAAATGATTAAAAACGGGGCATTAAAAGACTCTAGCGTGGTTGCTGTCCAAATGGTAGCAAGGACTAGGGCGGCCCAAAGTCCTGAAAGCGCCTGCCCTGCAAAATGTGACGGAGTAATTAAAGAACCAAGAGCTATAGGCCCCATAAAACTACCGTCGTTTATGGATATAGAAATCTGCCCGAATCCTCCTTCCCCCGAAAAGTATTAAAATTTTAATTTATAACCAGTTTTTGACAAATTATAAATTTATGTATATAATTTCCTGAATTTTTAGGAGTTTTTGATAATGAGTGATTTAGTAACTGCAAGCTCGTTGCCTAAGCCTGTAGAGTCTTTCGAAGCCCAAAAGTCTGCTTTAGGTTTAGAAAATATTGGGATGACACCCATTGAAGATGTTAGGGAACTAGACTTTATTCCTGTTGAAGATATCCCCGAGCAACACCGGGTTCACCCCAGGTTTCTGACCAGCCTGGTGCTACCACAGCAGGTAGATAACGGTCACCGCGTAGCCTATGGAATGATGGAATTTAATACAAGGGAACCGAGCGTAAATGATAGGGCGCGACACTTGATTCCGCATGTTTCAGCCCCCGACACAGAGCATGCATGTGCGAACCTATTACGCGCTAACGCCGATGGATTAGACCTTGTTGCGCCTGTTCTCAAACTAACCATGAAACATCATCTGAGAATAGTGCCCATAGAAAAACCTGTTCTGGTTGAATTACACGACGTCAAACGAGGCAAGCTTGAAGAAGCACCTCGTTTCAAGTCTGTCGGCTCAATGCTATTCTTCATAAGAGACGCGGAGGAAGGCGAGCCTATGGCTGAGGTTATTTTTCATTACCGAGACATTTCTCCGGGCGAGGCAACACAGCCAGCGTAAAGCCCTACTGCTTGCAAAATTGATTAGATACTGGCACAATCATTGCACCATAGTTTTAAGGAGTAAATTATGCCAAGTCTTTCTGCGGCAAATATGGAACAATTGTTTGCACCTGGTGCAGATTTAAGTTCTTACGAAAATAAGAGAGAACGAGATCTTTATTTTTCTTTAATGGGGGGCGCTTTTCAGTATCAAGGCAAATCTGCCGAAGCCAGCGATCTTGTAGCTCCATTTCAGGGAACATACGGCATGGTACGTGATTATCCTAATGCAGTAACACAAACCGATGACACAGTTGAATTTGAAAGGCAAAAAATACGAATCGAAACAGAGGTAGTAGATGGCGCTTATGCTGGCATGAGTTGGCCATGGGGACCGACGGCACATGTCGCACTGAGTGCCCTGCAGGGGACCAAACTTGTAAGGTTCGGCGTTTCGGCTAGGCAGGAGCACCAAGAATTATTTCTAAGCGCTGGTGCTTCGATGAAGGACGCGCTTACAGGCAAACAAGAGAGGGAGCATGTTTTAGTGAAGTCCAGTTGGGCTGGTAACGTAGGAGGGACCAAAGCCTCAAAAGATGCTAAGAGCGTGTTTAAGCCAATAGTATTCCGCAAATTAACGGCACGGGAAAAACGCTTGTTTGGCGTCGCAATGGAAAGCCTCGGTCAATTAGCTCAAACTCCCTCGTAATATCTAATGCTAGATCCTGCTATACATGAAATAATCGGCCGGGAAGTCGATGAAATCGACGATATACGCCAACGCTATGAATCACCTAATACGGATTTAGGGGATAGATTATCGGATGATTACTTCAGGGTCTATGATTTGACCACTAAGCCTGGCGAGCTTACTGAAAATGAAGAAAGAATGCTAGCCCGATCAGTCGGAAGGCTTAACCAGCACAAAAATCTGACTAGGAATTTATTAAAGCGAACTGTTTTACTGGATGTATACAATGATGTCATAGGACAACTGAATGAACTGAACGCTTCTAAGCCCTCTGGGTTTCAGTTAGAACCAGTGTATCGCGGGCCCTGATAGAAAACCTTCCGGAAGAGCCTTATTTGCTATAATAATGGCGTTGATAAGCCCAGAATTATGGATAGCCTGGTCTCTAGGAACAACTATTCACTGGCGAACAAAGATTATGAGGCTCATTATTAACTAATAAGGAGTCATGCTATGTCGAAAATGACAAAAGAAGAGCAGATGGACTGGTACGAGCGGTCGCATAAACATTGGCGATCATGGGGCTCGTGGTTCAGCTGGGGTTCTCCGGTGGGCTTGGGGTTATTTTTCCTGGCCGTTGCCGGTTCAATCTGGATTATCGCCCAGATTTAAGGAACCAAAATAAAAAGGGCATGTCGTAAGAAGGCCCTTTTTTATATTTAGACCTAGTCAGTTAGGATTTCTGCATTTGGAATTTTTGGCTGTATCTTGCTGATGTCGTATTTGGATACGTTCGGGTTGCCTCGCAAATCCAGCGTCTGAAGATTTTTCAGATTGCCGATTTCCAGAGGCAGGCCGGATATATCGTTGTTGGCAAAATTTGCGACACGCAGTTTGCTTAGCTGTCCGATTTCGGCGGGTATGCCTGTCATCTTATTGTCCGAAGCATCCAGCACTTCAAGGTTGGTGAGCATGCGTATCTCGGCAGGCAAAGCGCCTGTCAGGTTATTGCCGCTTACATCAAGGGTGGTTACCGAGCTATTGTTTAATATATCTTTCGGAAACTCACTCAATCCCCGGTTTGAAAGATCGATGGTCTTGCCGCTGGTTGCCTCGGGCTTCTGGGTGCTGGTAGTCTGACTTCCGCTATTATTCGTATTGGGCGAATCTTTCTTAATAAACTGCAAGTAGCCCAAGATTCCTACGGCTAATACCAGCAAGATAATGATTGCACTCTTCACACCATTATTTTAACAGCTATATCTGAGCTCAAGCTGTGAAATCCTCTTGGTATTATTCTCAAAAATGACTTTGACGTTTTGAACAGTAAAGTATAAAATTATGTTCATGCCAGAAGAAGGTTTGGAAGTAATATCCGCGGCGGAAATATTGGAATTATCGCCGAGAAACAAAGTAGTGCTACAGGACGAAAAGCTACCGGTATTTGATGGTTTCTTTTTCTCAAACGACGAAGACGCCGTAGAATTTAAGGCCGAGGAACGACCCGCAATGATGGGCAAGCTGGATATTCCGCTTGCATTGACCATGCACGGAGAATTTAGAGAAGGAAGTGGTGAAACTACTGCTGAGATGTTCAAAAGGCTTGGTATTGATATAGAGCTTCCACAACCTTCGGAAAATGAATCCGGACCCGAAGGAACAGGTTCGAGCAACCGTAGCAATCAGGATTTCCGGATTGTAATGCCCGACAGAGAAGTGAACCCTAGCCAGAACAGGGAATGCCAGGTAATGCCATACGTGCTTTTTAACGGTGTTACGTCTTTGATGTTACGCGTTGAACGTCTGGATGCAGAAGGTGATAATGAGCTGTTCCGCCACGATTCATTTTGGCTGAATGTCTATGACGAGGGAGCTTATCATCCTATTAGTAAGGTTGCAGATGCTACTTTGCAAGTAATCCTTAACCCCAGTGATGCAGGGCCCGAAAAAACACTTGAAAGATACTTGGCCCTAAAAGAAGACGCCGGCCAGATTCTACAGAGAATCATCAACGCGCCAGTAGTGGCCGAAGCTACACCATAATGCGAAGTTTTCATGACACGCCCGAACTGGGTGAATATGTGGGAAAAATTCAACACGAAATTAAAAAGATGGAAGGATACCCTTTTTCCTGCGGTCTTATAGCCATAGATATCGCAAAAATTCTGCGTGATTCAACTGACGATATAGAAGACTTGACGGTAGTAGATCTGCGCGGAAAAGGAGCCGAGAACTCCAGCGTAAGACCGCCACTGGTACCTAAACGCTTCGGAGGAGTGGTAAAGTGGGGAGCGCACCTGATATGTGTAGGCGACGAAACAGCATTTGATCCTATACTTGATGAACCCGCGCCTTTTGATGCATACATGGATGAAACATTTACGGCTAAACCTGACGTATTTCAGACCTTTGAAGGCCTAGAGCTAGAAGAACTGATAGCCCGGCGGTCCTTGGTAGAACAAATTATCAGTAAAAATGCTCCGACGGACGTTATTGCTCAACCGCCAGCACAATCTTAGAAATTACCGCCAGCCAGATTCCCTCGTTTGACTTATGGTTATTTTTATTTTATTATTTATGTAATGACGGATGTATACCCTGAAATAAATTTTGTTAAGATTGATAATCCCGAAATGGGAGATGATATAGCAGAGCAAACTGCAAGATTGATTCTGTTGGGCACTTACGACACGCCCGAACCGACAGAGCAAGAATTACGAGAAACTCTTGACTTAGAGCTGGGAGGAAAGTTTGCTTTAGCCGCCATTAATTCAGGCGGGGATGTCGTGGGAACAGGCGGCCTACTATTAGTCGAGGAAGAACCGGACAAAAGCGCGCTGATTCTTAATTTAGTAGTCGCACCCAAAGAAAGAGGGCGGGGTCTTGGTATAAAAATCATATCTATGCTAGAAGAAGAAGCGAGCAGGTTAAACGCAACTGAAACTTTTGGACAGCCTCACCCTGACTATGTTGGTTTTTATGAAAAATTAGGTTACCGGACAGGCAAGAAACCTCATCTAAAAGGTGATATAGTCTTCAAACCAATTTAATCCATACAATAGTTTTGACCTCTCTTTAATTTTATTGTAAATTTGTAACATTGCATTAAGGAGAGTTTTCCATGAACATGCGAGGTTACATCAATGCCTGGTGTGATATAGAAAGAAGAAACCCTGGAGCATGGGAAAGGCATTGGGGCGGAGGAGATTATGAAGATGATTATTATTATCCAGAATCTGCTCCCGTACAGCACTTAACCGAGCCAGCCACGCCCTCCTGGCTAACAGAAGGCTTACAGCAATACTTAGAATTGGTAGATGAAGAAGGAAAGATAGAGCCAAGAGCAGTGGGCGAAGATTTTTCTCACCTGACAGCTTCAGCTCGACCCAGTAAGGTTCCTTCTTTTTTCGAGGTATCATCGGACGCACTTTACATACCTGAAGGGGCAGACGTAGGAAGAACCGCTTTAGGCGGAAACGTCTTCTTATTGAATGCTTCATTTAGCCTTGGGGCTAAAAATAGAAAAACACCGAGAATAAAACCGAGGTTTACTTTGGATGTAGTAGAAATAGGAGGAGAAGGCCGAGAAAATGTAATTCGGGCACATGAAGAAAATGAAGGTGTTCAACTATTTACAGAAGACCTCGTGGACGAGGCGGGCAAAGTACGGAGTTTGGCTCGGGTTAAAAGCGCTATTACCACTCCAAAGACCAGCCCTCAAATAAGCAAGCCTGTGGCCAGGGAGCAAAAAGACGGCAAATGGAATACGCCTATGTATCCTGGAAACGTTGCAAATGGATTACTTAAAGTCAGCTTAAGCCCAGTGCTAAATGATCAAATCCAAAGAATTCCTATAGAACCTCCCGTGCCAACACTACCAGCTAGAGTTTAGGTTTGGATTTATTAAGAGCCCATTTGACGGATGGGCTTATTTTCTTGTCTTTGCGGTGAATACAACCTATCCAGCAACAGGGACGGCGCTTTCCTTCAAGTAGCTCTGTAATCGTCCGCTTGACATGCTCTTTCCTGGTCTTTTCTTGTTTAACCGTGATAGTCCAGCAAATCCACTCGTTGCGCGCTAGGGGAGTCAAATCTTCCCATCGCTCCAGCGCGGATTCGTCGGCCTCCAGTGCTTTTCGCAAATCATCCGGGAGCTTATGCACCACGCCTTCGGAGATTGCTGTCTTCGTCATTGTCATAATTCTATTTTACTATGCAAGTCTAGGCTAGATAGGTGCTAGCCAAAATGACCGTATGAAAAACTAATATATATGCTGCCTGGAAGTAAAGATAGCGCGAGGACAGGCTAGGAATCGCAAAGAATAGGGTCATACTAACCAGCATGTAGGAAGTACAAAGAAATGCTAAGATTTTAACCCCTAGCGGTACATGACCCAAAGCAACTAACAGGGAGGCGGGAATAAGCATGAAGGCCATAGTATATGCCCCAAAGTCATGGATACGTTCTTTTGCTCCACCTACCGCAGGTACAATTATGGCCAAAATTTGCCCCAATATCCCAACCAAGACCACGGCTATAAATATATTCGATAATTTAAAA